>CAXUBG010000059.1:533-16489 GCA_964249285.1 uncultured Terriglobus sp. | reverse complement strand
GACTGACACCGACCGCGCCCGTCACACACCGGGGAAACAGGTTCCGAAAAACAGGGCACGGCTCACGCCATGCCCTGTTGTGCTGCCGCCCTGCTTAGAACTCGTACTTTAGCGCGAACTGAAACTGGCGGGAGTAGGTGTTGTTGATCGCGCGTTGCGCGGACGACCGGGCGAAGTTCGTGGGCGAACTCAGCGTGTTGCTGAAAACGCCGAAGTTCGCGTGGTTCAGGACGTTAAAGCCGTCCGCGCTGAAGCGCAGGTTACTCTCGCGGTAGACGTGGAAGTTCTTAAAGAGCTCCATGTCCCAGTTGAAGATACCCGGCTCTCGCAGCTGGCCACGATGCATCCGCTGCGTGGGGTCGATGAGGCCGATACCCTGGTTCAATGCGATGACGCCATTCCCGTCGCCGCAGGTACGCGAGCGCGTCACCGGATTGAGCTGGCCCGTGACAGGATCACATGGGAAACGGCTCACACTTTGGGCAAATCCGTTCTTGGCATTGGTGTAAATCGAACTGTTCTTTACCAGTGGAGGATTGTGCCCAGTGCCATAGTTCAGCAGAACGGCGCGATCGTTGGTGTTGCCATCGCGGTTCGAGTCCACACCAGTGATGATGATGAAGGGCGTACCCGTTTGCGCGTCCACCGTGCTGGACAGGTTGAATCCACCCACGATTTCGTTCAGCAGGCCATTCATGTTGCTGCCAAATGCCTTGCCTCGGCCGAACGGCAGGGCGTAGACCGTGTTTACGGCCACGCGCTGGCGCACATCGAAGGACGAGTCGCCGTAGTTGGAGCCGATGGGCCGGAAGACCGTGAAGTTCTGCGCGAACAGCACCGCTGCCTGTTGGGTGGTCAGCGTGGTGTTGCGCGTCGCGCACTGCACCGCCGCCGTATACACCGCCGGGTCTGAAATCGTTGCAGCCGTGATTTGATTGGTGACAGTGGACGAGGTGCATGGCGTGCCGGGTGCAAGATACGGAGCAAGCAGGTTGTCATAGGCGTTCTGCGGCGCGGAGGAATCAGTGTTGCCCGCGATCTCGTCCGAGATGGAGTCCATGCTGTGCGCGAAGGTATACGCCACCTGCCCCGAGAAGCCGTGCGTCGTTCGCCGGCGGAGCGAAACCTCCAGGGAATGGAAGTTCGAGTTACCGTTTGATTGCACGTTGGTGATAGTGGTAAATGGTCCGCGAATAATCCCGGCGTTGATGTCGGACTGGAGACGCGTCAAATTGCCCTGATTCGTCGGACGGAACGCGACTGGGAACGTGCTGCCGTAATTCGGGTATCCAGTCGTCAGCAGCTTGGTGCCGATGCTGCCCACGTAGGCCACCGTCAAGGATGTGTTCGCGTCCAGCTCCTGGCCGAGAGAGAGATTGAAGTGCTGCGTGTACGGCTGGCGGATGTTGGGGTCAACGGTGGTTGCGCTGTACTGGCCCGTAGTTGAGATGGAGGCAGCGGCACCGGTGGCCTGCGTCCCGTCGTAGTATTGCGGCGTAGTTACCGTTGCCACGGTGAATGGCGCATTGAAGCGGGAGTTGCCGTACACATTGTCGAAGATACGGTCGTAGAAGTAGCCCCACGCCCCGCGCACCACCGTCTTGCCGCTGCCGGTGACATCGTAGGAGAAACCAAGGCGCGGCGCGACGTTGTTGTAATCCGTGCAGAACGCCTTCAGACCGAACTGCTTGGCATTCAGGAGCGCCACCTGCGTCATGTTGGCGTTGTAGGGCAAGGACGTGCACGCTTCGGGCTGCCCGTTGGATCCGATGACGAACATGTTGGCGATCAGGTTCTTGGACTCGCCGAAGGCGGGGTAGAGGTCATACCGGATACCCGCTTCAATGGTCAGGCGGCCGGTCGCGCGCCAGGTGTCCTCCACGAAGTAGCCCTGCTCGAACTGGCGAAAGCCGCGTTCCGAGCTGCCATTGATATAGAAGCGTTGTGAGATGTTGCTGACCGCACCCGCCTGGAAATTCGCGAACGTTGTGTCGTTCAGCGTGACCGATGGCCGCACCGTGGCTGAAAAATACCCGTTCTCCTGAATGCGGCGAACCTCCGCGCCCATCTTCAATTCGTGCTTGCCGCGCACCCAGCTCACGACGTCGGTCGCGACGATGGTGTTTTCCGCACGCCCCTGCGGGAAGTTCGCGGACACGCCCGTTCCCGTGTAGAGACCCAGCAAGCTGTTTAAGTTAGGAACGCCATTGGGCGAGGCCAACGATGCAGAGTAGGGCGTTCCGGCAAACGGCCCAGCCGTGCGCGCGGTACCGGAGGCCAGCAGCGCCGCGCTGGGCGGCTCACCCGGAAACGACAGAGACTGCCGCTGCACACCGATGCGGAACGAGTTCAGCACATGCGGCGAGAAGGTGAAGTTATTTCCCAGCACGAAGTGATACGGGCGTTGCGTCTGCCCGTAGCCCGCGAAGGGCACGGCATTGGTTTGTGCGGCGCTCTGCACAATGTTGGCGATGCTGCCCGTCAGGAACGCCTGATTGCGGTCAGAGAAGACCTGATCGAATCGGACGAATCCCGTGTCGCCATCCAGCGGATTGAGGATCTTCACGTTCTGCGTCGCGGAGGCGATGCCATTGGCGGTAAAATTGGTGGCCGTAACAGGCGTGCCCCCGTTCGAGAAGGCCGGAAAGGTCGCCCGCAACAATGCTTGCAGGGCTGGTTGCGTGATGGCGTTGATGGCCTCCGTCGTCGGCAGGGTCAGTGTCGTGGTCGCGCTCTGACGCTGACGGTACCCCTCGTACGCGCCCGCCATGAACGTCTTGTCCTTGCGGATGGGAAAGCCGAACCGCCCGCCAAAGTCGTTCTGCTTTAGGGCGGACTTGAAGTTCAACGGATCGAACCAGAGCCGGGTGTTGAACTTGGGATTCCGTACAAACTCAAAGAGGGTGCCGTGAATCTGGTTGGTGCCGCTCTTTGTGACGACGTTGACCACCGCGCCGGAGGAACGGCCAAACTCCGCAGAGCCGTTGGTACTGATCACAGTGAACTCACTGATCTGATCAATCGGCACGGCACCGATCTGGCCGCTGCTGCCGCCGGCCGCGCCGGAGGGAACCACCGGACTGTTGTTATCCACGCCGTCGATCAGGTAGTTGTTGTTCGTGGGACGGGTGCCGGCCGCCACCACATTTGACCCCTGCCCCGTGCCGCTGGCCGACCGGGATACGCCCGGCGACAGATACACCAGGTTCTGGTAGTCGCGCCCGTTCAGCGGCAGGTTGGCGATCTCCGTGGCGGTGAACAGGCCGGTGACGCTCGTCTCCTGGGTCACGATCTTTTCACTCTCGGTTGTCACTTCGACCGTGGTGCTGCTGCCGCCCACGGCCAACTTTACCGGCAGGCTCTTGGTCTGGTTCAGGTCGATGATGACGTCGTCGAACTTGGCGCTGGTGAATCCCGCGCTGCTCACCACCAAGGTGTAGCGGCCGGGTGTGATGTTGGAAAAGCCGTATTCGCCGGCGGCGTTTACTGGCGCGTTGAAGACAACGCCGGTCTCGTTGTTGGTCAGCGTAGCGGAGCTGTTGGGAACGACCGCGCCCGAAGCATCCGTGATGTTGCCGCGCAGCGATCCGCCGATGCTTGCCTGGCCGTGCATAAGTGCAACGGAACCTGTGGCGAGAACCGCCGCACACGCAATGGTGATTGGACTAAAACGCATGACTCCTCCGAATAGGGGACGAACATTGCCGGACCTGCAGGGTGGCGGGCCGGTTGTTAAGATTTAGTGAACGGTAAGGTCACCGTATCACAAACACGCCCTGCGAGCGCGGTGAGCAGCCGGTTGATTCGCGCCCGCCTTACACCGGACACCCTGGCACTTGACCGTATTGAAAGCGAACGCGTGTGGTTGCCTTCTGCTATCTGCTCAGGTTGGCGCTCGCAGATGGTGCTCCATAGGCCCTCCGCGCGCGATAATGGCTCACCTATGATGTTCGCCGATCTGCTGACCGAAACACGCAATCCCTCCTCGGAGAACATTGACGCCGTCTCTACGGAACTGATGTTGCACATCATCAATGACGAGGACTACACGATTGCGGACCGTGTGCGTGAACAGATTCCACACATTGCGCGCGCCATTGACGCGACCCGCGAACGCGTGCTGAAAGGCGGCCGCCTGTATTACGCGGGTGCGGGCACCAGCGGCCGGCTGGGCGTGCTGGATGCCAGCGAATGCCCGCCGACCTTCGGCGTGCCGCGTGACCTGGTGCAGGGTGTCATTGCAGGCGGAGATTCGGCGTTGCGTGTCTCCGCGGAGGGCGCGGAGGACAGCCGTGAACAGGGCGGCATTGACCTGCTGGCCAACGGCTTTAACCAGTCGCCCGGGCACGACGTGCTTGTGGGTATCGCGGCCAGCGGGCGTACTCCGTACGTTTTAGGAGCGATGGAACAGGCTCGGAAGCACCTTTGCCTGGTGATCGGGCTGTCCTGTGTGCCGGGCTCGCCGGTGGAGAGCGCGGCAGACATTGCCATTACACCCGCGACCGGTCCGGAGATCATCACAGGATCCACGCGCATGAAGGCCGGCACCGCTACTAAGATGGTGCTGAACATGATTTCCACGGGACTGATGATCCGGCTAGGCCACGTGTACGGCAATCGTATGACGAATGTGCAGACCACGAATCACAAGCTGGTGGATCGCGCCGAGCGGCTCATCACAGAGGTCACCGGCGCTTCACGGGAGCGAGCCGCAGACTTGCTGCGAGAGGCGGGTACCGTTCGCCTCGCCATTGTCATGGAAGCGGGGCACCTGTCCCGCAAGGAAGCTCAGGCGGCGCTCGATGCCAGCAATGGCAACCTGCGCCAAACCCTGGGGAGATAATCTACATCGTCCTCGCAGGTGCGCATCAGACGTCTCTTGTTCCACGCGTAACACTTGCGTGAGCGGTGCGCGCCACAACGCGCCACATCGGCCCGGGGGCAACTGGATTCTCGTCCCGCCACTCTATTCGGTTGGATCAGGGCACTGCAGGTATCGATCCGAAGGTTGCCCTCCCGCTACGACCATGTTCGCGTACGTTCTGGGCCGAGCCCAACAACAACACAATTCAACTTAGTAAGAAAGGTATGTCATGTCAGACACGACCACACTCGTGTGCCTGTTTCACCATGAAGACCAGGCGCATGCCGCAGTGGCTGACCTCCGCCACGCTGGCCTGCCCGAGGGTAGTATTTCCACGATTGGCGGAGATGGCGCTTCGGTCGATGCATTGGATAAGTCCGAGCTCGCTTCCCTTGGTATGCCCGACCGCGATTACGACCACCTGAAGAGCGGCATTCGCGAGGGCGGGATTGTTGTATCGGTGACAACCACCTCTGGACACGAGAATGCCGTGGAGACCATCTTCGGCAAGCACCAGGCTACAAAGATTGACGATGTGCAGAGCAGCCGCTCGGACGCACCGGCAGCTGCCGGGACTGGCGCGATTCCGGTAATCGAGGAAGAACTTGTCGTAGGCAAGCGCACCGTGGACCAGGGCGGCGTGCGACTGTACCGGCGTGTTGTCGAGGTTCCGGTGGAAGAGTCCGTTCAGCTCCGCGAGGAGCACGTGACAGTGGACCGCGTCGCGGTGGACCGTCCAGTGACCGATACGGACGCGGTTTTCCAGTCACGCACCATTGAATTGACAGAAACGGCAGAAGAGGCCGTGGTGGCCAAAGATGCGCGCGTCGTCGAGGAAGTTCTGGTCGGCAAGGAAGCCCTGGAACGCACCGAGACCATTCACGATACGGTCCGGCATACCGAAGTGGTCGTCGAGGACCTGCCTGCTACCGGTGAGGGCGTCAACCGCACAGGCCAGACCTACTAATCCCACTTACCTGCGTCGACTAACACGTTTGCTCCCAGGAGGAGTTCTATGGCTGACCGCGTCAAGGTCTACGAAGAAACAAAGAAGAAAGGCCTGCCTATCTGGGCGTGGCTGTTACCGCTTTTGCTGCTGCTTGCGCTGCTCGCTTATTTCCTGACACGGCATCATCCAGCTCAGGATGCTGCGCAGCCTGCAGCAGTCCCCACCGCCAGTACGGCAGGCTTGCCATCGCTCGGTTCGGTTCACTTTGAAACAGACAAGGCGGACCTGACACCGGAAGACCAGGCAACACTCGACCGTGCGGCTGATGCGATGAAATCGAACCCTGGTGCGCATCTCCGGGTGGAAGGCTTCACTGACAGCACCGGTACGGACATGCATAACCTGACGCTCTCGCAGCAGCGCGCATTTGCCGTCGGAAACTATCTGAAAAGCAAGGGTATCGAAGGCAGCCGCCTGACGGGCGAAGGTTTCGGCAAGGAAAATCCGGCCGATACAAACGCCACGGACGCGGGCAAGGCAGATAACCGCCGTGTCGAGCTGTTCTCACAACAATAACGTTTGCGGTACTTCAACAGAACTTGAGGAGTTATCCCATGGCAAAGACAGTAGTAGGACTTTTCAGCAGCACTTCTGAAGCAGAGCGCGTCAAGCAGATGATCGTCTCCGCGGGTAACGTCAGCGCGAGCGACGCGAAGATTGTCGCGCAGGACAGCAGCGATTACGCAGGCACCGAGCATGAAGGTACCGGAATCGGGGAGAAGGTTAGCCACTTCTTCAAGTCCCTTACTGGTGGCGACGATGACGCACACGAGCATTTTGCAAGCGGCGTGAACACGGGCGGTGCCTTGCTCACCGTCAAGACGGATGATCAGGAAGCACAGGGTGTGGCCGTGCTCATGCGTGAGAATGGCGCGCGTAACATCAAGGGCAGCGGCGACACGGACGCAGGGTATGACGACATCTCGGCGGGCGTACCGGGAACTGTAAGCGGACTGGCTGCTGGCACCGCGGGGTATGCAACCGGATACGACCAGACAACGCGCGGCACGGCAACTGGCGAGACTGCGATTCCCATCGTGGAGGAGAATCTCGTCGTCGGAAAGCGTGAGGTGGACCGTGGTGGTGTGCGCGTGTACTCCCACGTTGTTGAGGAGCCGGTCAGCGCAGATGTCAATCTGCGCGAGGAGCGCGTTTTGATTGAACGCCGCCCCGTGGACCGCATTGCCACTGCGGCTGACTTCACGCCGGGTGACCGCGCCATCGAGCTTCGTGCAACCGGCGAGGAAGCCGTGGTTGGCAAGGCTCAGCGCGTTGTGGAGGAAGTACTAGTTGGCAAGAACAGCTCGGAGCGTACGGAGACGGTTCGCGATAGTGTCCGCCACACCGAGGTAGATGTGGAGGAGATTCCGGGCACTACCCAGACCACCACCACGGGCACGCGCGGCACTTTCTAAGCGTCACACGGGCAAGGCTGCCTGGCAGCCTTGCCCGTCGTCTTTTTTCTCATCTGACGAATGCTGGAGATGTATGGCCTCGCAATCCACAAAGCACAACGTTCTAGTCACAGTCGGCCCCTTTGACGATGTGGCTGCCATGACCGAGATTCAATTAGCACTTGGACGAACCGTGCGCATTCCGACTGCGGCCTTGCTGCAGGCCGGCGGTGGCGGAGCACCGGAGATTCGAGTCGACCAGGTACCTGCTAATGCCGATTCCACAGTGATCCCGCTGGTCGAGGAGCGGCTGCTCACCGGTAAACGTGTGGTGGAAACCGGTAAGGTGCGGCTCCGCAAGGTTGTTCACGAGTACGAGACGGCGCTCGATGAGAAGTTAGCACTGCGTACCTTCGATATTGAACGGATCCAGCTGAATGTACCGGTGGAGTCCGCCCCCGGAGTCCGTCATGAAGGTGCCACCACCATTTATCCCGTAGTTGAAGAACAGTTGATCCTCACGCGCCAACTTGTCTTGAAAGAAGAGGTGCGCGTGACGCAACGGGATGACGAGCGGCATGACACGCGCCCAGTGGTGCTGCGGCGCGAGAGCATTGAAGTAGAACGCGAGCAGTTCGAGAGCACACCCCAGGTACCAAGCCTTTAGTTGGTGAACCAGGCAGGACTCGAACCTGCGACCCTCTGCTTAGAAGGCAGATGCTCTATCCGGCTGAGCTACTGGTTCACAGCCTTTAGCTTACCTTTGCTTATGGTCGCCGGCAACGATTTACCCTGGCGCAAGTTCTTTCGCACGCAGAAGTCCTGTTGCGGCACTCAGGGCTTGATCCCAGCGCAGAGTTGCTTCCGTGGCATCAACGCCTAAAGCTTTTACGTAGAGCGTGACGGCGAAGCCCTCGGCGACGGTGCCGTCCAGATCGGCGACAGCCGGACGCAGCGTCCACTCCAGCTTGGCCAACGTATGGGGGAGGTCGGCGGCGAGGCGTTCCGCGCGATACAAGATCCCTTCCATGCGGTGACGCGAGGTGAAAACGGTTCGCTCACGCCAGAGAATATCAAGGTAGCTGGTGAATCCGGCCCTGGCGACTTCACCATCCAGCATGAGATCGTCACGCGTTGCGGCGAGTTCGTCCGGATCCATCGGCCAAGCGTCACACTTCGCCGTAAAGACCGGAGAGCGGGTGCCGTTCAGGGCCCGCAAGGCGGCGAGCAGGGCTGGGTAATCATCGGCCTCGATGATTTCGTCCAGTGCGTCCGGGTCTTGGCGCAGGTCGATCCAGCGTGCGGAGCCTTGAGGATCGCTCCAGGGAACGACAAGAACGAGATCGTCCGGACCGCACTCGGCGTTCCACTCGCTCATCATGCGGGCACCCCTGTTCGCACTTCAGCGTGCTGCCGGACGAAGAGCAGCAGTGCGCGCTCCGCCCAGTAGCCGTCATAGCCTTCTGAAGAGTCTTCAAGAAAGGCGCAGTGGCCGCCGTGGGCCGGTTCCAAGAAGCTGATGTGAGGGTTTGCAAGCAGTTTGGCTCGCGTTGTATCGCTAAGCCTGATGAACGGGTCATCGACGGCATGAAGGACGAGCACGGGAATGGCGATGCGTTCCAGCCCCCGCGCGCTTCCGGACCGGGCATAATAGTCGCTTGCGCCCTCAAAGCCGCAGTACGGCGTCATCACGTGTTCGTCGAAATCGCGGATCGAATGCACATGATTGGCCCGGCATGCGTCGAAGATCGCTGGATAGAGCTTGACCTTGCGGCGGTACCGCGCCAGCAGGTTGCGCAAAAAACGCCGCTCATAGAGGCGGTTAGACCAGTGGTGAAGTGCGTCCGCACTGTCGCCTAAATCCATGGGAGGTGAGACAGCGATGCCAGCAATCAGTCCCGGCGGTGCTTCGCGGCCAAGCTCGCCCAGTGCCTTCAGGACCAGATTGCCGCCCATGCTGTACCCGGCCAGGGCCACGCGCGTGCAGCCGCGCGCAATCAGCCATTCCGCCACCGCGATCACATCTCCGGACATGCCAGAGTGGTACAGCGTGGGCGAGAGCGCATCCGTTCCGCCGCAGTTGCGCATGTTCATACGGATGACGCTGCAGCCCAGCGCATACAGCTTGTTTGCATTTCCGGCGATGTACTGCGAATGTGATGATCCCTCCAGCCCGTGGACCAGCACGACCGCGGGAGCATCCGCGGAGCGAGGCTGCCAGTGGCAGTGACACAGCACGCGGCTGGGCAGCTTGGCATTCAGCGCAACCATCTCTGGCACGGCGCGCATTTCCGCCGGCAGGGGCACGGGGATGAGTTCCGTCGTCGCCGCGGGTAAACTGCTGACGCGCGGCAGAAAGTTTCCCGCGATCGTTTGCAGGTGGCCGTTGCGGAGCCAGCGCCGTGGCTTGAATGGGTGCGGGGTGGTCAAAGGATTACAACGTCTATTCGACCACACTTGCCGGCAGGTTAGCTCATGGCTGCTGCGATCGCCGCACGCGCCAGCACAACAATGAACCACGCCGCGAACACCAGAATGATCCCGCTGCGTATTTTCACCCGCGCCACGATGGCAGCGCCCAGGGCCATCAGCACCAGGGTCCAGATGGTAAAGATGTCAATAGAACTGAGCAGCGTTTTCAAGAATGGCGAACTGTCCGGTGCCATGTAGAAGCCGGGGTTCGTGCCGACAGGGTCGTTGATGTTGAATCCCTCAGGATCGCCAAGGAAGAGCATCAGCGTGGAGAGCATGGACCGGATGATGGATGGCAGCCACGCAAACATCATGACGGCGAACATGCCCGCGAAGCTGGCCGTGCCACCCAGCATAAAGTTAAAACCCACCCATAACAGCCCTGCTCCAATGGCGGTCAACAGGAGCAGCAGCACCGGCCAGGAGTAGAACGAAACCTGCATGAAAGTTGCGGTGATACGCAGAGTCTGCGCGCGCTGCTCCGGCGAGGCCTGCTGCAGCCGTTCATTCTGCGCTGGATTGTTGCGGATGGCGCTCTCAGCCAGACGTGGCGCCCCAACGTGGGACAGCGCCGTCAAGGTGAAAAGATATGCGAACCCGGCGAGGATGACAAACGCAAGCCACCACGAGCGGTCACGCCGCAGGTCGGCAAACGTGCTGGAGGGAGCAATGAAGGTATTCGCAACGCGTTGTGTCCGTGTCAGAGGCGGTTGCGCGTCGTAGGGATCGCGCGGTCCATTTGCAAAAGGGTCAGGATAGACAGAGACATTGGACATCGTGCATGGCCTCGGGTCTGGGTGTGTGCGCCATTCTAGCGTGTGATTCGCGTAATCCGCACGTTGATTTCAGACACGCGTTGCTTTTCAGCCAGGCCGATGTAGAGTGGAGCCGTGGGCCTCCAACACAGAACGAGTGTAGAAGGTACGTGGCGAGTGGTTGCGGCTGCTCTGCTGCTGCTGTTCTGCGCGGCGTTTGCAGCTCCGTTCGCAACCGCGCAGGCCGGTCCTGACCTGCCTTCATGCTGCCGTTCCCTCCACGGCTGCAGCCAACGGATGCACCATCATGCACTGCACGCGGCGACAGCAGAGGATCATCGGTTCGCGGCGGTGCAGGAGCGTTGCCCGTGCACACCGCTGGCTCCGGTAAGTGCTGCCACGCACGGGGTCGCACCAACAGCAAGCCTTCACCGTGCCGTTCCAATCTCACTGGAGCGTGCAGGCCTGCCTCTGGGGAATGAGTGCGATAGATCACCGGCCCGCAGCGGCGACGAAACTCGCGGCCCTCCAGTTTCTCCAGACATCGCCTGACCTACTGCCGCCTGCAAGGCGGCACCTCAGTGCACGTGCCTGTCTCACCTGATCTGGAGCCACACGAATGTTTCTTGCACGCATGCGCATTGGCGCACCCGCGTTTGTCCTTGCCTCTTTCGCGTTATGTGCTGCCCAGCAGAGCATCACGTCCGGCAGCATTGCGGGCATCGTCTTTGATCCGCAGCACGCAGCGGTGCCCGGCGCGACGGTGCACGCACGGAACACCGGCACCGATGCCAACACAAAGCTGCAGGCCGACGCACGGGGCCGCTTCCGCTTTCCGCTTCTGCCACCCGGCGACTACCTTCTGACCGCCGAGGCGGCTGGCTTTTCCGCAGCCGAGTACCGCATTCACCTGGAACCGGGCGGCGCCTACCAGCTGGATTGCGATCTCCACCTCGGCCGCATCAGCACCACTGCCGATGTGACCAGTGAACCGCCCACCGTCGAGTCCGCCCGCTCTGAAATCGCCGCCACGGTGCAGACCGCCGAAGCACAGCAGTTGCCCTTCAACGGTCGCAACTATCTCGACCTGGCGCTGCTGCTGCCCGGTGTCTCGCAGACAAATACCGCCAGCGCGCAGGTGTTTGCTGAAACCAGCGAAGTGATCGGGCAGGGCTACTCCGTCAACAGCCAGCGTAATTTCAGCAACAGCTTCGTCGTGGATGGGCTGTCAGCAAACGACGATGCGGCGGGGCTGGCCGGCAACGTCTTTGGCCTGGACACGGTGTCGGAGTTCCAGGTGGTGACATCCGGCGGCCAGGCGGAGTTCGGCCGGGCGCTGGGCGGCTACTTCAACGTGGTGACGCGTGCCGGAACGTCGTCCCTTCATGGCAGCGCCTACGGATTCCTGCGCAACCAGCGGCTGAACGCGGCCAATCCGCTCAGCCACTCCACGCTGCCGCTCACCCAGGGTCAGTTCGGCGGCAGCGCCGGTGGTCCGGTGGTGCATGGCCGTACCTTCTTCTTCGGCAATTACGAGGGCCGCCGGCTCACGACGGATGGCATCATCACCATCGCCCCAGGCGCTGCGGCGGCCGTGAATGCGCGTCTGCAGGCGACCGGCTATGGCGGCCCGCTGCTGACCGCCGGCACGGGTGCGACCGCGCTTTATCCCACAACCACGCATACCGATACCGTCTTTGGCCGTTTGGACCACCGGGCAAGTACACGCGACACCGCCACACTTCGTTACAGCCTGTACCGGCTGAACGCGGTGAACGCACGCGGTGTTGGGGGCCTGTCCACCATCAGCAACGGCACCGCCGTGCGCGACACCAACAACACCGTCGCGGCGAGTAACGTGCTCACCATCACACCGCACCTTCTGAGTGAGAGCCGGGCACAGTTCACCTATGACGACCTGAATGCGCCGCCCAATGACAGCATCGGCCCAACCGTCGCGATCGCCGGTGTGGCGACCTTTGGACGCTTCTCGTCCTCCCCCACGGCACGGCGCAACATCACCGGCGAAGCGGTCGAGAACGTGGTGCTGCAGCGCGGTCCGCACGCGCTGAAGGCAGGTGCGGACTTCCTCTTCAACGCAACCACCATCACCTTTCCCATGCAGTCACGCGGTTCATACAGCTTCGCCTCGCTCGCAGCCTTTCAGGCCGGCACGTACAACACCCAGGGCTACACGCAGACCTTCGGCGCAAGCACGGCAGCCATCAACAATCCCAACCTCGGCGTGTACGTGCAGGATGAATGGCGCGCCACAGAGCGGCTGACGGTAAACCTGGGCGCACGGTACGACGTGGAGGGTCTGCCGACGGTCGCGGCGGATACGAATAACATCGCGCCGCGGGTCGGCATCGCGTTTTCGCCTTCGCGCAACGGCGGCACCGTGCTGCGCGGCAGCTTTGGCCTGTTCTATGACCGGGTGGCGTTGCGGCCCTTGGCCAATGCGCTGCTGTCCGCGAACAACACGGTCAACTACGCGCAGGCGGTACTGGCCAGCTATACGTTTTCGCCGGGACAGCCGGGGTCACCCGTCTTTCCGGCCATCGCTGCCGCGCCACCCACCGGAGCGCTGCTCAACTTCACCCTTTTTGACCCGCACCTGCCAAGCGCCGCCGCGGTTCAGGCCGGCGCGGAGATAGAGCAGGCGCTCGGCGCGCGCGCGTCGCTGGGCATCAGCTATCAGCATGTACACGGATCGCATCTGATGGCGTCCATCAACCGCAACATCAACCCAGACGGCACGCGCCCCAACCCTGCGTACGGCAATGCCAAACAGTACATGGGCGTTGCGGATTCGCAATACGATGGCCTCGCCGTCTCCCTTCTGCAGCGCGCCGTTGCGTGGGGCAATCTGCGCGTGTCGTACACCTGGTCCAAGGCGCTGGACGACGTGGGTGAGTTCTTCTTCTCCGGCCCGGTAAACAACTTCCGTGTCGCCGACGACCGCGCCCGCTCCGATGATGACCAGCGGCACCGCGTCAGCTTTGACGCAACGGTGCACTCTCCTCTGGCGTCCGGTCATGGCGTTGAGAGCGCGTTGCTGCATGGATGGCAGTTGGGCGGCATCGTGCAGTACACGTCGCGGCTGCCGTTCAACGTAACCAGCGGCATCACCAGCCTGCAGGGCACATCGCTGCGGCCATGCCTTGCCGGCACCCTGACCACGGCATGCCGTCAGGCGCAAAGCGGGTCGTTGCTGCCGCGCAACACCGGTACCGGCTTCGACTCCTTCACGCTGAACGCGCGGCTGAGCCGTACCTTTGTGTTGCATGAGCGGCTGAGCCTCGAGGCTCTGGGCGAAAGCTTCAACGCGCTCAATCACCGCAACGACCTGGTACCCAATGGTACGTTCGGCAGCGGCGTATATCCAACGGCCCCGTCGGCCACCTTCGGGCAGGCGACCGCAGTGGGCGATCCGCGCACACAGCAACTCGCGCTGCGGCTCCGTTTCTAGGACCGGAGAACACGTAGGAGTAGAACGCCACGGACGCGAAGGTTTGCGCAACAGCCGCTAGGGTCCTTGCGCCCTTCGCGCAAACCCTTGCGTCCTTAGCGATCCAACAAACCCTCTATCGCAGCCGCATCGCCAGCAACGCCGTGGAAATGTGACGGCGCTTGGCGGGCGCAGCCTTTGCCTGTTGCAGCGTGTGCACGGCCGGCGGCTCGGCTTCGGGCAGGGGCTGCTTGCCGGGCAGGCCCAGATAGCTGCGATACACGCTGATGTGGAAGCAGGCCTGCTGGAATTCCTCTTCCACATCGATCTTGCCCTCGGTCTCCACGGGCGTCAGATAGGCGCGCATCCACGCGATCTCCGTGATGGACATGCCGTGCTTGGCAATATCCACTGCCTGCCCATAAAGATGGGGCGATGCAATGTCCCCCGTGGGCGGGGCGGCATTGCCGTTCACCAACACCAGGTGCCGCTGAAAGGCAACGGTGCGAACAGCGGAGGTAACAATCAGCGGCGTATGAAAGCGTGCGTAGTGGGCGCGTGCCAGGTCGTTCAGAAAGTGAACGGACCAGGGCCGGGCGTAGCGGCGGTTCAACGGCAGGCGTTCGTCCACACCGATGCCCGCCGTCTCCGGCAAGGCGGTCAGCAGGCCGCTGCGGCGCATCCCGGCAAGTTGCCCGTCATTGGAAATCCGCTGCAGGCCGTCCGCGACCGCCATCGTGTTCTGGTGGACAAGGATGTCGTGCGTACCCTTCATGGGAGGAATCAGGATCAGCTTGCCCGCGCTGTCATACAGGTTGACCTTGACCAGCGAGGCGGCATTGGCGGCGTCCTCGTCAGCGGGGAGAAGCCTGACCGGGGCGGCGGGCGCATGTACCACCGGCGCTGGACCCACGTTCCCAAGCGCGGCCACCTCCACCGGCACAGGATCCACGCGGGGTTTGCTGGCCAGCAGCGCGCTCGCGGCGGGCGAGGAGGCGCGCAGCACCGGCGCGGCAGGGCTCTTGCCGGACGGGCTGCCACCGCCTGCGGCAATGTTGAAGTCACCATGTGTAAAGGGCGTGGCGTTGCGTTCCGTCGGGGCCGTGCTGGGGATGTGACTTTCTTCCGCGATGGCGGCGTTGTCGTCCGGGGCAGTGGGTGAAGGCTGTTCTCTGGCGGACGCGTGCATCGCCTCATCGCTCTGCAGCGCGGCGGGGCTGAGGCGAATGACCGGTGCCGGTACGGCAGGATGCGCATCCTGCGCAGCAACGGGAACCGCACCCGCCGCGCTCTTTAGCACAACCGGCTTCGCGGTATCAGCGCTTTCCCGGGAACTCTCGTGCTGCATCGCAGCATCAGGATGTTGCGCCTGAAGCCAGGCATGTACGCGATCCTCTTTCGCCTGTTGCGCCGCACGTTCTGGCGCGGCGATCGGCCGCTGCGCCCGCGCCGCCACAGCCGGGGTTGCCGGAACGCCTCGTGGACGGGTGTATGACTTTTCCGCTGCCGCAACGGAAGCGTATGGGTGATGTCCGGTCTGGGCTCTGGGCGAGGCGTTTGCCCTGCTGGCACGGGCGGACGATGCGCCCCGTTCCTTTCCATGCGGAGCAGGATGACCATGCGTGGGCGGGACCGCACGGGCATGAACCGGCGCATGGGCGCGAGACGCGCTCGCGGCGGGATGCAGCGCGGCGTGGCGCACCGCTGCCGCCGCGTCCGGAACCGCCTGCACGGCAGCAACGGCCAGGGTGCCATAAAGGGCAACTCGCTGTATGTACGTGGTCACGGAATGAACCGGCCGCGGAGAATCAAACATCAGAGCTCCTCCAGCGTAGGCGATCCGGCCCGCGGCTGTGAAGTGATCAGCCTGATGCGTGCCGCAACGGTTACGCCTCCGTTTCCGTCTCACGCAAGCCGCTCGCCAAGAGATGCGCCCGCGCGTAAGAGCACGCTCATCTGCGTCACGCGCCCGCGTCCACACAGTAAGGTTGAAGAGAGGAAGGGGCATTAT
>CAXUBG010000059.1:0-523 GCA_964249285.1 uncultured Terriglobus sp. | reverse complement strand
GGCCCGCTGCCGGAGCCGCCCGCCTGCTTTCATCCCGCGACCCCTGAAGATGCCGTCAGACTGACATATTTCCAGGGCACCGTAAAACCGGTACTGCGCGAGAACTGCTACCGCTGCCACTCCGGCATGAACCACAAGGGTGGCTTCAATCTGAGCACGCGCGCGCTTTTGCTGCGGGGCGGCAAGCATGGCGCGGCGGCCGTTCCAGGTGACCCGGACAACAGCCTGCTCGTTCAACTAGTCCGCCATCAGGGACCATCGGATCACCCCATGAACATGCCCCCAAAGGGTGAGCTTTCACCGGAGGAGATCGCGGCCATCGCAAAGTGGATCGCGGATGGCGCTGTGATGGACCGATAGCTTCCGGAACATAAAACAAGGAAATCACAGAGGAAGCTAGTGCTTGCGGAGGGGCCACAGCTTCAGCCGCTCACGTCAGCGTCTTCCGGCCATTCATGGCATCGCCCGGAGTCACAGCAGGCATCCGGGGTCACGCCAGTTTCCCGCCTGACTCTTCCTCCAA
>CAXUBG010000058.1:3508-16498 GCA_964249285.1 uncultured Terriglobus sp. | reverse complement strand
GTCGACCACGGGCAAGCCGATGTTGCCACCCACGGCTACGTTGAGTTGGGCGTGCCGCAGAATGTGGCCGGTCAGGGCGGTTGTGGTTGTTTTGCCGTTGGAGCCGGTGATTGCGATGATGTTGCCTCGCAGCGCCTGTGCGGCGAGTTCCAGTTCACCAATGACTGGGACGCCGTAGCGCATGACCTGCTGGACCTCTGGTGTGGAGAGCGGCACGCCGGGGGAGATGACGATGAGATCCTGACGGCGGAACGTTAGAACGCCATGACCACCGGTTTCGACCATGACCCCCGCGTCCAGCAGCGCGGGAATCTCCTTGGCCAGATCGCTGCTTGGGCGCGTGTCGCTGACGGTGACGCGTGCGCCCAGACCGCGCAGGTAGATGGCCGCGGAGACGCCGCTCTTGCCCAGCCCAACCACCAGAACGCGCTTGTTCTTCAGGTCCATTCCCGCCAGTTTACCCGGCGGAGCGCGACGGCTGCGATGCGGCGATGTGCATGGGCGCAAGAGTGTAGGTGTTGAGACCGGCCTTTACGGTGGGGTCGCTGGCGGCCATGCGGTCGGCGTCTTCCATGCTGTCCATTTCGAGGAGGCCGATACCGAAGGAGCCGGCCGGATCGAGTACGGGGCCGTAGGCCAGCAGTTGGCCCTTGTCGAACAGGTCCCTGGCGTAGGCGGCGTGCTGCTGCATGAGGCCACGCTCTTCGGCCGTCATGTCCTGGGCGAAGGTGGGGCGGGGCGGGATGATTTTGAAGAAGAAATGTGGAATGGGATTGCCTCCTCCTTGTGTATCTTGCCTTATTCGGCAGATTGTGTGCGCACAGCGTTGCTGGACTAGTGGCTCCTTGCAGAAGTTGGTTCTCGTGGACGCTGGTTAGACTTGAATATGCTTTTCCTGCAATGGGACGATGCAAACCGGAGCCACATTGCCCGTCATGGCATCACCCCGGCTGAGGTGGAAGAAGTTTTGGCACGTGATCCGTTCGATGCCGGTTACAGCGAGGAGCAGGGAGAAGTAAGATTCTCTTACGTGGGTGACACGGTACGTGGAAGAATACTCCTAGTGATCGTGACGGAGCGGAATGAACGGCTGCGGCCCGTGACCGCCTTCGAACCTGGAGCATTTCTACGAAAGCAATACCTGCAGAGCAGGCACAGGCATGAAGATGAGTGAAATTCCAACGTCGGCCCGCATCGTTCCCCGTTTCGAAAAAGAGTCGGGCGAGGCAGATTGGTGGTTTGACAATCGCGAAATGGTGGAGCAGGATATGGCAGCCGCTTTGGAGAGCGGCAGCCATACAGTGCGTTATAAGGTGGCTCCCGCGTCGAGCAACATCATCACGCTCGATGCTGCCGACGAGCAGAGGGTGCGGCAACTGGCAGACCAAAGCGGAGAGAGTTACGAAAACTTTGTCCGGCGCGTAATACATGAGGCGCTGCAACTTCAAAAGACCGCCTGAATGTTGTGAGCGAAAATTATTTAGGCAAGCGTGGCGCTGACAGTCTTTCATCCAACGATTAGGAGATTGTGGCTTGGACATCGCTTGGGGTGTGAGTGGAGCAGTCTGCTGCCTTCTCGTAGGCGTAGGTTTTAGTGTTCTTGGGTTTAATCCTCCTGAGTATGTCATTGCACGAGTGTGCTTCTGGGCTTCAGCGACAATTCTCGGAGTGACGGGGTTTGTCTGGGCGCTAAAGACTCAACAACCAGTGTTGTGGAGGGTCTCTGCTAGTGCTGCGATATGGCTCTATATAGGGATTGGCTTGCCGGAGACGCTCAGATGGATCAAAGTTCGGCAATTAGTCTCTGAGAAGGCGGCAAACACGCCCTCTACCGAACATCAGCCAACCTTGTTAGCTCAACAGCAAATTGCATCTATCGTGACTCCACCGACGCATGCTTACACACAAAGTCCCAATGCTTCCAAAGCAAAAGCAACGTTGCCAAGTGGATCCTCGTTGGCGGGTAATTACAAGAGAATGTCAAACGAAGATCTCTCAAATGAGATAACTCGTTTCTGTGCTTCTCTTAGAGTGATCGGACGTCGCCAAGAGGTTAGAGAACAAGACCTGAACAAGCCCATGCAGCGTGCTCAGGCTGGGACGCCAGAACCTGATGACAAACCGATTGCCGAGTTGCGGGAGGACTTCTTCGTCCGCTCCGACGCTTTCACTAATGAGGTGCGGCGTGAGTATTTTCCCGAAATGAACGCACTAAGGGCAGAGGCCTTAAGCCGATTGCACGGACAGAATGTTCCGGATGATCCGAATGAAAAGCGGCTTTGGGATGCAGTGGTTTCTTATTTGGATAGCCCACCGAGTCCAGTGACAGGAACCCATCTCAGAGAGTGTGCGGAAGGCTTGGCTAAAATGGGTGACCGATTAAAGACCCTGCACTGATCGCTCATTGCCTGCAAGCACATGTTTTCCACTACGCCTGAACGTCTACGCTAATAACGTATGGCTGAAAACTTTGCGCAGACCGTGAAGCAGGGGACCGACATCGTGAAGGTGATCGGGGAGTATGTGCGTCTCCGCAAGAGCGGCGCGCAGAACTTTACGGGGTTGTGCCCGTTTCACCAGGAGAAGTCGCCGTCTTTCAGCGTGAATGCGCAGCACAGCTACTTCTACTGCTTTGGCTGCCATGCGAAGGGCGATGTTTTTACCTTTGTGCAGCGAATTGAGAACATTAGCTTCCCGGAGGCCGTTCGTGCCGTGGCGCAGAAGGCGGGTATTCCGCTGCCCAAGCGGGAGTGGAGTTCGCCGGAAGAGGCGGCGCAGGCGGGTCTGCGGCGGCAGCTGACCGATATGCATGAGGCTGCGACGCAGTACTTTCAGCAGGCGCTGCAATCGCCCGAGGCGGCACGGGCGCGGGAGTACTTGTCGTCACGCGCAATGGCGGCGGAGACTGTAGGGCTGTTTCGCATCGGGTACGCGCCGGATGATTTCAACCATATGCGCGAGGCGCTGGGGCGGCACTTCCCAGATGAGGCGATGCGTGCGAGCGGGCTGTTCTCGTCAAAGGATCAGAATGACGAAGGGCGTCCAACCGGGACCCTGTATGCGCGGTTTCGCAAACGGATTACGTTTCCGATTGCGAACGAGGCGGGCAAGACGATTGCCTTTACCGCGCGCGCGCTGGACAGCGACGAGAAGAGCGGGCCGAAGTATCTGAACTCGCCGGAGACGCCGCTCTATACGAAGGGGCAGGTGCTATTCAATCTGGACAAGGCGAAGGCCGCCATCCGGCAGCAGGACTACGCGTTGCTGGTGGAAGGGCAGATGGACTGCATCCGGGTGTTTACGGCTGGGATTCAGCCTGTGGTTGCGACCAGCGGCACGGCATTCACCGAGCAGCAGGTGCGTCTGCTGTCGCGGTTCACCAAGCGTGTGGTGCTGAACTTTGATCCGGATACAGCGGGTGCGAACGCGGCGGAGAAGTCCCTGGCCTTGTTGACAGAGGCCGAGTTCGAGGTGCGTGTGGTGACGCTGGAGGCTGGCCTGGACCCGGACCGTTTTATACGGGAGCACGGTGTGGCGGCCTATGCAGAGGCGCTGCGTACAGCGAAGCCGTTGTCCGAGTACCTGATCGAGCGGGCGCGCGCGCTGTTTCCGCAGCGCACGGCCGAGGCGAAGGTGAAGGCGGTAAATTTCCTGCTGCCGCACATGCGCCGTTTGCCGTCGGCAATCCAGCGGACGCAGTTTGTCGAGGACGCGGCGCAGAAACTGGGAATCGATTCGTCATTGGTGCGGCAGGAGCTGCAGCACGCGGCGACGCACCGGCTGGAGAGTGTGCGCAGTAATGCCGGGCAGGCGATGAACGAGACAGAGCGCATTCTGCTGCGGGCGCTGGTACTGCCGGAGACGGACCGCGCGCGGCAGCGTGCCGCCAGTGAAATCAGCACGCACCCGGAGTGGTTGGAAGGCATGGCTACGGCGGAACTGATCGACGCGCTGGCGCATGCACCACCGGGTGGCAGTCCGCTAGACGCAGCGCCGGATGATCGCAGCCGCGAAATGCTGGCGCGGCTGCTGCATGAGGATTCGCCCGCGGACCCGGCGCTGGTGACCGTTGAGGTAGGCAACGTGCTGCACACGCTGGAGCGGCGGCGGCTGGAGCGGCGGCAACGCGAGCTGCGGTCCATGACCGCCGAAGCGGAGAAGCGCGGCGACGATGCCATGATGTCGCAGCTTGCCGCGGAGTCGGTGCAGGTGAGTCGCGCTCTTCGCACGATGTAAGCTCCTGATTGGTCTGCCTTTGCGTGGACTTTGTTCCATACGGGGAGGTAGCCCTATGCTGGCATCGATTGCTTTGGAAGTGATTGGCACGGCGATTGTGCTGCTCACGCTGCACGAAATTTTCGACGATATCTTCCACCCAACGCGGAGCGGCACGCTGAGTGACTATACCGGGCGCGGCATGTCGCTGCTTCTGCGGCATACGCGGTTCCGGCCGGCGCTTGGGCCGCTGGCTCTGGTGGCCGTTCTGCTGGCGTGGGTGCTGTTGCTCTGTCTTGGGTTCGCGGTCATATACCTTGGGCTCTATCCCGGTCACTTTGCCAGCACCGCTACGCTTGGCAGCCTGGGATGGGGCAGCCGCGTTGTGCACTGCCTGTATTTCTCGATGGGAGCGTTGTGTACGTTTCAGACGTTTGACTTGAACCCTCGAACGGACTGGCTACGGCTGATCGTCGCTGTGCAAGGCCTGATTGGGATCAGCATGATTACAGCGAGCGTGTCGTGGCTGGTTCTCGTTTATCCGGCACTTGCGCGGCAGCGTGCGACCGCGCGTTGGCTGACGCTGGCGAGCGAGGCTGAGGAGCGGACCGGCCTGTCTGTCCAGGAGCATGACCCGATGTTCCTGGTTTTATTGGAGCAGCAGATTGTGCAGGCGCGGCTTGATCTGGTCTTGTTCCCGATTCTGTTCCACTTCTATGCACTGACGCCGCCGTATACCCTGGCTTTCGCGTTGCCGACGGCGTGCCGCTTTGTGCAGGAGGCTTCGGGTGAGGATCAGCCGGTTAAGACGCGCCTGACTGCGATGAAGGTGCAGATCGCGCTGGAAGATTTGGCGCGGACGGTAGGCGAGCGGGTCTTGGGAAGGGAGATGCCGGAGCAGCCGGATGTTGCGGCGGTGTTTAAGGCTTACGCCGAACGCGAGCAGTGAACCCGCTGCCGCCGTTACACTGCTGACATGGACACGACCACGCCAGCCGAGCTATGGCTGTTCCGCCACGGTGAAACCGAATGGTCGCTGAATGGGAAACACACCAGCTACACCGATTTGCCGCTGACGGAGCATGGCCGAGAGCAGGCGAAGGCACTTGCGCCGGCGCTTGCGAAGGTTCACTTCAATGCCGTGCTAAGCAGTCCTCGGCAGCGCGCGCGCGATACTGCCGCGTTGGCTGGTGCGCTCGATGTCGAGATTGAGCCGGACCTGCAGGAGTGGAACTACGGAGTGTTTGAGGGACTGAGCACGCCGGAAATCCAGGCGACGCATCCGGGATGGAACGTCTGGCATAGCGGGATCACCGGCGGTGAGACGCTGGAGCAGGTGGCGGCACGGGCGCAGAAGGTGATCGACCGGTGCATGGCGCATGGCGGCAAGTGCGCCTTGTTTGCTCACGCGCATATCTTTCGCATCCTGGCTGGAATGTGGGTTGGGCAGGGTGGCGGGTTTGGCGAGCATCTGGCGCTCTCGACGGCAACGGTGAGTGTCTTGGGGTGGGAGCGCGAGACGCGGGTGATTTCGCGATGGAACACGGCTCCGTGACCGTGTGGCGATTCTTCCGATCGTCGTTCTGCAGGCTGGTGTGATGTTGCATATCCTTGTAAAGCGGCTGCACGCCGAGGCGCGCATGCCACGGTATGCGCACACGGGTCCGTGGGGTGATCTGGCAGCGGACCTGTACAGCGTTCATGAAGTCACGGTCGTACCGCACGCCACGACGGTGGTGTCAACGGGTTTGGCGATGGCTTTTCCTGACAACTACGGCGCGCTGGTGGAAGATCGGAGCGGCCTGGCGGTGAAGGGCATTACGACGTTGGCGGGTGTCATCGACCCTGGCTACCGCGGAGAACTGAAGGTGGTGCTGACCAACGTCACGGACGCGCCCGTGACGCTGCAGGCTGGTGACCGGATTGCGCAGCTGCGTATTGTGCAGCGCCTGCAGGCCAGCTTTGAAGAGGTTGACGACCTGGACGTGACGCACCGGGGTGTGGGCGGCTTTGGCTCGACTGGGCATTGCTGAGCCAGATGAACGTGTGTCAGATCGAGTCGCTTCGCCCGATGCGCATCATTCAACGACGGGTCCCATCTAAACGCGATGATGGCAGCGGCGCACGACGTGGTAGATGGGTTGAACTGGATAGCCACCGGGACGGCTCCATCGACGGTTCTGCTGATCCATGCCGTGGGATACGACCTGACGTATTGGGACCGGCAGATTGAAGCGTTACGCAATTCGTTCACGGTGATTGCGTTTGATCTGCCGGGGCACGGACGATCCGCTGGCGACGCGGGTGATTGCACTTTCGACCGCATGGTGGAGGTGATTGTGCGCCTCCTTTCGCAGGTGGACCGTGGGCCTGTTCATGTCGTGGGCATCTCGTTTGGCGGCATGATCGCGCAACATCTCGTGTTAGCAAGGCCTGACCTGGTGCGGTCGCTGACGTTGATCGGAACGGCGTCGCGCTTTGCTGATGCTGCACGTGTTGCCATGAGAGCGCGTGCGAAAGCGACACGCGACGGAGGCATGCAATCTGTACTGCAGTCCAGTCTGGAGCGGTGGTTCACACCGGAGACATGGCTGCAACGCCCGGATATCATGGACCGCGTATCAAAGACGGTCTTGGGTGACAATCCTGAGGTTCATGCGGCGATATGGGACCTGATCGCCACGTTTGACGTAGATGACCGGTTGGATAGGATTGGGTGCCCGGTATTGGTGATGGTGGGTGAGTTGGACCAGAGCACGCCGGTTTCCGCGGCCGTAGCGCTGAAGGAAGGCATCCGCAACGCGAGACTTGTTGTCTTGGCGGACACGTCACACATGGCAACGGTCGAGTCCCCGGCGGCCGTCAATGCTGAATTGATGAAGTTTCTTACGGCACACTAGTGTTGTGTACGTGCGATGAGGCACAATGCCTTGTCGAGCCTTCCGCACGCAGGCTGCGTGCGTGGCGAGACGCGGAGGTGTGACCATGCTCAGGATTGCTGCTGTTCTCCTTTTATTGCCGCTTGCCGGGTTCGCCGCTGATAAGCCTGCGGGGACGCTGATCGCAGCCAATCAGGGCGACAACACGCTTTCCGTCATTGATCTTGCCAGTGGCAAGGAGGTGGCGACCATCGCGGAGGAGGGCCGCGTCAAGGTGCACGAACTGGCGTTGCTGCCTGATGGGAGAACCCTGTTTGCGCCCATTTACGGCAACTCCGGTGTGGGAAAGCCCGGCACGGATGGGTCTGAGCTGCTGGTGTTTGACGTTCCGACCCGGAAGGTGATCCATGTGATCGATTTCGGCAAGGGTGTCCGTGCGCATGATCCGGTGTACGACCCGAAGCGGAACGTGGTGTATGTCACGACGGAGTTGCAACAGGCGATCGTGGCGGTGGATGCGAAGACGTTCAAGGTGCTTTACAGCATTCCAACCGGGCAGGATGAGTCTCACATGTTTGTGCTGTCGCACGATGGGCGGTTCGGGTACACGGCGAACGTCGGACCGGGAACTGTCTCCGTGCTGGACATGGAGGCGCATAAGTTGCTGGCGACGATTCCCGTGGCGACGCATATTCAGCGGATTGCAATCTCGAATGACGATAAGACGGTGTTTGTCTCGGATACGGGTTCGCCGCGGCTTGCAGCCATCGACGTTGCGTCACGAACGGTACGGGCATGGATTGCAATGCCGGCGACGGGCTATGGTGCGGTTGCGCTGCGTGATGGAAAGCATCTGCTGATCTGCATGCCGAATGCGAACGCGGTGGGTGTCGTCGATCTGAATGCGCTGCAACTGGTCAAAAGCATTCCGGTTGCCGGTAAGCCCCAGGAGATGCTGCTGAATGGGGATGGCAGCCGCGCATGGGCTTCTTCGTTTGGTGTGCCGCAGGTGGCGGAGATCGATACGAGCTCCTGGGGTGTGACGCGGGAACTGCCCGCAGGCAGGCAGAACGATGGCCTGGCTTGGACACCACTGCACTGAGGGCCGGTTCTTCGGCGAGGCTGCGGCATCTGAATCAGGCATGAAGCTCACCGACTTTCGGACACTTGGCCGGTCCGGCCTGATTGTTTCTCCCATGTGCCTGGGTGCCATGACGATGGGCACGCCACGCTGGGGTTCGCCGGATGACGTCTCCGAAGCCATCTTCAACGCGTACGTGGACGCTGGCGGCAACTTCGTCGACACGGCTGATGTATATGGCAAGGGCCGCAGCGAAGAACTGGTGGGTGAGTTCATCGAGAAGCGCAGCCTGCGCGAGAAGCTGGTGCTGGCGACGAAGTGGAGCTTCAACGCGCTGGGTCAGCCGCATGGCGGTGGTAACGGCCGCAAGAACCTGTATCGCGCATTGGAAGGCTCGCTGGGGCGGTTGAGGACGGACTACGTCGACCTGCTATGGATGCATGTGTGGGACGGTATTACGCCGCTGGATGAGGTGATGCAGTCGCTCGGCGATCTTGTCCGTGCAGGCAAGATTCGTTACTTCGGCTTCTCCGACGTACCAGCATGGTATGCGGCAAGCGCGGGAACGATGGCGCGGACGCTGAACATTCCGGCGCCTATTGCGTTGCAGTTGCCCTACTCCTTGCTTGAGCGCGGCATTGAGCGGGAGCACATTCCGGCGGCGCTGGAGTTCGGCATGGGTATGACGCCGTGGTCGCCGCTGGCGGCCGGCTTTCTGGCGGGCAAGTACAGCCGCGATGCAGATGGCAAGGTACAGCAGGGGGGTGGCCGCCTGGATCTGAATCTGCCGTCTTTTCAGCTGTTTACGGACCGTAACTGGCAGGTGCTGGATCGCTTGCGCCCGATTGCGGCAGAGGCCGGCCTGCCGCTGGATCAGATGGCGCTGGCCTGGGCATCAGCGCAGCCCGGCGTTTCGTCGCTCATCATTGGTGCGAAGACGGTGGAGCAGTTGCAGCGCAACCTCCGTTCGCTGGACGTAACGCTGCCGCCGGACCTGCTGGTCAGGCTGGATGAGGCGACGAGCGACGGCAAGGGCACGCTGGACCGCTTCTTTTCCGCTGGATTGCGCAAGGGCATCTTTGGCGGCGCGGATGTGAAGGGTTGGGGCGAATAGGCGCAACTGTGCGAAACGAGGCAGCTCCGTATCGTGAGAAACTAAGCAGGTGAGCTTGCCCGCAGCCATTCCAGATCAGGCGGATGTCTCATTGCGTGACGTGCCGGTGCCGTGTGCGATTACGCCGGAACTGCTGAAGCTGCACAACATCACGGACGAGGAGTACGCGAAGATTCTGGCTAGGATGGGGCGCACGCCGTCGCTGACAGAGCTTGGTATTTATAGCGTGATGTGGTCGGAGCACTGCTCCTACAAGAGCAGCCGCGTTCACCTGAAACGTCTGCCCACCAAAGGCTTCCGCGAGAGTGGCCCCGGGTCCGTGATGCAAGGACCGGGCGAGAACGCGGGCATCATCGACGTCGGCGACGGCTGGGCCTGCGCGTTCAAGATCGAGTCGCACAACCACCCCAGCTACATTGAGCCGTACCAAGGTGCGGCTACTGGTGTGGGCGGGATCCTGCGCGACATCTTCACTATGGGCGCGCGTCCGATGGCAGTGATGGATTCGCTGCGGTTTGGGCCGTTGTCGCCGGAGGAGCCGTCGTTCGTTTCTGAGAAGCCGTTGCACTCGCCACCCCGCAACGGGAGCGACGAGAGCAACGGCAGACGGACTACGGACCACGGACCACAGACAACGGACTACGCCAAGAACCGCAGCATCATGGAAGGCGTTGTGCACGGAGTGGCCGGGTACGGCAACTGCTTCGGGGTGCCGAACCTTGGGGGCGAGACGCGCTTTGAGCCGTGCTATAGCGGTAATCCGCTGCTCAATGCCTTCGCCCTCGGCCTTGTGCGGCACGATGAGATCTTCTATGCGAAGGCGACCGGTGTTGGCAATCCGGTGATCTACGTTGGCGCGAAGACCGGGCGCGACGGCATCCATGGTGCCACCATGGCCAGCGAGGAGTTCAAGGAAGGCAGCGAGCAGAAGCGCCCCAACGTGCAGATGGGCGATCCTTTCATGGAAAAGCTGCTGCTGGAGGCGTGCCTGGAGGCGATGAAGACCGGCGCGGTTGCGGGTATCCAGGACATGGGCGCGGCGGGCCTCACCTGCTCGACGTGCGAGATGGGCGCGCGCGGTGGCGTTGGCCTGGAGATCGAACTGGACCTGGTGCCGCAGCGCGACAGCGGCATGTCCAGCTACGAAATCATGCTGTCGGAATCACAGGAACGCATGTTGCTCGTCGCGCACGCCGGCCGCGAGCAGGGGGTGCTGGACATTTTCGCCAAGTGGGGTCTGGATGCCGCCGTAGTTGGCACCGTTATCCCGGAGAACCGCATGAAGGTGCGGCACGGCGGCGTGCTGGTGGCGGACCTGTCGAACGAGTCGCTGACCGACGATGCTCCGGTCTATCACCGCCCCGTGGGCGAGTGGAAAGCACCGGTGCCGCTCGATCCGCCCGCGTCGGTGCTGGAGGAACTCGAGAAGCCCCGCGACTACACCGCGGACCTGAAGAAGCTGCTCGCCAGCCCGAACATCTGCAGCAAAGCGCACATCTACGAGCAGTACGACAGCATGGTGCAGACCAACACCGTCTTCGGCCCGGGCCAGGCGGAGGCAGGCGTCATCCGCATCAAGGGCACCGGCAGCAAGGGGACAGGGAACACGGAACAGGGAATAGTCAGTAGAAAAGCGGGTACCCCGTACATCGATTCTGAGGTGCGGGACGGAAGTGCGGGTGCCCCACCTTCGCCGGAGGCTAAGGTGGGCTTGGATGGCAGGAAGCCCGAGCGCGGCCTCGCCATTGCGCTCGCGGGAAACGCCCGCTGGTGCTATCTCGACCCGAAGTTGGGAGCGATGCACGCCGTCGCGGAAGCCGCACGCAAAGTCGCCTGCACCGGCGCGACACCCGTCGCCGCCACCAACTGCCTGAACTTCGGCAATCCCATGAAGCCGGAGATCATGGCGCAACTCTCCCAAGCCATCGACGGCATCGACGAAGCCTGCACCGCCCTGGGCACACCCATTACCGGCGGCAACGTCTCCCTCTACAACGAAACCAAAGGCGAAGGCATTTACCCCACCCCCGTCATCGGCGTCGTCGGCATCCTGGACGACGTGACCAAAGCTGTGCCGAGCGGTTTCCAGAGCGACGAAGAAATCGTCGTTCGCGTTTACCCGTACGGCCCCCCCAGCAGACTTGGCGAAATAGAAAGAAAGCGTTGGTTTGATGACTACCGCACAAACCGTAATCGCAATCTAGGCTCGTTTGCGTTCGCACAAATCTGCTTGGGGACGATTTGGGGGGAACCTCAGCCGCTCTCGCTCGATGAGGAGTTGGGTCTGCAACAATTTCTGCAGAGTGCAAGTGCTCAAGGCCTTGTGTCTTCCGCTTCAGACGTTGGAGACGGTGGACTGGTTGTAGCTATCGCACGAGCTGCCATGTCAAACGGAGTTGGTTTTTCCGGAGAGACTCCAGGTGGCCACCTGCTTGAAGATCAAACAGACATGTTCTTGGAGGACGTCTCCACTGCTTTAATTACTTGCCATCCAGACGCACTGGCGAGTGTTGTAAAACTCGCAAAGAAGTATTCTTTGTATGCAATCAAGATTGGTAGAACGGGCGGCTCACGTCTTCGAATTTCGGTCTCTGGTGGCATCGAAATTGATGAAAGCCTAAACGATCTGCGAAAAATCTTTACTGGCGCACTCGAAGAACAACTCGAATCGGAGGTGGTACTCGCATGAGTCAAGGCCCTGAAATCGATTTAACCAGCCTTGAAAGTGTCACATCTCGTTTGGAAGAGGCGCTGCGCGACTATGCGAAGGAGCCGGAAAACCCATACATTCTGGATTCCGTGATCAAGCGGTTCGAGCTGAGCTACATTGTGTCGGTCCGGCTCATGCAACGATACCTTGAAGATTACGCTGCCACTCCTCCTGACACTGGTGCGACTTTTCGAGACATCATCGAGATGGCAACCGAGTATGGCCTGACCCAAGCGTCAGGTGCGGACTGGATAGAGTACCGGAAAGCACGTAACCAGACGGCGCACACATACCGAGAGGAAGTCGCACGTGAGTTAGTCGACGAAGCATCGTCTTTCCTACCTGTCACGCATTTCCTACTTGAGAGCTTGAGACGGAAGGTGCAGGATGAATCCAAATCCTAAAACAATCGACCTTCGGCAAAGAGACTTAGAGATTGTCCAACATATTCTTGCTGCGCATCTTCCCGGAAGACCGGTGTTCGTCTTTGGTTCCAGAACGACTGGGCGGGCGGGGCGCGCGTCGGACCTCGATCTGGCGGTCGGAGGTGCCGATCTCACTATTCGTGAGCACGCCCTGCTAGATGAGGCTTTCGAAGAGTCTGACCTCCCCATGTGTGTTGATGTTGTGCCGCTTGCTCAAGCCAAGGGCGTGTTTCGCAGACGTATCGAGAAGGAATGGATTCCACTACCGGGCTTTGAAGCAAATACTCACGAGGCAACGGCAGCTTGAAGACTTACAACGAAGCTGAAAGCCCCCTCGACAAGCTGCGCGAAGAGTGCGGCGTCATGGCCATCTACAACCATCCAGATGCCGCGCGCATGACCTACTGGGGGCTGTACTCGCTGCAGCATCGCGGGCAGGAGAGCGGCGGCATCGCCACCGCCGACGGCGAGGACATCCACGACCTGAAAGGCATGGGCCTGGTAAGCGAAATCTTTACCGACCCAGTACTGGCCAAGCTGCCCGGCGCGCTCGCCATCGGCCACAC
>CAXUBG010000058.1:0-3498 GCA_964249285.1 uncultured Terriglobus sp. | reverse complement strand
ATCGACCAAGGGCCTCATCGCCATCGCGCACAACGGCAACCTGGTGAATCTGGGAACGGCGCGCGAGCGGCTGGAGCGCGACGGTGCCATCTTCCAGACCACCAGCGACTCCGAAATCATTGTGCAACTTATCGCGCACTCCCGGCACAGCACGCTGGTGGATTGCATCGCCGACTCGCTGGGCCAGGTCGACGGCGCGTTCTCGATCGTCATGATGACGCGCAACCGCATCTTTGCCGCGCGCGACCCGCATGGCTTCCGACCGCTCTCGATGGGCCGCATTCCCGGCGAGGACGGCGCGCCGGATACCTTCGTCTTTGCCAGCGAAACCTGTGCCTTCGATCTGCTGCACGCCAAATACGAGCGCGATGTCGAACCCGGCGAACTGGTCATGGTGAGCGAGGACGGCGTCACCTCGCGCTACTTCAACCGCGAGACCAAGCAGGCCAGCTGCATCTTCGAGCACGTCTACTTTGCGCGGCCTGACTCAAAGATTTTCGGCCGCTGGGTGCAGAAGAGCCGCGACGAAATGGGCCGCCAGCTCGCCCGCGAATCTGCCGTCCCCGCTGACGTCATCGTGCCGGTGCCGGACAGCGGCGTGACGGCGGCCATCGGCTACGCGGCGGAGAGCGGCATTCCGTTCAACTTCGGCCTGATCCGCAATCACTACGTGGGCCGCACCTTCATCCAGCCGGAGCAGCGGGTGCGCGACTTCGGTGTCCGCATGAAGCTGAATCCCGTCCGCGCGCTGCTGGAAGGCAAGCGCGTCATCCTGGTGGACGACTCCATCATTCGCGGCACCACCTCGCGCAAAATCGTCCGCATGGTGCGCGCGGCAGGCGCGGCGGAGGTGCACATGCGGATCTCCTGCCCGCCAACGATCTCGCCCTGCTTCTACGGCGTGGACACGCCCAGCACACGCGACCTGATTGCCGCGAATAAGTCCGTTGAAGAGATCTGTCAATTTATTGAGGCTGACACCCTCAGTTATTTATCCCTTGATGGCGTCGTGCATAGCTGCACCAGCGGTGATGCAAAGCCGAATACTTACTGCACCGCCTGCTACACCGGCCACTACCCGACACAATGGGTGGATGTAGAAGACATCCTGCCAGCTGCGGTCGGAGTATAGGGAGAAGAACGTATCGCACGCATTCTTATCCGTAGTGTGTTGGCATTGCTGCTGACGGGGCTGCTGCTTTACGCCGGGGATTATTTTGTGTGGCGCGTGCGCGTTGCCAGAAGAGCGGGCATGGACACGGTACAGATAACCCGCCTCAGCGTAGCTCCTCTGAAAGCTGGTAAAGAGGAATACTACTTCGACGGCACGGATACCGCAGAATGCACGGTAAGCCTGTTGCCGCCACTAACAGCCCAAGGCTGGGGAACGCCTTGCTGGTGGCTGAGGCGGCACCGGCAAATCATCACGCGGTACTGAGCAGAGCTAAACCGATTTGCGCTGAAAGCCGGTCTTCTTGGTTCCGGCGAAGGTGTTGTTCATCTTCAGGGCCTTTTGATTGCCGCTCATGGGCTTGGCACCGCTCTTTACGTGTTCGGCCTTTTCGCGTGCGGCCTGCAGCTTTTGCGCGGCGCGGCTGAGGCCACCGATCTTTACCTTTGGCGTGTTTGAGATTGCATCACTCATGTAGAAATCTTCTCATGCAGCGCGCCTCACCGCATGGCACACTGAACTTCGATGTCCCGTTTGCGAAGCTGTTCAGTTATGGTGAAGAAGATGCTGCCGCGCCAGATAGCGGCCTGCCTCTGCCTGTGTGGGTTGCTATGTTGCGCGAGGCCGGCCGATGCCTACTCCGTCCTGACGCATGAACAGCTGATTGATTTGACGTGGGATCAGTCGATCGTGCCGCTGCTGCGGAGCCGCTACCCGGACCTTACGCCGAAACAGATCGAAGAGGCCCGCGCCTATGCTTACGGCGGATGCGTTATCCAGGATATCGGCTACTACCCCTTCGGCGATGCCGCGTTCTCCAACCTGACCCACTACGTCCGCAGCGGCGACTTCGTCGTCAATCTTTTTCGCAACGCGAACACGCCGGACGAACTGGCCTTTGCCGTGGGTGCGCTGTCACACTATATCGGCGACACGGTCGGGCATTCCACCGCGACCAATTTAGCCGTGCCGGTGGAGTTCCCTAAGCTGCGGCAGCGTTATGGCAATGTGGTGAACTACGCGCAGGGCGAGCATCAGCACGTGCAGACGGAGTTTGGCTTCGACATCAACGAGATCGCTCACCACCGCTTCGCACCAGTCCACTACCTTCGCCATGTTGGGTTGGAAGTCCCGCAGCGTCAGTTGTCGCTGGCGTTCTATCAAACCTATGGTCTAAGTGAAGATTTCACTGAGCACCGGTCCAAACGGATCAACGTGGGTGGTTACCGCTTCGCCGTGCGCCGCTTCATTCCGCGCATCGCCTATGCCGTAACGGTGCTGCACCGCAATCACGAGCCCATTGAGGTGAAGGACGCGGACTTGCAGAAGCTGGAGACTGACATTGCCGCTGTTGCCGCGAAGAATGACTGGGATGCGTACCGCAAGAAGCCTGGGATTGGGACCTATAGTCTGGCGGCTTTTCTGTGTGCCGTTCCCAAGATCGGCCCGCTGAAACTAGTCGCGGTGAAGGGTCCGACACAGGCGACTGAGTCCGAGTATGTGCATTCGGTCAACCGGTCGACGGAGGCTTTGAACGCGGTCCTGCGGCGGTTTACGCCTCCGCCGGCTACACGTACGGATGTGAGCCAGGGGGCAGCTTTGCAGCCCGCACGTCTGGCGTCCGTCGATCAATTCTCGCCGCAAGTTCCCCATTCTGCGCAGACGGCGGAGCCCGGTGCGGCGGACGCACGGCATCCGCTCAAGAATCGCGATCTGGATACAGGCAGTGTGGTGAAGCCTTCGGGTTACCGGTTGACGGATGACACCTATGCCGACCTGCTGCACCGGCTGACGGCGCAGCCAGCACAGCCCATTCCGCCGGGCGTGAAGGAGGACATCCTGATCTACTATGCGGACTTAAGCCTGCCCTTCGCGACGAAGACGAAGCCGGAACAGTGGGCGGCCTTGCAACGCGATCTGGCAACGCTGCGGGCAATGCCAACCAATGCCGAGCCTGCCGCCTTTGCCACTTACGGGGCGGATGCGGATCAGTGATGCTGCCTAATCGTGGTCGTCGTGAGGAACGCTAGGGATGCGCTCCAAGCCAGCGGCGGGCGCTGAAGTCCGTGGCGACGCTGGCGGCCAGCAGAGCCACGCTGATGACAAGCGCCCCGGCAACCCAGCCCAGCTCCATGCGTCCGCGCTGCAGGAAGAAATCCAGCAGTCCGAAGACCAGCACCAGCACTGCCGCCTCCGCAAAGAACGATGAGCAGCGGCGCGAGGCGATGGAAACCAACTCCGGTAGTGCGGTGTTGGTACGGGTTTGGATCTGGCCGGGGGAGCCCAGACGCGGGCCGCTGGCCGCTTTAGGGAATGTGGTGTGTCCG
>CAXUBG010000057.1:16173-16531 GCA_964249285.1 uncultured Terriglobus sp. | reverse complement strand
CCCGCCGGCAAACTCATCGTGATCGACCACGCCGCCCACATGATCCCCACCTAAGCCGCCGCCGAACTGTCAATGGTACTTAGCGACGCGCTATAGCAGGAGTTCCGCGGCCAACGAAGCTCTCCATCCTCAGGGCCAAAAGGCCTTAACATAACCGCCTATGCCGAAGGCCCAGGATAGCAAGGGTATGAATCGAAGCGCCGATCTATAAGATTACTTCGATGCACGAAGTTTTACTCACCTAAGGTTTTTATGCGAATTCACACGACACCCTGAGCAACAGAAAGCCCGGCTCTCGCCGGGCCTTCTGTTGTGAGATATCTCCAACTTTACGCTGCAGCTTCTTCCGTTACTACCC
>CAXUBG010000057.1:9536-16163 GCA_964249285.1 uncultured Terriglobus sp. | reverse complement strand
CTGCATAGAACTCGTGTTCCTTTCTGATCGCCGTTGCGGCTGTTCCTCGCACATACGCGATCTGGCTGGGTTGCCGCTTCAGCGCTCCTCGCGTCCGCAGCAAAAGAAAGAGCCCGGACTGTCGCCCAGGCTCGGTGAGTACTGACTGGAGGGCTAGCTTATGCTTGCGACTCCTCAGCAATGACCTGTTTAGCCTGGGCGAAGGTGGCGTTCGGTTCGCCAATTTTGAAGCGGGCGAAGCGCCGGACGGTGATGTTTTCGCCGAGCTTGCCGACCTTGGTGGCGATTACCTGCGCGACGGTTTGGGACTGCTCCTTGATGAAGGGTTGGTCCAGCAGGCAGGCCTCCTCGTAAAACTTGCCCAGCTTGCCCTCTACGATCTTGTCGACAAACTCCGGCTTCTTGCCCGTAGCCAGCGCCTGCGCCTTGTAAACTTCACGCTCTCGGTTCAGATCAGCCTCGGTCACTTCATCCCGTCCCACAAAGCGCGGATCGACCGCCGCGATATGCATGGCAATGTCGCGCAGCAGCTCCTGGAAGTCCTCCGTGCGGGCCACAAAGTCCGACTCGCAATTCAACTCCAGCATGACGCCGATCTTTCCGCCCGCGTGGATGTACGTCCCCACCGCACCTTCGTTCGTGGTGCGCGATGCCTTCTTGGCCGCCGACGCCATGCCCCGCTTGCGCAGCACGACGAAGGCATTCTCCATATCCCCGTTCGCTTCCTGCAGCGCTTTCAGGCAGTCGCCCATGGGCGCGCCACTCTTCTCGCGCAATTCCTTCACAAGCTTCGCATCAATTTTCACTGGTGTCTCGGTTGCCATTTTGTTCCTCTACTTAGGTAAATACTTCAATTAGATGAGCGTGTCAGACACGAAAAGAGCGTGGTGCCGGTTGGGCAGCCACGCTCTCCGTTCGATGACTCGGAGGAGCCTTACGCGCCCGCTTCGACAGCAACTGGCTCGACGTCCAGTTCCGTATCAGAAGTCGGCTGCTTACGGATCCCGCCGCCAAGCGCTGCTTCCAGATCGACCGTCTCATCCTCCACCAGTTCCTGGGGGGTGGTGTTCACGGGGTTGGACTCTTGTATCTCCTCGTCGTCCTCACCCACGAAGTGCGCTGCGGCGATGACCGGCGTTACATCGGCATATTCGTTCGCAATGGACTTATCGCCAATCATCTGCACCCCTTCAAAAGCTGAATCCGCGATCTTGGTGGTGAACAGGCGAATGGCGCGCAACGCATCGTCATTGCCTGGAATCACGTAATCGACGACGGTCGGATCGCAGTTGGTATCCACCACGGCGACGACCGGAATGCCGAGTTTACGTGCTTCCGCAACGGCGATTGCTTCGTTGTTCGAGTCGATCACGAAAATCGCGTCCGGTAAACGGCGCATATTCTTAATGCCAGCCAGGTTTGTGTTCAGGTGCTTGCGCTCGCGTTCTAACTTGATAACTTCCTTCTTTGTCATCAGCTCAAAACGGCCATCCACGGCCATCTCATCCAGCTCAGCAAGCCGCTTGACGGATTTCTGACATGTTACCCAGTTGGTTAGCAGACCGCCCAGCCAGCGCGAGTTGATGTACGGCATGCCCGCCCGCTTGGCTTCCTCGGCAACCGCGTCCTGCGCCTGACGCTTGGTGCCTACGAACAATACAATCTTGCCTGTTGACGTGAGGTCGGAGACGAATTTCGTCGCTTCCTTGAACATTTTCAAGGTTTTCTGCAGATCGATGATGTAAATGCCATTGCGCTCACCAAAGATGTATTCCTTCATCTTCGGGTTCCAGCGCTTGGTTTGGTGGCCAAAGTGAACGCCGGCTTCCAGCAGTTCCTTCATTGTGATCGATGCCATGTAGCTCCTTGCGTGCATTCCGGCCTATTACTATGCAAGCCGGCCGGAATTGATCCCGTTCTTCTGGGAGATTTAACCCCTAGAGTGGTACAGCAGTACGGCGGATGACCACAGGGCCACCCGCCGCAGGACATAGACCGTCTACCAAATTAGCGCTTGGAAAACTGGAAACGCTTGCGAGCACCCTTTTGGCCGTACTTTTTGCGTTCCTTGATGCGGGCATCGCGGGTCAAGAGACCGTCTGCCTTTAGCACCTTTCGCAACTCAACATTGAATTCGAGAAGCGCACGCGCTATGCCAAGCTTCACGGCATCGGACTGCGCTGTGACTCCGCCACCCTTCACCGTGGTGACAATATCGAACTGCCCCGCAACCTGCGCTGTATTCAACGTGCGCTTTGCTGCCGCGCGCTGCTGCTCAGTCACAAAGTAGACGTTAAGCTCCTTGCCATTCACAGTAAAACTGCCATTTCCTGGGCGAAGAAACACCCTCGCAACCGATGATTTGCGGCGGCCTGTTCCGTAAAATTGTACCAAATCTGCCATGTATCGTTTCCTTTAAACCAGGTTACGCCGTGACTACCAACGGTTGAGGCTGCTGCGCCTCGTGGGGGTGCTTGTCGCCCTTGTACACCTTCAGCTTAGTGGCCATTTGGCGGCCAAGACGGTTTTTGGGCAGCATCCCCTTGATCGCCTGCTCAATGATTGCCTCGGGACGGCGGGCAAGCAACTTGGTGAACTCTTCCTCGCGCAACCCGCCGGGGAAACCGGTATACCGGCGATACAGCTTCTGCTGCGCTTTCATGCCCGTCAGCACAATCTTCTCCGCATTGATGACCACCAGATGGTCACCGGTATCGATATATGGTGTGTACTGCGGATTATTCTTTCCCGTTAGTACGCGGGCCGCGCCACTAGCTAGGCGACCGAGTGTCTTGCCAGTAGCGTCCACCACGAACCATTTACGGCTAAATTCTTTCGCGCTCGGTACAAACGTTCCCATGCTGCATCCTTCCAACTGCCAAACTCAAACACATACGCGCCGCAAGATGCCATGCTTCTGCGAGCGGTGATATGAGAACCGTTCGAGACATAAGACCGAAACCGGTCGGAACCATTAGGAGCCTCGGCTTCAGGAAAGCGGCCCGAAGGCCAACCCTTCCCCCGTCGTCACACCCATGACAAGATCGCTGCGCTGGTGTAAACGCGAGTCTGCGAGTTCTTAGAATATCCCATGCGCTCTCCAGCGTCAACGGCGGGCGGGTGCTTGGCTGGTTGGTTGGTGGCACCGCGCCGCCTCCGCTTTGGTTGTACCCCGTCGCGTGGATCTAAGCGGTAAATGATGATCAGATTTCGGTCCGGATCATCCATCGCTGGAAACGCTGCCACGCGCGTCAACCGGTAGAACTTTGCCAAAGCCTCCATCTTGTCATCTTCCACAACGTTCCACGTCACGAACCAACCCGGCCTGTATCGCGCAATTCGATCTTCCAGATCCATGGTCCCAAAGTCGTCGCAGATGGACGGCAAACCCGTCATGAGCGAGAGCGTGCTGCCAGAGATGGACAATACGGTGTGACTGTGGCTGGGTTCTGACTCCACCACATGCTCGATCTGCCGCGCAGCCGTTTGCAGGCTGTACTCCGGATGCCGCACAAACAACAGAGTGCGATGCAGCTCCTGCGCAATGACCACCCCCAGCAGTGGGACCAGCGCAAACAGCGCCAGCCGGTTCCACAGCACGGCATGTACGGCGGCACGCACCAAAAGCAACATCAACGGGACCGCGATCACAAGGTAGTACCGCGGCTGAAAGTTGGCATGATAGGTCAAGAACGCCATGTAACCAGCTGCCCAGAGTACAAGCGAAGTGAAAACCCCGTCACGCCAGATGCGTGGACGGAACACGGCCACAAACACCGCCAGTAAAGACAGCGGATAGATCAGCGTCCCCATCCACATGCCGTCCCGAATGACGTTCTGTACGACTTCCCAGGCGTTCTCACGCGTAAGTCCCGTGTTCTGATTCGCCGTAAACAGATAGCGAAAATCCTCAAGCAGCCCAGCATGTAGCAATACGGCCAAGTACGTTGCCCAAAGAAGCGCCGCGATCCCACCGGCCAAAGCCGTATTGCGCAGCATACGCCCAGGCTGCCGCGCAGAAGAATCCCACAACATCCACAAGAGCGACGGCAGCAGAAAGATTGCTGTCGTCTTGGTTGCGACGGCCAGCGCAACCAGGACGCCAAGCCCGATCATGTGCACGGTGCGCTGCACCGGGGTCCGTGTAAACCGGACGCGGTATGCCAGCAGAAGAACGCACAACCACAACGTAATCAGCAGCGGCTCCACGATCGCCATCCGCATAAAGGCATACACAAATGAGCTGACAGTCTGCAGCAACAGCGCGCAGGCACCAAAGGCTCGCCGCTGAAACCTTGTCGTACCGGTTAATGGCAGGCTCAACAGGAGGAAGGAACAGGCCAGCGCACCGCCGTAGACAACCAGTGTCAGCGAACGCGCCGCAACGATGCCAACACCCGTGAAGCGAAAAAGCAGCGCCTCCAGCAAGGGCCATACCGGAAGCGCCACCGCCGGATTGAAGTCGCCGGGCAGCCGCCAGGTACCGCGCAGATAGTGCCGGATCGCGCCATCACCATACCATCCCTCATCCGTATACTTAGCCCAATCCATCCACGGGGAATGGTTTGGAAAGTCAGCTTGAAGATGGAGGAAGTGCACTAGATAGAGAACGGCAGCACTCATCAGGCACAACGTCGTGATCCAGTTCCTCCTATTCGGTTGCCGCAGCTGCTTCATGGCTCCTCGCGGTCCTTCTCTTGTCACACCCGGCAGTTCGCCAGAGCGTGCTACGCTACCTGCAAACAGCAGAGGGTGATGCTTCTTGGAACACCGTTCCCGTAGATTGTTTGCTCCCATCGACTTCCGGATGCGGTTTCCGGCGCTGGATGGCTTGCGGGCACTCGCAATTGTGGCCGTGTTCCTCGACCATTACGGCGGCGGATCGCATGGCGGCCTCGTGCTCAACCTGCTCAACCGGGTACGCCTCTACGGGTGGATGGGCGTTGATCTTTTTTTTGTTCTCTCGGGTTTCCTCATCACGGGCATTCTCTATGACACGCTTGGAGACAGCAAATACTTCCGCCGCTTTTTTGCTCGCCGGAGCTTGCGCATCTTTCCTATCTTCTATGCCGTGTTTGCGCTGCTCCTGCTTCTCACGCCTCTGACGTTGTACCAATGGCGAGCGGGCCATCTTCTTTTCCTGCTCTACTTGGGTAATTTGATCGGCAACTACGATTTCAGTTACTACGGCATTGTTGCGCACCGCTTTCCCGATGCAAAGGCGGAGATCAGTCATTTCTGGTCGTTGTGCGTAGAAGAGCAGTTTTACCTGCTCTGGCCCGTGGTTGTCTTTGCGTTGCGGCGGCGGCGGCTCATCGTTGTCGCAATCCTGCTCTCCATTGTTGCTGCATTTCTTCGCCTCGCGCTGTATCTGCACGGTGGCGCGCACGCAGTGGATCAATGGGGTGCCCGGATGTTGCCAACACGTATGGACTCCCTGCTGATCGGCGGGACTCTTGCGCTGTTGCTGCGCGGCCGGTTCGCGGATGCAGTCCAGCGCAGTTGCAAATGGCTGCTGCTATTCGGTGGCGCGGCTACGTTGGTCATCGTCAGCCTCGATGGTCCACGTCGCGATCTTCTCTTTTCGTTCATTCTTTACAGTGTCCTCGCGATTGCATGTGCTGGGTTGGTCGGCTGCACACTCCGACCGGAAAGCGTTTGTTATAGGCTTTTCAATCTGACGCCGCTGCGCATCCTGGGTAAGTACAGCTACGGTTTCTACGTCTATCACCTTCTTTTTCAACGTCTCTGGATTGATCTCCTCATCATCCTTGGCGTCCGCTTCCACTCCCTCGCGCTCGCCGGCACCATCGCTCTCACCTTGAACTTTGCCGTGACCTTTGCCGTGTCCAAGCTCAGCTATGACTGCTTCGAGTCACGCTTCCTTCGCTACAAGAGGCACTTCGAGTATGACTTGGAAGTCACGTCACATCGTCATGCCTTTGTCACAAAGTAGCCTTGGGTGTGAACGCGTGCCGACCATTAAGACCGGCAGTGCCGCTCCCAAACTCCTTCCGAAGGAGAAGCGCGGCATTCCGAGCCTGGATGGATGGCGCGCACTTTCCGTGTTTCTCGTGGTCTGTCTGCATACGCTACAGAATCATGGCGTTCAGGGCCGTTCCCAGGCGCTGACCACGTGGATGTTTGTCGCCGCAAACGGCGGTCTGGGCGTGCGCATTTTTTTCGTCATCTCGGGTTACCTGATCACGCGCCTTCTGCTGCGCGAATATGCGCAAAAGGGTGCCATCTCGCTCCGCCAGTTCTATGCCCGGCGTGTCCTCCGCATTCTGCCCCCGCTCTACCTCTACATTGGCTTCATCTCCATGCTGGTCCTGCTGGGCAAGCTGAGTATCCCCGCTATCTATCTCATGCTTTGCAGTCTTTTCCTTACTTCGAATGTTTCCATTCCTGCAGACGTCACCTTCTGGCCCCTTGAACATACCTGGTCGCTGTGCGTGGAAGAGCAGTTCTACGTTCTGTGGCCTGCGTTGCTCGTGTGGGCTTTTTCGACAGACAGCACCGCGGCGCGGCAACGCCGGGCATCCGCGATTGCGCTCGCCGGCATTATCATCGTCCCCCTAGTTCGAATCGCCTGGTCCGTGCCACCATTCGGCCGCTTCCATGCAG
>CAXUBG010000057.1:2326-9526 GCA_964249285.1 uncultured Terriglobus sp. | reverse complement strand
TCCAACTGGACGTCATCCTTTTCGGCGTGCTCGGCGCAGTTGCTGAGGGACATGTCGTATTTGAGCGTGCGTACCGCACCATGGCCCGTTACCCGCTCCTGCTTGGCTTTCTGCTGTACGCCGTATCCGGCTGGCTGGAGATGACGTATCCAGGGAGATACATGAAGAGCTTCGGATCGACGGTGAATGGCGTCCTGATCCTTGCGTTGCTGCTCTGGACGGTGCGCAATCCGCACACCCTCTTCGGACGCTTCCTCAATCTTCGGCCGGTGGCCTGGACCGGCATCCTCTCCTACTCGCTTTACCTTTGGCAGACGTTCTTTCTGCACAAGGAGAATGCCGGAGTGCTTGGTTTGAAGCACCAGATGCCCGTCTTGGCCAGTTGGAGCGCCCTCATCCTCTGCGGTATCTTTTCCTTCTTTGTGGTCGAGCGCCCGTCACTGCGCCTGCGTGATCGTGTCATGCGACGCACATCGCCGGTTTAACGAGCCGTCTGTCACTCGTTGAAGGGACTTGTTATCCTAAGAGGATGAGCGTATCAGAGCGGCAACCGCAACGCGTCGCGTCGCTCGATGGCGTGCGCGGTCTGGCCATTCTGGCAGTGGTGTTACATCACTATTTTCATGCAAAGCTTCTCTGGATGGGAGTAGACCTGTTTTTTATCCTTTCGGGATTCCTTATCACAGGCATTTTGCTTCGCCAGAGAGACAGAACCTTCGGCCGGTACATCGGTCATTTCTACAAGCGGAGAGGGCAACGAATCCTTGTACCGTACGTGTTGACCTTGGTGCTTGCCGGTCTTCTATATGGGACCTGGTGGCTACATTGGTGGCCGTATTACCTCGGGGCCATGAACTTTATATATACAACGGGCGTGAGAAGCCCGCTCGCACTCCCATTTTGGTCTCTCGCCGTCGAAGAGCAGTTTTACCTGCTTTGGCCTGTGGTTATCTTCTGGTTGCCGCGAAAACAGTTGCTGGGAATCACCACCGCCCTACTTTTACTCGCGCCGGTGTTGCGATATCTTTGTCAACCGCTCTTTGTCAGTCCGTTTTCTATTTACATGCTCTTACCATTTCGCATGGACACCTTAGCCACGGGAGCATTACTTGCACTGATTTGGCCAGAGTTTCGCGACGCTCCCGCCAAGCGCACGAGCGTGCGGCGAACTCTCAGGTTCGCTATCCCGGTGTGTTTTGCAGCGGCCATCGCTCTTCTTGGCTTCTTCGGTCACGAGGGGGTGACCACCTTCCACTCCACGCCACTTTCAAGCGCCTTAATTTATGAAGCCAGCCTTCTCATCACGGCTTCCATCTTCTGCGCTGCCCTCTTCGGAATGTTGCCTCGCATGTTCACCTTCCGACCGCTTCTCTGGCTGGGAACCCTCAGCTATACCATCTATCTCGTGCACCTGATTATGTTGGATGTTTTTCGGCTCAAGTTGCCGCCCTTGCTAGCCACCCTTCCCGCCTTGGCGTGCACCATACTCTACGCGCTCGCGAGCTGGACGTTGATCGAAAAGCCGCTGCTCCACCTTGGTAAAGGCGACTCAAGCGCTGTGCTAGCTTTGATCGAGACAGAGACGTCCACCCGCAAGCTTGCACGTCATTCGTGAGCGAGCTTCAATCGAACCACCACGCGCCGATCAGGCGAACTTAGGTTGTGCTGTCTCCTCAACCCCGACTTCGAGCGCGGCCGGAATGCGGGGCGGAAACACGCGATCCCGTACGCGAAGCATCGGAACTTCTATGAGCTCGGTTGTGATAACGCCCACCGCGATTCCCGTAATTACTAGCAAAAACACGTAATATTGTGGCCAGATCTTCAGCCCACGTCGAACGAGGAAACGCTTGGCATCAATGCCACTGTGCCGGTCCCATTCGCGCAGGAGTATACCGCCTACCAGAAATCCACTAAGGACAAAAAACATCGCGACGCCGAGGGCCCCGCTCAGAAATGGAATGTGGGCCCGCTGGAACAACCCTGTGGTGTGAAAGTCTACGACCATCAAGATCGCGACGCCCCGAATGAAATCAAGATGTATTTCGCGCTTGAGCAAAGGACGTGAGAGCCGTCCATCACTCATATGAGAGAGCCTCGATCGGATCTTTACTGGCCGCTTTGAGCGCAGGGTAAAGAGCGCCAAGCGTTGCACCCGCTAAAGCAATTGCCACTGCGGCGGCGACCCAGCCCGGTGTCACAGCAAACTCCAGAACGGGCACGCGCAGGCGCAACGCAGCCTTCAGGATGTACGTGCCAACGACGCCCAGAGCGATTCCACACACCGCCAGCAAGCCAGATTCGCGCAGCACGATACTAACGATATAAGCCTTCGATGCGCCGAGGGATTTTAGTATCCCCATCTCACGCGTTCGTTCCATCACTGCCGTATACATCGACTGAAAAATCACGATAAAACCAATGATGACCGCAATGCCTATGACAACGCGCAGACCGATGTTGAACGCCGGCAGTTTTTCCGGCGTCAGCTGCGAGAGGAATTCATCAAGCGTCTGCACATCCCATTGCTGAAGGCCGTCCGTGGCATGGATTTCACTTTTGATGGCGTTCTGCCACTTGGGCTGGTCCTCCGTGCGGACGTAAAAGACGCTGCAACGGTCTTCCGTTCCATTGATCGCGTTAATTGTGGCCAGCGGGATAAACTTGCGCCCCCCTTTACCGTGTTCGACGATGCCGGAGATGGTAAAGCTTTTGCCCAGGACCTGCGTTGTGTCGCCCACATGAATATTCTTGCTCGGACTTGCAAATACATCGTCGACAATGATGCTGTCCGGACCTGCGAACGGGCCGCCCTCTTTGAAGACAAATGGACGCAGGGCATTAAAGCTGTCGTACTCAATGCCGTAAATGTTCTCCAGATTTCCGCTCGCGGTCAGCTGGATGTAGACTGGTGCGGCAACTTGCACGTGGGGGAGCCGATCCAACACCTGTCCCACCTTCATCGAGGCAGGCGCGCCACTAACGCCAATCAGACCCGAGGTGATACCGGGCTTCACAATCATGTCGCCGCCGATGCCGCTGGTCCGGGTTTTTTGCCCATTCAGCATCCCCAGCATAATGGCGGCAATGGATAGTATCATGACGACTTCAATGGCTACCGCACATGCTGAGATCAGGGAACGCAACGGACGATGCACAAGATTTCCGACTACAAGTTTGTTCATGACGTTCCGAACGCGCCCCCTCGCGCGATTCCTGGCAATGTAATCGGTTCGCCCGCTTGAGAACGGCGTGGTGGAATAGCGAACGCTCCAAGAATGGGCGCCACATAGGTTGCGATCAGTTGCGCGGCAATAACCGCCAAAGTGAAGGTGGTCGACTGGTAGACAAGGGCCCCCAGCGCGCCCTCTGCGGCCTGGTGGGAGAACGATGCAATATAGAGCAGTGCCCAGGGTGAATCGTTAATACTCCCAGTCACCGAATCACAAACGAAAAATAGTATTAAGAACATGCCGCAACTCACAAGCGTCACGCCGAGCCAGCGGCCAGTGTGATAAGCCTCGCTATACGGCGTAAAGGAGATACCGGTGGTCTCGTCGCCTTCTCCAAGTAAACCAATTTCGTGGGAGTAGACGTTTCCCCAATGTAACCTAGGTTTGTCCGGATAGAGGTAGCGCGGAACGACATTGACAAAGTAGCTCCATACGGCGGCCAGTTCTCCAGGATGGCCGTGGTCGGTTGCGTAAATCAGCGCATCATCGATTGGAACCAGGGTCAATCTGTCCAGAATGCCTTGCGGTTTATCAAACCAGTGGTAGTCGGCACCTACGAGATAGTATTCCGCCTGTTCCCTCTCGTACAGGTCGCGTGTCTCCAGCGGGTGACTCAAGAGATCGATGGCCGCTCCCACGGAGTTACCTTCGGTCTGGTACGCACGGCCCAACTGGGAGAACGGCGTCAGAAGTACTACCGACGGTATCGTGATTGCAGCAAGCACGAAAATTTTCGTCCAGGAGATACGGTATCCGGAAGCCACCGCACCAATAGCCCAAGCCACGCTAGGCGTAAAGATGGCCTCCTTTGAAAACGAGAATACGCCGATGATGGAAGTGAGCGACCAGGCAAGAAAAGCGACCCACGTGAAGGAGCGCCGGCCATCGGTTTCCTTGGTTCGTGCCGCTACCGTCAGCAGCACAGCCAACACGCTGAACCGGTTAAACTGATTCACAGTGCCGCGGATTGATTCCGGGGCGGCGTATGTGGCAAGCGCGGAGATGATCAGGCATCCTAAGCCAACCTGATCGGCCCGGATGTTCTTGATCGTGTTCTTTAGCAACGGAGGATGGCGTCGCAGACGGCGATTTAGTAACGATGCAACAAGCACACTGGCCATCCCGGCCGTATAAACCGTCAGCGTGTACTGCGCGTCCGTCAGGTTGGTGCTCAGCGGTTCCCCCAAGACCGCCTTCATCACAATGCCTAGGGTCGCGGACAGAAGCGCATTGAAGAAGATGTATGCACCGCTTGGGTACTGCAGACCGCCCGCCGCGTTGAACGCAAGCGATGCCAGAACAATGAACGCACCAGCCGTGCACGCCAGCAACAGCGTTGCGCCCTGCAAAACCTGCACGACCGCCAGAATCAGAACAAAGGACAGCACCCACTTGATTGGAGCGTGCGAGGGTAGAGTAACCTTCATGCTTGCCCCAAGTCTAACAAAGCCCGTGCGCCCCCTGTACCCAGGACGGCTCCCACGCGACCCCGTTCAGCCCGCCTGGGCAACTATTGCATTCACAGGCCGTATAGCGGTCGCATCCGGTGCCGTTGATGCAAAGGACACTCTCTCCGGCAAGGGCAGCCGTATGCCGTGTTCATCGACCTCGTTCGACTCAACATAAAAGTGTGTAAGGTTGGCAATACCAAACGAGGTAGTAATCGCGACATCTGCCGCGTCGCGTCCCGTGGCCATCAGCAGGCGTCCGTATCGCGGCTCATTATGCCGCGCGTCCATATCCCACCATCGGCCATCCAGCCACACCTGGTACCACGCTGAAAAGTCCCCCGGCCCTGAGAATGGAATCCGAATATCTCCCAGGTGTCCGGTGACATAGCGCGCCGGGATGTTCATGGCTCGACTCAGCGTAATGGCAAGGTGCTGAAAATCCCGGCACACTCCCTCTCGCTCCGTGTACACGTCCATCGCCGTCTTGGTCGGCCTGGCTTTCGCGTAGTCGAAGCGCACCTTCCAATGAACCCAGTCCCGGATAGCGATGGCGCGCTGGCCACCTGGCGGCAGGTTGCTGAACAGGTCAAACGCAATCGCGTTGAAACGGTCCACTTCGCAGTACCGGCTGGCCAACAGAAACTGCAGCACCTCCGAAGGAAGGTCCTCCACCGGATGTTGCTCCGCGCTTAGTGGCTGCGGATCTGCCGTGTCGGACACCTTCACCGTGTTCCTGCCGCTTAGCCGAAGTCCCCCTGGCGGGGCATGGAAGCGCGCACACCGGTTGCCAAAACTATCGGTATATCCCTCTGGCAGAATGGTTGTGTTGCTGTTTGCATCGATGTGCTCCACGGAAAGCTCATCCCCAGATCGCAGCGACGCATCCAGCGAGGGATGCAGATGAAGCAACGCAACCATGGGTGTCTCGCCCGGAAGCTGAAACTGAATATCGAATTCACTTTGAATCAACATCACATTGCGTCCCCGTTGAGGTTCCTTTACAGGATAGCCATTCCCGCCGCGGATGCCCACTTGTGATCATTCCGGTCACCAGCTCGGGCAACGACGCGTCCGGCTAGTAGCGGTACGTCTCCGCCTTATAGGGCCCCTCAACCGCGACCCCGATGTAGTCCGCCTGCCGCTTGGAAAGCGCCGTCAGTTTCACGCCAATCTTCTCCAGGTGCAGCCGCGCCACCTCTTCATCCAGCTTTTTCGGCAGAACGTATACGCCCACCGCGTAGCTGTCGCGATTGGCCCACAGATCAAGCTGCGCCAGCGTTTGATTGCTGAAGCTGTTGCTCATCACGAAACTGGGGTGGCCTGTCGCGCAGCCCAGATTCACCAGCCGCCCTTCCGCCAGCACAAAAATTTGATGCCCATCCGGAAAGCTGTATTTGTGCACCTGCGGCTTGATCTCCAGCTTCTGCACATCAAGCGCCCCGTTCAGGCGGTCCATCTGGATCTCGTTATCAAAGTGGCCGATATTACAGACAATTGCCTGATCCTTCATCGCCTGCATATGCTCTAACGTGATGATGTCCACATTGCCCGTGCACGTCACGTAGATATCGCCGCGGCCCAGCGTGTCCTCCAGCGTTGTGACTTCGAAGCCTTCCATGGCCGCCTGCAGCGCGTTGATCGGGTCGATTTCCGTCACCACCACGCGCGCGCCCATGCCGCGCAGGCTATGCGCCGACCCCTTGCCCACGTCACCGTAGCCGCAGACAACGGCAATCTTGCCGCCCATCATCACGTCCGTCGCGCGCTTGATGCCGTCGGCCAGCGACTCACGGCAGCCGTACAGATTGTCAAACTTGCTCTTCGTCACCGAGTCGTTCACGTTTATCGCCGGCACCAGCAGCTTGCCCCTCTTCATCATGTCGTAGAGCCGGTGCACACCTGTCGTCGTCTCTTCGGACACCCCGCGCCACTCCTTGGCCAGCGTGTGCCAGTGCTGCGAATCTTCTTCCAGCACCTTCAACAGCAACCGCTGGATCACCGCCTCTTCCTCGCTGCCGGCCATGCCATCCACAAAGCTGCGGTCTCCGTCTTCCAGCTCATACCCCTTATGGATCAGCAGCGTCACGTCGCCACCATCATCCACCACCAATTGAGGTCCCTTGCCGTCCGGGAAACTCAAGGCCTGGTACGTGCACCACCAGTACTCCTCCAGCGATTCGCCCTTCCAGGCGAACACCGGCGTGCCTGTCTCCGCGATAGCCGCAGCCGCGTGGTCCTGCGTGGAAAAAATATTGCAGCTGGCCCAGCGAACATCCGCGCCCAAGTCCTTCAACGTCTCAATGAGCACCGCCGTCTGGATCGTCATGTGCAGCGACCCGGTCACCCGCACACCCTCCAGCGGCTTGTCCGTGGCATACTTCGCGCGGATGCTCATCAGTCCCGGCATCTCCTGCTCGGCAACATCGATTTCTTTGCGGCCCCATGCGGCCAGGGACAGATCGGCAACCTTGTACGGCAACCGTTCGGCAGGGGCATGAACAGTGTCAGGCCTCAGG
>CAXUBG010000057.1:0-2249 GCA_964249285.1 uncultured Terriglobus sp. | reverse complement strand
CCCGCCAAGACCTAGCCGCAGTTCACAGCGTGATCAGAACGACGGCGGGCAATGCGAGCGCCATGCCCCACCGCTGGCGCGTTGAAGTCTTCTCATGCAGGAGCCAGGCTGCCAGCAGGATGGTCGTCGCAGGATAGATGGACGCAAGAACCGCGGCAACGTCAAGCCGTCCGGCTCGCGCTGCAGTTAGAAAGCTCAGGTTTCCGCCAGTGTCGAGCGCTGCTCCCGTGACGATCCAGGCCAGCGTTTGTATGCGGCGTCTGCCTTGCGGCGGTCCTGTTGCCCGGCGCTGAAACAGCAGCATGAAGGTCAGAAGCACAGCGGCGGTGGAGGCGCTGCCGATTCGTGCGCTTGCCATGGGCCACAAAAGCCCTGCGCTGCCGGCCAGCTTTAGCATGACGAAATACACCCCAAAGCCAAAACCGCTTGCGACGGCCAGAATAACGGCATCGCGCGAAGTCTGCGCGCCGTGCTCCGCGGAACTTGCAATCATCCAGATAGCCGTGCCTGCTACGAGAAATCCAAGGAGCCGAAACCAGCCAGGAAACCCTTCAGTAAAGGCTGAGACGAGTGCCGGCACCGCAGCGCACAACAGCCCGCTTACGGCTGCAGCGGAACCCATGTGTCCGCTGGCAAGCGCCAAATAGAATCCAACCAGCGAGACACCCGCAACGACACCGCCGCCAATGCCCCAGCCCAGCGCTGAGCCATGTGGGAATGGATCATGCCGCGCCAGCGCGAACGAGGCGACGACCGCGAGGCTAAGCGTATGTCCAATTACAACGACGACAAGTGCGGCACGGATGCCCTTACCTGCGCGCTGCACCGCGACAGAGCCGGAAAAGTCGCCGCCTCCCCAGAGTGCCGCGGCAAGCAGACCAAAGGCCGCATTTCCTTCAAAGAGCGCGGGCATTCTTACTGAGAAGACGAAGTACTCTGCGTGCCGCCGCTGCGCATCACGTTCTCGGGTGTGGGATAGTAGCCGCGCTTGGCGGTAACGACCAGGTCAGGGCGCAGGACTCGCACTTCTGTGGTGCGGAACTTGCCATCCGTGATGGGCTCATTGGAGTAGTAACCGACGGTGTATTGCACACGAACATCTTCGGCGACCTTGGCAAAACTATGCTCAATACCGCGGATGCGATACTCGGAAACGGCTTCTCCACCAGTCAGGGCGGCATACTGCGGGAGGATATTACCCTTCATCTCAAACGGGATGTGATACCGGTCCAACCAACCGACGTACTTCGTCGCGGAGTCGCCGACGACGGTGGCGTATACCGCGATCTTCTCTGTCTGCAGCAGGCGAATATTGTCCTTGAACTTGGCGGTGGAGCCGTACTCCTTGCCATCGCTGACGACGTAAATTACCCGGCGCCGCTGATCCGGGCGCTTGGCCAGGCTTTGGGCCGCCATCAGGATGGCGTCGTTGAGCGTATGCGTCTCTTTCGGAATATTGATGTAGTTGCTGTTTGAGTTGCGCACAGGCGCGGTGTTAGGGTCCACATTGTGGCCGTTCAGGTTTGTCGTTTGTGACAGCGGCCCGTCCGGGGTGTACAGCAGCGCTTCCCGACCCTTGGATTGCGATTGGTTCAGGACGGCGTTGATGCGAGGGCTTTGCGCGCCGGTGTAATCGGTGCGGAGCGTTGGTCCGTTGTTGTAGGTAAAAATTGCCATTTCATCATACGGCGTGAACGCGCCCGTAACTGCCCCGAGCGCGGTGTTAACGCGGTCCATCACGTCCTGCGGCAGCGTTTGATCGACAACAAAGGCAACGGAGAGCGGGTATGGATCGCTGGAAAAAAGGCGAATCTGCTTGCGGACGCCATTTTCAAATACGCGGACTTCGCGCCAGTCGACCGCGGGCACGAGAGCACCGTTTTTGTCCTTCACTGTGAAAGGTATCTGCACGAAATTGACGTTCGCGCGAATGGTCGCCACACGGCCACCAGGGGCAAGCTCCGGCTTGACATCAGGGGCGGGGGCGTCGGTTGCTTCGGGCTTGCTTGGTGTGCTGGGCGCCAGAGTGGAGGTGGGCGCGGGACCAGCGCTTCCATCATCTGCAATGGCGCTGGTGCTGGCGGGCGTGCCCTTGCCGGGAGTTACGTTCACTGCCTCCGGGAGGACTTGCGGGCGGGGACTGTCCGGAATGGCCTGCTGCGCCCGTGGGCCGTCCGGGACCACCTGTGGCCCGGCCGCTGTCTGGGCGCGCGCCGCTGCTCCCACGCCTGCCATTGCCAGAACACATA
>CAXUBG010000056.1:10845-16673 GCA_964249285.1 uncultured Terriglobus sp. | reverse complement strand
GCCGCCGTACAGCACGTCGGACAAGGCAAGTGCGGTTTCCGTTTTACCCACACCGCTCGGCCCCACCAGCATGAAGACACCGACGGGTTTGCCGGGATCGTCCAGGCTGGCTCGCGAGGTGACAATGCGCTGCGCGATCGCGGCCATGGCGTGGTCCTGCCCGATGACCCGCCGCTTCAGATAGCCATCGAGCTGCAGCACCGTGTCGATTTCGTCACGGACCATCTTGCCGAGCGGTATGCCGGTCCATCCAGAGATGACCTCGCCGATGACGTGGCTATCCACGGCCACACGCATTAGCGGTGTCTCGCCCTGCAGGGCCTTGAGTTCATCTTCAAGGGCATTGAGCTTGTCGAGCGACGCCGGCTCCGTGCCATTCTTTGCTTCCGCGCTTGGCTCTTCCAGCGCATGACGCACGGCGCGGATGCGCGTGACCAGATCGTGCTCCTTCTGCCACTTGTCCGTCAGGGTGCTTAATTGCTCCTGTGCCTTCGCGAGTGCAGTCTCGATCTCTCCGAGGCGCTCGGAGTGATTGGCTCCGGAGAGTTCCTCGCGCGACAGAACACGCTTCTGTGTTTCGAGATCGGCAATGCGCCGCCCAGCGTCTTCAATGGCGGCGGGGGTTGTGTTGTGACCGAGCGCGAGCCGCGCGCACGCTGTGTCGAGCACGCTGACCGCCTTGTCCGGCAGTTGCCGGCCGGCCATGTAACGGTGCGACAGGCGAACGGCGGACGTGACCGCGTCATCCAGAATGCGCAGCCCGTGGTGCTTTTCCAGCGCGCCGACGATGCCGCGCAGCATCGTGGCGCACTGCGGTTCAGATGGCTCCTCGACCTTGACCACCTGAAAGCGGCGGGCGAGCGCGGCGTCCTTCTCGAAGAATTTCTTGTACTCCGACCAGGTGGTCGCGGCGATGGTGCGCAACTCGCCGCGTGCCAATGCCGGTTTCAGCAGGTTGGCAGCATCGTTCTGTCCGGCCTGCCCACCCGCGCCGATCATGGTGTGCGCCTCGTCGATAAAGAGGATCACGGGATGGGGCGACGACTTGACCTCCTGGATCAAGCCCTTCAGCCGGTTCTCAAACTCACCCTTCACGCTTGCGCCCGCCTGCAGCAGCGCAAGGTCCAGACTGTGCAGCTGCACAGGACGGAGCGGCGGGGGCACATCGCCCGCGGCAATGCGCATGGCAAAGCCTTCCACGACGGCCGTTTTGCCTACACCCGCTTCACCCGTCAGGATGGGATTATTCTGGCGGCGGCGCATCAGGATATCCACCACTTGCCGTATCTCATGGTCGCGGCCCAGCACCGTGTCGATCTTGCCTGCCTTGGCATTCGCCGTCATGTTGACGGTGTACTGGTCGAGATGGGGGGTCTTGGTGGGAGCCTTGCGCTCGCCATCCGAACCGCCCTGCGCGACTTCTGCTCCGGCTGCCTGTGCGGTGGCCTGCTGCTCAGAGGATGCTGCGGTGACCGCGAGGAAATCCTGCCGAAGTCCCTCGACGGGAATCTTCTGCAGTTCCTTGCCGATCTCTCGGGTGGCGCGCGCCAACTCATCATTGGTCAGCAGGGCCAGCAGCGTGAAGCCGGTGCGTATCTCGCTCGCGTTGTAATCAATGGAACCAATGGACCATGCGTCCGTAAACATCTTCAGCAGCATCGGGCTAAAGGCAGGGCTGCGCGCGTTGCCTGTCTTCAGGTGGTCGAGGCTGCGGGTCAACTCGGCCGTAAGGCGCGACTGATCGATCCCATACTGTTTCAGGATGAGCGGCACATCCGTCTCCGGATTGTCCAGCAGCTTCAAAAGGTAGTGTTCGATCTCGATGTCGTAGTGCGTGCGCGACATGCACAAGCCTGCCGCGGCTTCCATGGCACGGCGGGTGGTTCCGTTCAGCTTTCCAATCAGCGACTTCAGATTCAACGGCATGGTCGTACTCCTTACAAAACTCAGTGCAGGCGGTAGGTCGCCTCGTCCGGATCTCTCAACATGGGCTTGGTCTTCAGCCAGCTGGCGAACCCCAGCCGGGGCATTTCGTTCTCTGCGCCCGAGAGCAACACTGCGGGAACGTCCGCGCGCTGCAAGACAAGCTGCACAACGAAGTCAAATTCACCGCGGCTGTAAAAACGCAGCCAGGACGCCAACTGGACAGAGGCTCGTGCGCCTGGCAGAAACTCCAGATATTGCGGCAGTGGCATTGGTCCAACGCGCACGGTCAAGGTGCCCTGTTGATCCCAGACCTCGTCGCCCACCACGGTTGCATAACCCAGCCGCTCTGACACGCTGCCGCCGCCGTTCAAGACCGTCTGGTCGCCGGGCGAAAGCCGGTTCCACATGCCGGTGAACTGGTCTACGCGCACGGGCACGTCAAAATAGTCCGACAGGATTTGCTGCAGGCCTTGCGCGGTGCGGTGCGTCTGCCCCAGGATGCCGGCATAAAACACAGCCGCCTCGTCCGCAACGCTCATGCGTCCGCGCAGGCCGTCCGTTCCCAATCCCAGCAGCGCGTACACCGACTGTGTCACCAGGTCTGCTTCGCCACGTGACTGCTCGTAGGCGATGTAGAAGCGGAACTTCTTCCATCCCCGGTAGAAGAGCGACACAATGCGGTGGTTGAACAGATCGAAGAACTCCCCCATCGCATGGTCCTTCGCACGGACACGTTCGAGCAGCAACTCGGTGTATGGGTGGGGCAGAGGGCCATTCATCGTGGACAGGCCCATAAAGTTGATGGTGAGCCGGTCCGGCCCGCTGCCATTCTCCGTGTAGCTCTGAATTTCACTCGCTGGAAAGCTGAGCGAGGTGTGCGCGGCAAAGCGGACCACCTCATCGGCGGGCGCGACAAAGATGCCGACGGGACGGCGCTCCGGGTGCAGCCGCTCCAGCAGACGCACCATCTGGAAAAATCGCACGGACCACGGCGTGTCGCGCAGCATCCGCGCTAGCGCACGCGTATCCCTGCCGTGCAACCCCGCGGCAAACGGTTCCGGTTGTGCGTGGGCCGCAGTTACATCAGCGTCCGGCTTCCCGCTCGTGGATACCATTCTCCCAGGACCTCCTTTCGCAGGGTGGTGGATACAGACAGCTGGCAAAAGCTGTTCATGGACGCGTACAGGCCAAGGAAGCGGTCCAGGACCGCGGCAAACAGGTATGCACCGCCGCCGGAGAACTGGCGTTCGTCGATCTGCATTTCCACGCGTGTGCCGCGCGCGGGCGTGCTGCCGTTTTCACCGCGCACCAGGGCGAAATCCCGCCTGCTGTCCATGCCCGTGATGCTGCCGATTTGGGTCTCCAGGTGCGGCGACTCGCTGAAGTTGTGCACGCGCAGGATCTCCTGCAACGCCGGCAGGCCGGTCTCCGACAGGGAAAGGTGATTGAGTGAAAGCTGTGAGATCAGCCGCCAGAACTGCCCCTTGCCGCGCGGCGGTTCATAGCTGGCCGTGGGGCGGTGCACTGCGCGGATACTCTGGACGACACCGTACCCGGTCGCGTCGAAGTCGCCTTCCACGGCGTTGAAGCTGAGACGCGAGGGAAGATCGTGATTGCTGCAAGTGCATTGAATCGTCAGTACCTCGGCGTTTGGCTCCGCAAATTCACCATTGAGGTCCGCCAGCGACAGGTACATTTCCGAAGGTTGCCGGTTCCCCAGCATGGAGTAACGGCGAATACTGTGCCAGAAGACTCCGCGATTAGCAGAAATGCTTTGGAAGCGGAATGCGTACAGCGGGTCAATGGGCGTGGTCATGCGGCGGCTTGGACTGGTGGCCAGTACGCTATCAACAGAGAAGACCTCCATCATTTGCTGGTGACGCGTGTCCGGCACCACGCGGTATTCGTGCTGCGTGTGCGACAGGAGGATGGGTTCGGCTGCGTGGGGGAAAAGGTTGACAATGGGTGTGCAACCCAGCCGCAGCGTGGAGGCTGATACACCGATTTCCAGCGATTGGGAGCGCTCCGGGCGGTCAAAGCGCCGCAGATACACCAGGAGTTCGACTTCATCCGAGGCGGGCAGGCCTTCCAACGCCTCCAAACCACTCAGGCGAAAGAAGAGGAACTTTTCCGGAAAGCTGAAGTATTCCTGCAGGAGCCGGTAGCCGTCGAAACTGCGCCGGGTGTATGGCAGGATGCTTTCGTCTTCAGCAAAACCGCATGGCTGGAGGCATTCCGGGCCTATCTCAATTGCCTTGCCCGGGTGCCTGGGGTGCCGCACGGCAATGCGAATGCAATCACGTGAGAGCAGCTCGTACAGAGTCAGTGTGACGGCGCTGTCGCCCGCCAGATAGAACTGCAATGCCCGCATACCCGTGGTTGCCAGCGCAATGTCCTCGCCCGCGCGCAGAAGGATACGCAACACTGCAGCCGCACCAGGCACACGCAGCGGCGAAGCGACCGCCTCAGGCTGGCGCCAATTGCACTCCGCAACCGTCACAGGCCACAACTCCACGGGGTAGCCCGTGCGGAACCGGCAAGGCATGCCTTCCACGGTGCGCTTGCTGACCAGTTGGGTGCCGCGGGGGATAACGATGCCTGCGCTCTGCTTGCCCTGTGTGGGGTCCACCTGGAACTCCGCGATGGACATGGCTGGCAGTGGCCGAAGATAGTGGGGATAGATCAGTTGCAGCAGGGCCGAGGTGACCTCCGAAAGGTCATCATCCAAGCGAAGGTGGACGCGCGCCGCAAGGAAGGCGAAGGATTCGATGAGCCGTTCGACGTGCGGGTCTTCGCAGCGGTCCGGCTCCAGCAGCAGGCGGCTTGCCACGCGCGGATACTTGCCAGCGAACTCCGCTCCTATCTGGCGCATATAGGCCAGTTCGCGCTCGTAAATGTCCAGCAGGTCGTCGCGCATGGGTCAGCTCACACTGTATTCGCCGCTGGTCAGGTCCAGCACGGTGTCGAACGAGATCTCTTCGGGCGCGGGATCCAGCCGGATCTGCGCCTCAATGTGAAAACGCACCTGCCTGCGCTGGCCCGCATCGCCATCAATCACGACATTCACATCCGTTAGGCGGGGTTCAAAGGCAGCAATGCAGTCCGCAACGGCCTGCTGCAGCTTGCGGTGATCCGTACTGGACGACAGACTGAGCACGCTTGTGTCAATCAGGCCGTAGTGCAACACGCTGGTTGAAGCTTTCGCATACCTCGTGATGCCGGGGATGGGCGGCTGCCGCGTATTGAGAAGCCACTCCATATCCCGTTTGATGGAATCCTTGAAGGCACGGAGAGAATGCGCGCGTGTCGCTGGTGGCTCATCCGCCATACTGAGGCGGTCCAGCAGCGACTGTGTCACGAGTGTCTCGATCGCACGCGCCAAGGTCCTTCTCCTAACCTATGAGGGCCAGAGCGGCCGAGGGATCCACGCGGCAGAGACGGGTAAACAGGGCTTCCCTGTCCGCCGGGTCCATCGAGCCATTCTGGGAGCGGAGCAGGAGCGAGAGCGGCTTCGTGATCATGTCGCCTGTCTCCCAACTCTCCAGGTTACGGCGCTCGATCTCTTCAATAAGTTCGCGCAGGATTGGCAGTGCAACACCGCTGCTGCCACCAGCGAGGCATAGCTCGGCAATCTGCATGCGGCGGCTATATCGCATGCGTCCGCTGGCCTGTTGCGCGGCGTCACGGGCGAGCAGTGCCGTCGCGGCACCAAGTTTGCCCGCAGCAGCAAGTGAGGCGGCTTCGACGAAGGCATCCTCTTCGGCTCCTTCATCCGTGTGCACGGGAATTTCGACCCGGATCGGAGCGGGAGTGGGCGCACTTGCCACCGGAACTTGTGGTGGAGGCGCATCTTGCACCGGAGCGGGCGGACGGACGGTTTCCTCGATCCAGCGCAACGTGTC
>CAXUBG010000056.1:0-10835 GCA_964249285.1 uncultured Terriglobus sp. | reverse complement strand
AACGTGTCCGCATTTGCTACCGCCGTGTCGTCCACAAAGGTCCACTGGGGCATCTCGGGATAGTCGCTCAAGATTGATTGGAGGGATTTCGTGATCATGGTGGCGAATGGCTGATAGCCGCTCTCCTTCGCGGCCGTCCACAGGTAACGGTGCAAGTCCAGCCAGGCGCGGGCCGAGGGGTCGTTGAAAGCGGCCATGCAACGTCCGAGTAAGTCTCCCCAGGATTTCTCGGTGTACGCCATCTTCAACCCCGAACGAATTTCGCTGGGAGGCGCGACGAGGACATCCAGCGGCGGCTTCGCCCCATGCTTTCGCAACTCGCCCCAGCGGATTGCGGTATGCAGAAGATACGGAACGGAGCTGCCGGCACGCTGCGTGTGCATGTACGTTGCGCAGGCCTGCACGCGCGCACACGCGTCATCCCAGCTTTGCGGTGTACCTGAAATGCCCGCCGCGACCGGTGCGGCAGCTGCCGCAGCCGCGGCAACGGGCGCGGGCACTGGAACAGCAGCAGTCTGAACCGGCGCTTGGACGATGGGCTGGGCGGCAACCGGAGTTGCCGGTTCCGGACTTGCAACCGGCTCAGGCGCGGCCACCTCGATGATGTCTGGCTCGATCGCGCGCTTTTCGTTCAGCAGCGAGTTGACGAGGTTGTGAACTTCTTCGAGACTGTCCCTGAGTTTGCGAAAACTTGGTCCATCGTCTCCATACTGTTCTTCGCAATAAAGGGCGAGATCCTCCAGTACGTCACGTGCGTCTTGCAGCGCCGTATCCAGTCCGGCGTAAAAGCTCTTTGCTGTTCCGGCGATACCGGTATCTACATCCTCCGCAGTCAGGCCACCCCGCTTCAGAGCTTCGGCACGAGCCTTCTTTTTTGCCTCGTTGTTCGCTGCATCCGCCTCGTACCCCAGAGCCCGCGCTGCTTTGTACGTGTAAAAGTTAATGCCGGATTTCGTCAGAGGGAAGTCGTAGACCAAACCGGCATAGCGGTTTGCAGCCCACTGCAGCGGGACCGCACGCAGTCCAGCGTCGCCTTCGTCAATCTCTGGATAGATCGTGGGCCAGAAGGTCTTTTGCAGATCGAGGAACAGGGTTAGCACCGGCTGAAGCAGGGGGGCGCCTTCCTGTTTGATGTGCGCCTCACCCAGCCAGACGGCAAGCTGCAGATCCTTGCTCTTTGCCGCGAGCGCTTCACCGGCAAGTTTGATCACGATTTTGGTATCTGCTCGCTTCGCTTGGCGCTCCCATGCGCCGGAAGGGATGGTGCTGTCTTCTTCCGCGCGGGCCTCTTTAATCTGATCGTAGACACGGTCATACTTGAGATTCTTGCCCGACGGATTGTCGCCCGGAATGGGCAGAAGAAGATCATCGCGCAGCGGCATACCTATGCTTGGTCCTCCGCAGCGATCGCGACACCGTTCTCAGGCTGCTCATTCAGCTGCTTTGCGCGGAAGCTCAACGTCCGGATACTTAGCAGCGGGACTTCATGAGCGTCAGCGGAATATATCTTTTGCCCCGCCGGGACAGCGCCGTAGGTTGTGTCTTCTTGCCACACACTCGCACGGCCTAACCGGACTGCATCGTCGGGGTGTTTCCACGAGAGCGGTGCAAGGACCGGCAGCAATACCTGACCCAGGTCTTGCAATCTAAATTCCTTGGTGGTTTTCAGTATCGCCGGTGCCCACAGTAGATCGCGCAGTTTTGATGGAGCCTGCATTTCGACACTCTCGACATAGTGGAATGGAATCCACGTATAACTGCCAGCGATGTAGACCTCGAGATTGTTGCCGATGCGGTCGTCCTCGTCGGCGAAGTCCTCGAATTCCGTGCCGTTGCATGATCCCGGCGGGGAGGCCAGGTTCGTCCCTGCGGGCAGCTCGTTGCGCGCAAACATCTCCTCGCGGATGCGTTGCGCGTGGAGCGCCGCGCGGTACAGCATGGCGCCCGATTCGGCATCGGCACCACCGGATGAGAGCACGTCCAGCTGCTTGGACGCACGGTCGTACTCTCCCGCAAAGCATAGGAGTTCGAAGAGAAAAGTGCGGCGCTTTGCGTCAGTGGGCTGCTTTCGCAGCTCCGTTCCAAGCGCCTCGATGGCCGGGCCAAGCTGCCCGGCCTTGTAGAGTGCTGAGGCGTCCATTGCTGCCTACGAGGTGACGTTCGTTGTGACGTCGTACTTCGCGGTGCCAGCGTTTGTCACGGTGCCTTCCGCGTCCTGCATGTAGTAATCCATCTGGAAGCTTTTATACGTGAGCGACAGGGAACAGGAGGGGACTTCGCTGGAAGCAGAGTATTGCAAGCTGGCGATGAAGACCTCGGTGAGCGCGAACGTGAGATAGTCTGCATTACCCGCGCCAGACTTCACCGCGGACAACTTCGCTGTTGTGAAATGTTGCCCCTTGGTCAAACCCTGCAGCAGTTTGGGACTCGATTTATCGAATTCGATCATGAGGTTCAGGTCGGAGAGACTGACCTTTCCTGCTCCGGAACCCGTTGTTGCACTGACGGTGCTGGTCTGGCTACCGCCCCAGCTCCAACTGAGAACCTGGATCTGACCATCATGTTTGTCGCCCTTGGACTCACCCGGTACGGTGGCCAAATCAAGAAAGTAATCGACTGCCATAACATCTCCTTACGATTTAGATTGAACTTCAAACAGCACGGCTACTTGCGTGCCGACTCGGGCAGATCAGCGACCAGACGCAGCGAAATCGTCAGTTCGTCGAGCTGAAAGTGTGGTTTCAGGAAAGCAACGGCGCGGTATGCGCCAGGTTTTCCAGGAACTTCGGTGACCTGAATAGAGGCTTCGCGCAATGGCAGCCGTGCCTTGGCCTGCTGTGACGCGTTGTCATCGGCGAGCACATACTTCGCGATCCAGCGGTTCAGAAACTGCTGGCACTCGTTTTGCGTCATAAAGCTGCCCACCTTGTCACGCATCATGGCTTTCAGATAGTGCGCAAAGCGGGACATGGCGAGGATGTACGGCAGTTGTGCGGAGAGACGCGCATTCGCGTTTGCCGCATCTTTGTCATACAGCTTGGGCTTGTTGCCGGACTGCACGCTGAAGAATGCGGCATAGTCCGTGCCCTTGCAATGCACCAGCGGGATCAGACCCTGGTCCGCAAGTTCCTTCTCGCGGCGGTCCGTGATCTCCACTTCCGTGGGGCACTTCAACGCAACATCCCCTTCGTCGGTCTTGAAGTTGTGCGTGGGCAGTCCCTGCACCAGGCCGCCGCCCTCCACGCCACGGATCGCCGCGCACCAGCCGAACTTCGCGTATGCGTCCGTCAAACGCGCACCCAACGCGTATGCCGCGTTACTCCACAGGTACTTGGAGTGATCGGTGCCATCGACATCTTCCTCATAGTCGAAGGCCTCGACCTGCTTGGTATCCTTGCCGTAAGGCAGACGCATGAGCACGTGCGGCAGTGCGAGACCGACGTACCGCGAATCCTCTGATTGCCGGAACGACTTCCACTTGGCGTACTCGGTCGAATCAAAAATTTTGCCGATATCGCGCGGAGCGCCAAGCTGCGTGTAGTTGGAAAGGTTTAGCAATTCCGCCGACGCCGCGGAGAGGAAGGGTGCGTGCGCCGCCGCGGCTACCTGCGATACGCGTTCCAGCAGTTCGATGTCCTCGGGTCCGCGTCCAAATTCATAGTCGCCAACCAGCGCGGCAAACGGCGCGCCGCCAAAGACGCCGAACTCTTCTTCGTACACCTTCTTGAACATGGCGCTCTGGTCGAACTCCGAGGCGCGCTGCAGATCTTTCAGGAGATCCTTCTTGCTGACGTTCAGGACCTTAATCTTCAGCATGTCATTCGTTTCGCTCTGATCCAGGAGGTACTTGATCCCACGCCAGGTGCCTTCGAGCTTCTGGAAATTGGGATGGTGCAGCACCTCGTTCAGCTGGAGCGAGATCAGCTTGTCGATCTGCGCAATGCGTGCCTGGATGGCCGCCTCGGTATCGCGGGTCACGGTAACGTGGCCTTCCAGGACCTGCGAGACGAACTCTTTGATCATGTCCTTGCCGCGTTCCTGCGACTGCGCGTCGCGGCTGAACCGGCCTTCCGCAACGATGGAATCAAGCAGCGAGGGTCCGTTCAGCTGTTCTTCAGTGGCTGCAGCGGCGGCTGCGGGTGTGTTTGCGGTTGCCATTACTTGCTCCCATCTCCGTTGAGTTCGGTGCGCAGCTTCTCGCGCATTTCGGTGTTGGTCACGGCTTCGAACAGCATCTCATCCAGCTTGTCGTTGCCCTGCAGACTGCCGCGCAGATCGGAAAGCCGCGTGCGTAAATCCAGCAGCTCCTTCAGCGGTCCTACCTGCTTGGCGACGTTCTCCGGAGAGAAGTCGTCGAGCGATTCAAACTTCAAGTCGACTTTCAACTGCCCTGCGTTGGGATCGTCGCTGAGCTTGTTTGCCACGGAGTATGCAAGATGCGGATTCATGCCCTTCAACACTGTGTCGAAGTTGTCCGGGTTTATCTCAACGAATTTCCGCTCCTTCAACGCAGCCAGCGGCTTCTCGGGCTGACCGGTCAGGTCGCCGAGTACACCCATTACAAAAGGCAGCTCTTTGGTTTCGATCGCGTCGCCGACCTCAACGTCATAGGTGATCTGGACACGCGGAGAGCGAACGCGGTCCAACTTATGCTGGGTGCTTTCTTTTGCCATAATGCCTCGCGGGAGAGAACGTTTTGAATCGAGGAGCGCACAGCCATGCTGGACGCGCTGTTGACCCTCCAGCACTCCGCGCTGCGCGAAGTACTCGAGGAGCTGTCTGTGTGCTTGGGCGACGAGGTTGGGTGAAACCGCTTCGCAGTTCGCAACGGCAAAACCGTGTCTTTTCGACTGCGCAGATTATGGTGTGGCTTCGGCATCATGTCAAGCCAAATTACAAATCCTTTTTTGACGCGGGGTTTGCCCTTGGCCGTATACTCAGCGTCGTCAGGAAAGGACCAAGGAAGATGCCCAAGCTGCTGCCGGTTGTGTGGTCCAAGGGCACTTTTCTGTCGCCGCAGCATTTGCAGGCGCAGGACCGGTACTTCGAAGAACTGGTTCGCTTTCAGGTGAGTTCAGTCAGCTTCAAGAGCTGGGGATTCAGCCGTCTGCAGATCGATGGCGCGGCGCTTGCCAACGGAGCACTTGCCATCGTCTCCGCGTCCGGCCTGTTTCCGGATCATTTGAGCTTCGACATACCCGAAGCGGATCTCGCGCCGCCTTCAAAGCCCATCGAAGAGTGCTTTGCCGATGGACGCCAGCGGTGCATGTTTTACCTTGCTGTGCCGGAACGGCGCTCCAGCGGCGTCAACATCAGCACGTCACGTGACGGCGTTCATGCGCGCTTTACCTCCGAGCAGATCAAGATCCGTGATGAAAACAGCAACGCTCTCGCGGAGCGGCCGGTCGCTCTTGCACGCAAGAACGTCCGCATTCTGGCGGAAGGCGAAAATCCAAATGGCTCGGTCTTGCTGCCGCTCATTGCCATCGAGAAGTCCGAAGGCGGGCTGTACCGGCCGGACCCGAAATACATTCCGCCAGTCCTGAATCTTCATGCGAGTCCGGTGCTCGCCAGCATCGCAAAGGGTTTGGTCGAGTTGCTGGTGGCGCGGTCCAGCCAGCTCTCGGGTGCGCGCAGGCAGCGTAACGATTCACTTGCGGATTTCAGCGCGGCCGACGTCGCCAACTTCTGGCTGCTGTACACCATGAACACCGAGGTGCCCGGCTTTCACCACATGCTGGACGAGGAGCAGGTGCATCCGGAGGCGCTGTTTCGCGCGATGCTGCGGCTCGCGGGCAGCCTGATGACGTTCTCCTCGAAGTTCGACCTGCGCGATCTGCCGCGCTATGACCACGAGTCGCCGGGCATGTGTTTCGGGCTGCTTGATGCACTGATTCGCGAACTGCTGGAGACCGTGGTACCAAGCAACTTCGTTGCGCTTCCGCTCAAGCAGGTGCGCCCCTCGATCTATGCGGCCGCGATCGACAAGGACCAGTACCTTCAAAACTCACGCCTGTACCTCGCCGTCACCGCGGACATGAAGGAGCCGGAGCTGATCCAGCGCTTTGCACAGCTTGCAAAAGTGGCGTCCGCCACGCACATCGAAAACTACATTCGCCAGGCAGTGTCCGGGCTGCGCATGGTGCACGTTCCCGTTCCTCCGCGCGCGGTACCCGTCAAGCTGCGCTACCAGTACTTCAGCCTGGAGCGCGCCGGTGATGTGTGGGAGTCACTGGTTCGCGCACGAAATCTTGCCGTGTACGCGCCGGAAGAGATCATCAATCCGCAGATGGAACTGATCGTCCTGCTTGCACATCCCGAGTAGCCGATCGCTACTTGTGATGAAAAAAGATTACGCCGACGACGATCAAGACGATGACCAGCAACGCATTCATCACGATCAGCAGCAACATGACCGGACTCAGCTTCTTGCCTGGCCTATCTTTCTTCTTCTCCTCCTGCTTTGCCGGCGCAATAGCCAGGCCGGGGGCGACTGCACTGCCCGCCAGCGGTGCGGCAGCGGGAACAGCGCTCGCAGGCTCGCGGACGGATCCACCACGCAGCACACGCGTATACTCGCTCTCGCCTCCGCTGGCGCTCGCATAGTGTGTTGAGAAGAATCCGGGGTCACCCTGCACCGGCGCGGGCTGCGCGGCCTGACCAGGCGCGGCAGGCTGTTCCAGCGATTGCATCAACCGCGTGAAATCGCCGCCGCTAGCGGCAGGCAGCGGCGCGGCAGCAGGGGCATACGCTGGGAGCGGCGGTGCTGCCGGAGCGGGCGCGGGATGGGCGAACGGCGCTGGCGGAGGGCTCTGCGGCAAACGGGCGAAAGGGTCGTTTGACACCGGGGCTGCCGGTGGAGCGGCCTGGAACAGTTCGGTAAAGCCGCCGGGCTGCGAGACTGGTGCGCTCGGACGCTGCGGCGGGTCAGGCCGCCGCACTGCCTGAAAGGTATCCGTAAAGCTGCCCTGCGGTGGCGGTGTGCCGAAAACAGGCGTCCCAGTCTGCGGGCGCTCAGCCGGCGCAGTCTGTGCCTGGAAGGGCACCGGACTGACCGGAGGCGCGGCGGGCAAGGGTACCGCGGGTGCTTGTATTTGTTGAAACAGCTGGGTAAACGCACCAGCCTGCTGAGGAGTTGAAGAGGGCGGGGGTGGTGTGGTGCGCTTGTCCAATGCCTCAAAGACGGCCGTCGCCTCGGCGTCGCGAACCGGCGGTGCTGGCAGCGGCGGAGAGGACGCTCCACGCGACGAGATGGCGCTGAAGAACTGCGTGAACTCGCCCGGCTGCGCTGCCGGGGCCTGAGCCTGCCCGGTGATCTTCGGCTCTGCCGCAGGCGGCGCAAGGGGTGTGAAGATCTGGGTGAACTCGCTTGGTTTCGCTGAAGGGGCCGCCGGCTTTGGCGCTTCCTTCGCCGGTCCGGTCAGAGACTCAAACATCTGCGTAAACTCGCCGCTGGAGGCACCACCGCTGCCCTCAGGAGGGGTCTGCGTGTCGCGTCGATCAGGGGTGTCCGGCATCTCAATCTCCTTTTACATGGACCGTCCGGCGGCATTCGGCTACGATGCATCTGCGGCACGTGTCTCTCATTCTCTGTTCGTCAACACTGTAATCCCCGGATCGCTCGCATGAAACTGCTGTCCCATGTGGTGTGGACAGAGGGCATGTATCTAAGCCCTCTTCACTTCCAGACCCAAAGCCGTCACTACGAAGACACACTTGCCTTTCTTGTGTCCACTCTGTGGAACCAGGCTTGGGGAGTATCGTACCTCGAACTGGATCACGAGGCGGTGCGCAACGGCAGCGCCGTTGTCGTGCGTGCCGCGGGGATACTGCCGGACGGCCTTGTCTTCGACTGCCCCGCCTCCGACGATGCACCGCCCGCACGTGCGCTGCGCGATCTCTTCTCGCCTGCGGATGCCTCCCTGCTGCTATGCCTTGCCGTACCGCGCCGCTCGAACTCAGGCCAGGTGCTCGACGCCGAGAACCACCAGACGGGCCTGCGCTACTCCGTCACACGGCGCAGCCTGTCGGACGAAACCAACGGCGTCGATGTCCGCGAGATTGCCTTTGGCCGTAAGAATCTTGCCCTGATTTCAGAAGCCGAAAGCACGGCGGAGATGGTGGCCATGCCGCTGGCACGCGTCATGCGCGACGGCCGCGGCCAGTTTCTGTACGATCCGGATTTCATACCGCCCTGCCTCCAGATTGGCGCAAGCGAAGCCTTGATGCTGCTGCTTAAACGTCTGGTGGAGAGCATGGGCGAGAAGATCGCCACGCTGGCTCCCGCAGCGCAGCGCCGTACGGGATTCGAGTCCGGCACGTCAGCACTTGATGTCGCCAGCTACTGGTTTCTGCACGCCCTCTGCAGCGCGGCACCGGTCCTGCAGCATCTGCACCGTTCGCAGGCGGCGCGGCCGGAGCAGGTGTACATCGAGCTTGCACGCCTTGCCGGATCGCTCTGCACGTTCGCCACGGTCAACGAGGCCAGTCAGTTACCCGCATACGATCACCTGCGTCCCGCGGGTAGCTTTTACGCGCTGGACAAACACATCCGGCGGCACATGGACATTGTGCTGCCCAGCAACTTCGTCGGGCTGCAGTTTGCACCGGGTGAGCCATATTTCTTCGAAGCGGATGTCGCGGACGAGCGTTGTTTGCGGCGTTCCCGCTGGATTTTTGGCATCCGTTCTTCGCTCGGAGAAGCCGACCTGATCAACAGCACGCTGCGCCTCATCAAGGTCTGTTCCGCGCGCTTTGTTCCGGAGCTGGTACGCCGAGCGCTGCCGGGGCTGACTCTGCATCACCTGCCGGTTCCGCCCTCGGCGATTCGAGCCGACGCGGACAAGCAGTATTTTTCACTAGACCTTTCCGGCCCGTGCTGGGATCACATCCAGCAGACGCGGCGTGTGGGTGTCTACATCCCCGGCGAGGTCCGCAATGCCGAGTTCGACCTGAATGTGATCGTGGAGCAATCGCATGAGTAGCAGCGCCGCAACAGCCCGCACCAGCAATCTGGCGTCCTCGTTTCAGGAGCCGCTCACCGCGGTTCTCCGCGTCCGTGCTCAACCGCAAATGCTGCAGAATCCGGAGGCGTTTCGCACCCAGATGCGGCAACTGCTGCAGACCTCGATGGGTGAAGCGCGCACGCTCAGCTACAGCAGCCAGCATATTCAGATGGCCGTTCTTGTGGCCGTCGCGTTCCTGGATGAAACCGTGCTGAACCTGCGCACAGAAACCGTCGCCGAGTGGTCGCGGCGTCCGTTGCAGGAGGAACTCTTTGGAGGCCACACCGCTGGCGAGACGGTTTTCGTGAACCTTCGCGATCTGTTAGGGCAACAGGATGCTCCCGAGATCGCGGACGTGCTTGAGATCCACTGCCTGTGCCTGGAGCTTGGCTACAAGGGCCGCTATGCCTTCAGCAACGGCGGCGAGTTGCGGCAGATTACCGGCATGTGCCGCGACAAGATCATCCGTGTTCGCGGTCAGCAGCCTCTGTTTCCAGCGCCTGCCGCAAGCGATCCGCCCGCGCGCGCGGCCAAGGACCGCACCGGGACGGGCCTGCTGGTCACGGCGCTGGTGCTTGCCGTTGTCACGGTCGCAGCCTTTGCCGGATATGGGTTCACACTGTCTGCCGGGGTCTCGCGCCTGCAGAGCAACTCCGCCGTGCTTCGTTAGAGGTTGCCATGCTCCTGTACATCGCCGCTGCCCTTGTTCTCCTGTTGAGCATCGTCCTCTCGGTTGCCGTGGGCGCCCTTGCTGGGTTGCCTCCCTTTGCTGTGATCGTGCTTCGCGCATTGCTGTTGCTGCTCGGTGTTGCCGGGGCTGCGTGGCTGGCGGTGCTGGCACGCAAGCGCGCCGCAAGCGCTGGCAAGACAGCGGAGGGCAAGGCGGTCGATACGGCCCCGCTGGATGACCTGCTGCGGGAAGCCAACCGCAAGCTCGCCGCCTCTCCCCGGGCCGGTGCGAAGCGGCTGACCGATCTGCCCCTGCTGTACGTCATGGGCGACGCAAACGCCGCAAAGACGACCGCTGTGCTCAAGTCAGGGCTGGAGCCGGAACTGCTCGCCGGCCAGGTCTACCGCGAACGTGATGTCGTCTCCACGGAAACAGCCAACATCTGGTACAGCCAGAAGGCTGCGCTGATTGAAGCGGGCGCTGCGTTCCGCACAAGCCCCGGCCTCTGGAACCGGCTCGTCGTGCGCACGCGGCCCGAGGCGTACCGTGCGGCGTTCAAGGGCGCACCCTTCCGTGCTGCCGTACTCTGCGTCAGCTGCGAGCAGTTCATGGGTGCGCAGACCAACGAGTCCATGCAGGCCGCAGCCGCCGTCCATGGCGCGCACCTGCGCGAGATGGCCCGCCTGCTGGGCGCACCGCTGCCCACTTACGTTTTGCTCACCAAGCTGGACCGTGTTCCCGGTTTCAACGACTTCGTCCGCAACTTGTCAGGAGAAGAGGGGCTCGCGTTGCTGGGCGCGGCACCAGACTTGTCGGCGCGTGGTGGATCCTATGCGGAGCAGGCTGCGGCCGCCGTGACGCGCAGCTACGACGAGTTGCTGTTCTCTCTCGGAGCGGCTCGCCTGGAGGTTCTCTATCGCGAGACCGATCCGGCAAAACTTGGCAGCGCGTACGAATTTCCCCGCGAGTTGCGGCGCTTCCGCACGCTCCTGAGTACATATCTCGTCGAGCTGGCGCGGCCCAGCCACCTGGACAGCAACCCGGTTCTGCGTGGCTTTTACCTCACCGGGATACGGGCCATCGTGCAGCAGCAGATGGCCGCCGCGGCCGCTCCCGTCCAAGCCTCAAGGCCACTCGCCGCCGACGCGACCGGCATCTTT
>CAXUBG010000055.1:14577-16822 GCA_964249285.1 uncultured Terriglobus sp. | reverse complement strand
GGGCCCGGAGCAGCAGCGGCCGTTCCTGGTGAGCATCACGCTCCATCGGCTCGTCCCCGACGGGGAGATGCCGCAGCGGCTCTTCGAGGAGCCCGGCCACCGCGCCGAGCTTTCCGCCACCATGGACAAGCTCAATCTCAAGTATGGGCACACCACACTGCACTTCGGGGGCATGCTGCCGGCCCGCGAAGCAGCGCCCACGCGCATCGCCTTCACGCAGATCCCCGTGCAATATGGTGTGGATTACATGTAGCCCACAGCGGATGCTACGCTCGAAATGGCGATGGCGGACGAGAAAAACAAGCTGTACTACGGCGATAACCTGGCAGTACTCCGCGAGTATGTCGCCGACGAGTCCGTGGATCTCATCTATCTCGACCCGCCCTTCAACTCCCGCAAGGACTACAACGTCCTGTTTGCGGAAAAAGACGGTAGCCGGTCGGCTTCTCAGATTACAGCGTTCAAGGACACCTGGGAGTGGAAAGAAGCTGCCGAAACTTATGAGGAGGTTGTCGCCCAAGGGGGCCGCGTGGCCGACACCATGGTTGCCTTTCGCAAGCTGCTCGGCGGCTCCGACATGCTTGCGTATCTGACGATGATGGCTCCGCGTCTTGTCGAACTGCGCCGCGTGTTGAGGCAGACCGGCTCCATTTATCTTCACTGTGACCCGACGGCGAGCCACTATTTGAAGCTTCTAATGGACGGTGTTTTCGGAGTAGATCTGTTTCACAGCGAAATCATCTGGAAACGAAACAGCGCGCATAGTCAAGGGCGGCGTCAATATTGGGGTAGGCGATGTCCGTGACTTAATCGGGGTTCTCACTCGCGAAGGCGCACAATTGGGAGCTTATCTTACTCTGGCAGAGCCGACTGGTCCCATGAAGCGGGAGGCAAGCGAGGCTGGTTTTTACACTTCATCCGACGGCAGCCGCTATCCCCGCATACAGTTATTGACAATAAGAGGTCTCCTCGATAATTCTGAGTTTCTTAGGCTGCCTCTCCATGCGCGTGACGCCACATTTAAGAAAGCTCCACGAAATAAAGGCAACGCAGCTAACAATTTACGCTTTGGTTTTAAAGGTGATCCGTAGCCTTCTGTTTAGAAGGGATTCTGGTGCCGATTCAATTAACTCGTGAACTCGTTTGTGCCGCAGGCTTCGACGCAGGTGATAGCGCGATGCGAGAAGCTAGGCGAACAACCTGGAATGAGGACGACTATAATGTGTCGTGCAGGGAGTTCAACCGGCTGTGGCCTTTGTGTGAGCATGGTGTGGACCGGGAGTGGTGCTGGTTCTGCAACGAAGAGGCGGCCGCCTCTGAAAAGACTACTTCCCCGTAAACTTTGAGTCCACCTGCAACTGCCCGCCTTCTTCCAGCAGAAGAAAGCGGTTCGCAGCCACACCGGTGAACTCCTGCCGCTTGCCGTCCGGCCACAACACCGCGACCGTGTCGATGACCGCCGCGCCACCCAGTCCAAAGTGCAGGCTGAGGTCGCTCTGTGAAAGATAGCTGCCGCCGCTGCGCACCTCGGCCATCTGCGTGGCACCGCCGCTCGTGACATACACTCGGGCATTCAGCGCCAGCCGGTTGGACGGCGATCCCAGCAAACGGAACTGCACCCAGTAGTTCTTTGGATCGGGCCGCGTCTCCAGCACCATCGGGCCGCCCGTCAAGTTTTCAATCACCACATCCAGGGCACCGCGATGAAACAAGTCGCCCACCGCCAGACCGCGGCTCACCTGCGGAACACGCAGCGCTGGACCAGCCTCCGCCGACACGTCACGAAATTTCCCATTGCCCTCATTCCAGTACAGCAGCTTCGGTTCCCGGTACGCAGCCAGCTTCGTCGTATCCACCTGTGGATACACATGCCCGTTCACCAGCAGCAGATCCAGCAGGCCGCGATTCCCCGTGTCCAGAAACGCGTCACCCCAACCGACAAACGGCACGCTGCTCTTCGCAATGGCCGCCGAATGCGCCACATCGGTAAAGTTCAGCTTGCCGTCGTTCCGGTAAAGCTCCATGTACTCATCACTGAAGTGCGAGATGGCGATGCTCATGTTGCCGCTGCGCATGTAGTCGCCCACGGCCAGGCCCATGTTGGCCTGCTCCACGCCGTCATCGCTCAGCGCCACGCCCGCTTCGCCCGCCACCTCCTGAAAACGGCCGCCACCCAGGTTGTGGTACAGATAGTTTGGTTCACCATCGTTCGCCACCAGCAGATCGATCCGGCCATCATTATCAA
>CAXUBG010000055.1:0-14536 GCA_964249285.1 uncultured Terriglobus sp. | reverse complement strand
GTTTTTCAGGTCGAAGTCCACATAATGCGGAACGAACAGGTCTACAAAGCCGTCCCCGTCATAGTCGCCAAAGGTGACACCTGTCGCCCATCCGGTGTCCGCGCCCAGGCCGCTGGACCTGGTCACGTCTTTGAAGGTGCCGTCATGGTGGTTGCGGTACAGCACCACGCCGCCAAAGCAGCTGACCGCGAGGTCCGGCCAGCCATCGTTGTCAATGTCCCCCACCGCCGCACCCATCGCCCAGCAGGGAGACGCGACACCAGCCTTCTCCGCAACGTCAGTGAACGTGCCGTCATGATTGTTGCGGTAGAGCGCACTCCGCGCCGCCTTCCCGGCGAGGGCCATGCTCACACTCGGGGCGTTGGTCAGGTAGATGTCCAGCCAGCCGTCGCCATCGAAATCAAAGAGCGCCACGCCGCCGCTCATCGACTCGACAATGTACCTCTGGTCCGGGCTGGACAGATGCTCAAAGTGGATGCCAGTCGAAGCGGTGATGTCCACCACCTGCGGCACCGGCGTCTGTGCGTGCGCGCACTCCATAGACAGGAGGCCCAGGGTCAGGGCCAGGAGCGCTCGCCGGAACTTATTCCAGCGACGCATCGTTCCCTGGCGCATCCTGCCGCCTCTGCTTGTAAACGGAGCGCATTGCTTCCTTAATCGCCTTGTACTTCTCATACTGCGCGACCTCGCGCTTCGCGTCGTCTGGACGCTGCATGCGGCGGTAAAGAGAGCTCAACCGGAAGTGAACCAACACGTCGGTGGGATCCGCTCTTTCCATCGTCTGCAGCACTTCCAGCGCGCCGGACAGATCGCCGGTCTCCACCAACTCATGCGCCAGGCCCACGCCAGCATCGATTTCACCAGGAGCAGCCGAGAGCGCCTGACGGTACATGGAAACCGCCTTCGTGTGATCGCCACGCTCCGCCACCGCATCGGCCATGCGTGTCAGCGAGCGGGCATCGCTGGGATTGGCTTTCAGCGCCAGCGCGTACTGCTGCTCTGCCTCAGCTTTCAGCGAAGCTTCAGGAGAGCTGTGGAGCGCTTCCGCCAGTTCAAAGTGGATGCCGGGCAGGTCCGGATCGGCGGCCAGTGCCTCACGATAGTTTGCGACGGCCCCCTTCAGGTCACGAGCGCGTAACAACTCATGCGCCATGGCCTGGTGCATCTGCGCGCTTTTGGGCGCGGCCAGCGACAGGTCCAACATGGATTCACCCGCCAGGTCCGTATACACGCGGTACGCCGCGTACAGAATCAGCGGATCCTCCGGTGCCTTCGCCTTCAACGCGGAGATGGTCGCGGCCGCGGCAGGCAGGTCGCCAGCTGCCTGCTCCAGTTCCACCAACTCCAGACCCGCTTCGCGCCGGATCGCCGCTTCGTCCAGGCCGGGAAGCGCTGCGATTAGGTCGCGCCGCGCGGTCTCGGTATTGCCGTTGCGCCGCTCGCACATCCCCAGCAACGCCTGCAGCTTGGGCAGGGGAGTCGCGGCAACAGTCTGCCGCAACAACGGCTCCGCCCCACGATAGTCATGCGCAAAGTAGAGCAGGACGCCAAGATTACCCACCGCGTCAGCGTTGTTCGGATCGGCTGCCAGGACCGCTTTAAACTCCGGAACAGCCAACTGCGGCTTGCGCTCACTCAGAAACGCATGCGCCCGCTGCAGATGCTGCTGCACTGTCCCCGCTGCCGCTGCCTGCGCCCGAACCGCACCCTCCGCTTGAATCAGAGCAAGCGCAAGCCCGGTGGCACGGGCAACGTGTCGAAAGCGCTCGCTCCGGAAATCAGCAAGAAACAACAAACCACTCACAGTATCCAATACGAAACGCCTGGCAAAAGGAAAGCGGAGAAGCGTCATACCGACCGCCTCTCCGCCAAGATGAAGGACTCTGTTCGTTAGAACGCGAACCGCGCGCTCAACTGCATGTTGCGGCTCTGGTTGGAGGTTGAGGTGATCTGGCCACCGCCGTTGGTTGTATCAGTGTTCGGAACGCCAAACGTTGGGTGATTGAGAATGTTGTTAACGTCGGCGCGGATGGATAAACCAATTGTCTCGTTATAGTGGAACGTCTTCCCCAAAGACGCGTTGAAACTCTCAAAGCCGGGACCGTACAGACTGTTGCGGTGCACGTTTCCATAAGAGTTAGCTGTAGGAGTGGCATATGCGGCAGTGTTGAAGTAAGCCTGCAGGGTACGTTGCGTTGGAATTGGGTTGCCAACGAGGTTCGGACGCAGACGGAAATTATCGTCTGGTCCACCATGCAAGGAGTTGCTGTTTTCAATCTGACCGTTGATGGTAGGCGTGAATGGATTGCCACCCTGCACCACAAAGGTTGAGGAAGCACGCCAGCCGCCGATAACAGCGTCGAGAATGCGATTATTATTCAGGAACTGCTGATTTACACCAAAGGGCAGTTGATAAATCACGCTGCCCTTCCACGCGTTGCGCACGTCAAAATTCGACGGCCCGTAGTTGGCCGCAAAGTTGTACGGATCCTGATAGGATTGTGTACCGCCTCGGCTGCCCCAACCAGACGAGTCTATGTCGTCCAGGAACTTCGACCAAACATAATTGGTATCGAAGCTGAAGCCGTGCGAAAGGCGCTTCGTGCCAGATACCTGTAGCGAGTTGTAGTTGGAAATCGCACCAACTTGATACCCGCCCAAGCCATGGAACTGAGGATACGGGCGGAAATTCGCTCCCTTGCCCAGGTTCGCCTGCGTCAGCTGGTTGATTCCTGATGGGAAGACGAGATTGTAGCCGTGGCTGCCGACGTACGCCATTTGGAAGGCGAAGTCTGCGCCAAGCTGCCGCTCAATGCTGAAGTTGTATTGCATGATGCGTGCGACCGGCGTGTTGTATGGTACATAGTTAAAATCCTGGTTATTTTTGCTGCCTGGATTTGTGCTTTGTACGGCATAGGGCAGATTTGCGCCAGTCCCGGCAAGCGTTGTGACGTACGCTGTGCCGTTGGTGGTGTCCGAAGCGCTTCCATTGGAAACGATAGCCGCTCCTTCGCCTTGGCCGTACTGATCCAGGCTCCAATCAAAGGAGTACAAGCCGAAACCACCGCGGAAGACGGTATTCGCCTGCGGTGTGTAGGCGAAGCCTACCCGGGGCAGAACGATGTCATATTTATTCTGCTGCAGCGAGGTACGACCGTTGTTTCCGTTCGCCTCGAACCAGATGGCACCCGGCGTATTGGTAATTGGGTTGGTGATGGTGGGATCAAAGGTGGCTTGGTCGTTCTTGGCGTCGTGCCAGCCCAGTTGAACCTGATAGCGCAAGCCAAGATTGAGAGTCAGATTCGGACGGATTTTGTAGTCGTCCTGAATGAAAACTTGCGGCACCTTTTGCCGTCCGGCGTACTCCGGCTGTACCTGCGCACCCCAGTCGTGAACGGTGCCGAGGAGGAAATCAGCATAGTCCACGCCTGAAATCTTATCGTTCAAGCTGCCCTTGGTGTAATCGCCAGTGAAACCAAAAGTTGCAGGGTTCAGATTGCCCCAGGCTGTTGAGTTGTCCTCTTTGATGAGGAACTCGCCGCCAAAGTGCAGAACGTGACGGCCCCGGATGAGCGTGACAACGTCAGAGGGGTCGAAGACGTGTTCCTTGTAGATGGCATTAATGCCAGGCCCAAGTCCAAGAATTCCACTGTTGTAGTTAATGGACGGGAAACCATCTGCTTTTGCGTACTGCAGACCGATCTTCGCCGGGTACCCGCCGCCAAAACTATTCCCCACAAAAAAGTTCAACTGGTTGGTGTAGCCCATGCGCACTTCGTTCACAAAGTTACTGCTGAAACTGTGCACGTCGGTGAGTTGTGCATTGTAGCTATCAACATCGCCAGCATAGCAGTTCACGGGACAGATATTCTGGCCGATGCTGAAGGCAGGATTGTCGCGCTTAGCCACAGTTGCGGTCAGCCGGTTCTTGTCACTCACATTGAAGTCCAAACGGCCGAAATACTTCTTAAACGGATTCGCCTGCGTACCCTGATAGAAGTAGTTGTTGGTATCAGAAAAGGGTACGTACTTTCCATTGACATACGATGGAGCTGTCACGTTGCCAGGGCGGTTCGGCGCTGGAAAATATCCTTGAATGTTCTTGGCAACGGCATCGAACCTGTTTGGATTGATCTGGTTACCATTGAACGGCTGACGGCTGATCTGGCCGTTCGTTACGACCGTGGTCGCGGGGTCATACATGCAACCCGGGCTGCTGGCACCGCCCGGTGTTGTCGCGGTGCACGTAACTCCGGGAATCAGAAACTGCGAGAAGTCTCCGTTACGTTCCTGCGCGGTCGGAACAGTGGAGTACCCGCTTACCGCTGAATTGTTAATAATCTGGTCGTAGTTGAAATAGAAGAACGCGCGGTCCTTCAGAATCGGTCCGCCGATTGAGCCGCCAAAATTGTTGAAGCGAACACGATTCTTGTTAATCGTGCCCGGCTGAAAGTCGTACGGTCTGGCGTTGTATGCATCGTTCTGGTTGTACTCATACGCTGCGCCATGCCAGTTGTTCGCTCCGCCCTTGCTAATCTGGTTGAAAAGAATTCCGCCGACTCCATATTGGGCAGAGAAGGCCGAAGTGCTGACTCTGACTTCCTGAACCACTTCGAAAACATAGGTGTCAGCGTTGGAGGAACTCGGCAGCGTGGACTCCGCGCCGTCGGATAGGATCGAACTATAGGGCAGATTGCCATTCACGGAGACAGACTGACCAGGGCTGTTGATGCCCTGCGCCCCCGACGGTGTACCCGTTGCGCCCGCGATCAGATTGGTGAAGTTCTCCCAAGTAGGACCGGTGCCGCTGCCACCGGTATTTGGTAGCTGCTCCAGCGTCTGGAAGTTCAGCGTCGCGGACTGCTCGCCCGTTTCTGTCTGGATCAGCGCAACGTCGGTGTTGACCGTGACCTGCTCCGCGGCTCCGCCCACCTTGAGCGCGCCGTCGACTGTGACGGTCTGCACGTCAAGGTTCAACCCCGTGCGAGTGAAGTTCGAAAAACCATCTTTCGAGAACGTAACGGAGTAGTTGCCGGTAACGATGGGGCCGGTGTCGTACAGGCCGTCCTTATTGGTGGTAAGCGTTTTCGCGACGCCCGTACCCGTGTTCGTGACAATAACGGTAACGTCGGGCAGCAGGGCACCCGAGGCATCCGTTGCGGTGCCGCGGATATCGCCCGCGTTTGCAGCCTGCCCGCTCGCATTCACCGCCGCAAAGATGCAGGCAGTGCCAAGCAAGACAGAATTAAATTTGTGTCCCATGGGACCTCCGGAGGTAGTACATCAGCCAGTGATGCGTGCACTCAAGGAATGACGACCTCCATGAATCCGGCAATGGACACACGTTTGTCTTTCCCAGGTGCAAGCCGGATTGAAACTCATCCGAAGGATGGATGTCAAGAGCAGCCGAAGGGGGGAGTGCATGCCACGCACATACTCAGCACCGAAACGGCACAGAGGCGCTCCCAGAGTGCTGCTTCGTTCCTTCTTACGCCGTTCAAAAGACCGGTTGGACCGCTAGAAAACTTGCGTCTTCCGCCTCGCCCTGCGGCACTCACCAAACCAACGTAGCCACGGAGCCTGCGCCGAGCGCCACGGTTGCGGCCCTGCCGTCTTCGCATATGCGGAAACGGCCGTCCCTTTCGGTGTTGTTGCTCACAATCAGCACATGGTGGTGCTCTGGTGTGCGAAACGCAACATGGGGCAGAGCTCCAGATGACTCAGAACCAATGCGCACCGACCCAGGCGGCACAAACTTGGACGCGTGTGCCGCAACGTAGTACGCAACCAGCCGGGTCACGCGGTCGCCATTAATGCGCAGCGCGCCCGTGCAAACCGGACATCCGCCATTGCTTGTGTGAGGGCCGTTTTCCGGGTCGGCTGCCAGGTTCCACAGCAACACGTTGCGGCTCCAGTTCTCCGGCGCGCCCACAATCAGCCGTGCAACGGGCTCGGCGGCATTCATCCGGGAACTGGACTTCTCCGGGACGACCATCTGCTCCGTAAAATACACATTCTTCGCTGGATACGCGTGATGCACTGCGCTCAACGCGGTAATCTGGCCGAGGTACAAGTGAAATCCGGAACCGTCCGTATACTTCGCGGCATCCGGATCGTTCAGTATGCCCAGCGGGTACTCTGGGTGGTCACAATTATGGTCGAAGGCGATGATCTTTACCTTCAGCCCGGCACGTACCAGCGCGGGCCCAAGATACTTGCCGATGAAGTCTGCCTCCTGCTCAGAGGTAAACAGCATGCTGGGCGTGTTCTTCGGGTTTTCCGGCTCGTTCTGCGGCGTGAGCGCATCGATGGTGATGCCAGCCGCACCCATCGCCTGCACGTACCGCACCAGGTAAGCCGCATACACGCCATAGAAGCGCGGCTGCAGTTCGCCGCCCTTGACCATGCCGTTGTCTTTCATCCAGGCGGGCGAGGTCCACGGCGACGCCAGAATCTTGATGTCCGGCCGAATCGCAAGGATCTGCTTCAGCACAGGAATGACGTCCTTCTCATCTTCGCTCAGTGAGAACCGCTTCAGGTCTGGATCGGTCTCACCGGCGGGCAAGTCGTCGTAGGTGAAAACGTGGTCGTTCATGTCCGAGGCCCCAACGCTGACGCGGATGTAGCTGGTGGCGATGTCGTTCGGACCCCGGCCAAAGACCTCTTTCAGCAGCGCCGCCCGGGCCGGAGGACTCATCCTCATCAGGAGCTGCGCGGACCCACCGGTGACTGCATGGCCGAAGCCGTCCATCGTCTGGTACGTCTGCGTATCGTTGACGGCAATGTCACCAGGCTGAACCGCACCCGCCTTCTCCCAATGGAGCGGTTTCTGCTCGTGCAGCAGGCTCGTGCGATCGGCGGATGTCAGCCACATCCGCACGGGCTTGCTACCCGCGAATGCGGCCGGTGACGCAAGCAGGAGCATGGACGCCATTGCACCTGCAAGGCAACGCGAGAACGGGCGATAAGAAGTGGGCAAGTGGACACCTCGTAATGAGCTGAGTCGCGAGCAGCGGTAAGCATCGCTTGTGAGATTCCTATTGAGCTCTTACCCGCGCAGGCAAGTCAACTCGGATCTCTACAATCGCCCGCCGGTTGATCGCGGCGTTTCCTGCGAGATCCCCGCATGCTGAAGTCCGAGCCGCCCAATCAGGCGCGACCAAGCGCCCGGGTCGACTCCCGGCAAACGAGTTCCGGCTGCACATACTCGATATCCGGAACACTGTCACCCGCAAGTTTTCGCAGCAGCAATGATGCCGCAGCCCGGCCCATGTGCGTCAGCGGTTGACGGATGGTCGTCAGCCGCGGTGTCTGGAAGGCTGCTGCCGGAATGTCGTCGAAGCCCATCACCGAGCAGTCCTCCGGCACGCGCAATCCTGCGTCCGCAAGGGACCGGATCGTTCCAATCGCGGAGATATCGTTGAAGCACAAAACGGCAGTAAAGGATTGATTCCGTTGCAGCAGCGCGTGTACGCCAGGGTACCCGAGCTCCGGCGAATTCGTATCCGTCTCCAGGTGGATCGTCAGCTCAGGACGCACCTGCAGGCACCGCCGTCGTGCGGCTGCAACGGTCGCCTCCCATCGCGTCTCGGAATCAGAACTGAAGCTTTGCCCGCGCATGTATGCGATCTCACGGTGGCCAAGGTCGTACAAGTGACCCATGGCCAATTCGGCCGCGTGATCGTGGTCCAGGATGATGTTGGAAACGCCGGGCAACATATTGTGCGCTGCTACTGCGACGGTGGGCATCGCAGGTGCCGCCTCCAGATGCGTGTCAATCGTCAGCAGGGCCTCCGCACCACGTGCATGCAGCACGCCCGGATAGCTGTTCACCAGGTCCGTCCGGTGCCGGTGGTGTGCCGTGAAAAAGAAGTACCCCTCACGCATCAGCACGTCGGCTACGCCATTCAGCACTTGAGAATGGTAGCCATCGCCAAGTTCCGGCAACATGACACCAATCGTCTGCGTCCGTTTGCTGCGAAGCGAACGGGCAATATGGCTGGGCTGATAGCCGAACTGCTTGGCCGCCTCCCGCACGCGCTGCCGCGTCTTCTCCGGAATGGAGCGGTTGGGCGCATCATTCAAAACAAAGGAGATTGTGCTCGGGTTCAAACCAAGGTGTTTCGCGAGCATCTTCAGGCTCGCCGGACGATTCGGCGTTTCAGTATCGCTGTTTTGCTTGGACATCTCGTCTTGCAGCAGTCTAGCTGAACGCTGTAAAGCGCCAGCTATTGAAGTACGAACAAAGAGACCGGGGGAACGGGATCGTGTTGGTCGGGGAGGTTAACCACTTTGCACACAGGCTGCGTACGTATCAGGCGCGCCCTGTACGGATCTACTGCAAATACCGCCCGCGCGCGTGCCGTACAGTGTGCATGGGGTGCGGCGCTCGAGCCTGACCGGGCTAGCAAGCGCTCCGTGTGCGGCCTGCATCACACATGGCGACGCGCAGCGCGTGCTGGCTGCCGCAGGAGTGGAAAGCATGACGGGACGTGGACTACGCATGGGGATGACCGCTGGCGTTGTGCTTGCGATGGTTTCCACTGGCTGCAATAAAAAGAAAGATGACACCGGCAATCTCAAAACGGCCATCAACAGCTACTACGACCAGTTTCCCGAATGCCTGTGGAAGCAGCCGGTTCAACTGCCCCAGCAGATCGACAAGGACGACGCTTCCAAGGTGCGGCCCTATGACGCACTTGTTGATCAGGGACTGCTGGCACGCACACCGCTCGAAAAGACCAAGCTGCTGATCCTCAAGAAAGAGGCCAACAGCTACGATCTGACGGACAAAGGCCGCGGCGACTGGACAGCCGATCCCACCCAGCCCGGCTACGGCAATTTCTGCTTTGCGCACCGCAAGGTGAAGGACATTATCAGCAACACCCCCGCCGGTACGCAGCCCGGCGCAACCACCACCGTCAACTACACCTACACGCTGGGTGACGTGAAATCCTGGGCACAGGCACCGGAAACGCAAACCGCTTTCCCGGCGCTGGCAAGCGCGCTGGCGGCCACCAACTCCGCACAGACTACGCTGGTGCTCACCAACGACGGTTGGCGCGTGCCGCCGAACAAAACAGCCGCACGCGCGGCAACAGGTGACAGCGGCGTCGTGCAGTAAAACTCCCGCAATAGCCCTTACGAACGACCTCAACGGCAAACGACCAAACCAACCGTCGCGCCCTTACAGCAAACCTACGCGTCCTTCGAGTTCACCTGTTCTGGCTTCACCCGCCGCCGGCTACTCGGGAAAACGTTAACGCCCGGCCGGTGCAGGCATCGTCAGGCTGTACTCCCGGGGCGGCGTGCTGCCCATCAGATACGTCACGAAGTAGTCCCAACGGCGCCGCGTAATGTACAGCGTTTGATCTCCGTAACCATGGTGCGCGTTGGGCACCATCAGCAGGTCGAAATCCTTGCCCGCCTTCATCAGTGCATCCACCACCAGCAGCGTGTTTGACGGCGGCACATTATCGTCCATGGTGCCGTGCACCAGCATCAGCTTGCCCTTCAGGTTCTTAGCGATCGCCTCTTTCGCCTGATCGTCATAGGCCTTTTTACCTGCGGCGTCGTCCAAACCAATCCACTTCTCTGCCCAGTCATCCTCGTAGTTGCGGTTGTCATGGTTGCCGCTCTCCGACCAGCCCACCTTGAAAAAATCCGGGTAGCGAAACATGGCATCCGCCGTTGCAAAGCCGCCGCCGCTATGGCCCCACACGCCCGCGCGGTTCACGTCAATCCACGGGTTCTCCGCGGCAAGCTGCTTCATACCCGCCACCTGGTCCGGCAGCGTATTGTCGCCCATGTCGCCAAAGTAGGCTTCGTGAAACTTCTTGGAGCGCCACGGCGTGCCCATGCCATCAACCGAGACAACAACGAATCCCAGTTCTGCCAAAGCAGCATCATCGCCGCGTGACGCGGAGAAGTTACGTGACCCAACGGAACCGGTCTGCGGACCCGGATAGATGTAATTCACAATGGGATACTTCCTGCTCGCATCGAAGTGCGACGGCTTGAACATCAGCCCGTAGAGATCCGTCTTACCATCGCGTGCTTTCACCTTGATGTTGACCGGCGGCTGCCATCCGGTTGCCTTCAGCCGGGTGATGTCGGCGGTCGAAATCTCCATCAGGCGCTTACCGTCCGCATCGCGCAGCACCGCAACGGGCGGCGTCTGCGGCGTGCTGTACAGGTCCACAAAATACTTGCCGTCTTCGCTGAGTGTCGCGGCATGATTGCTCACCTCCGGCGTCAGCAGGCTCGGCTTGATGTTCGCGGCCCTTCCGTCCATGCTGACCCGGTAGGTCGCCGAGTAGTAAGGGTCCCAACCCTTTTCGCGGCCTACCCCCTCGAACACGATCTCGCCCGTCTTCTCGTCCACGCGCAGCACCTGCGTCACATTCCAGTCGCCCTCCGTCACGGCGTGCTTCAGCGCTCCCGTCCCCGCGTCGTACAGGTATAGATGGCCCCAGTTGCTTCGCTCGCTGAACCAGAGAATCTCATTCCGCTTCGACAGGTAACGCCAGTTCACGCGCCCATTCCCGCTCTCAAAAAAAGTGGAGACAGTCTCGTTCAGGACCGGCCGCACCGCACCGGTGCTCACGTCGGCCATCATCAAATCTTCCTTGCGGTGATCGCGGCTGGTCGAAAGGTACGCAATGGTTTTGCCGTCCGCGGCCCACTGCACATCATCCCATCCGCCGCCGCGGCAGCTGATGTCATCGCACAACGATGAGCGGTGCTGGTCCGGCGGCGTCTTGAAGCGCGTCACCTTTGCCGCGTCCGTGTCGATCACCACGCGCTCGATCATCGTCACATCCTTGTCGCCGGGCAAAGGGTAACGCCATGCGTCCAGCACAGGATGACCAACCGTTGTGCTGACCAGGTACATCATCCCCGTCTTGCGCTGATCCTGCTGAAAGGTCGCCACCATCTTCGAGTCGGGCGACCAGACCGCGACGGCACGGTTGCTGTGTGTCCACCCTGCATTGTCGGTGGCATAGCCGTAATCCTGCACACCGTCCGTGGTCAGCTGCTTCTCCTCGCCAGTCTGTACCTCACGCATCCAAAGATTCCAATCGCGGACGAACACGGCGCGCTTTCCGTCCGGCGACACCACGGCCTCGTCGCGGCCGGGACGCAGCGGCGCGGCGGCAACGGGATTGGTGCTCATCCCGGCGTTGCCGCCCACCGCCGTCGCACTCACACCGCTCTCGGGCTGACCGTTCGCCTTTGTCTGCTGGTGCGCCAGCGGAACCGGCTGCTTGGCGCAGCGATAGCTCGCCCCCAGAACGCAACGGTAGCGGTCCCCACGGACATTCACGATCAGCGCCGCATTCGCATCCGCAAATTCAAGGTCCGTGATGGGCAGATTGCCCGCTGCCGCATTGCGGATGCCCGCCGCATTCAGCGCAGTCGCCATCTTCGCATGATCGAACGCAGGCGTTTTGGAAACGCGCACGGCATCGATCAGCATGAACGTGCTGGTCCCGTTCGCGGTGTCCTTGTACCAGAAGCGGTCGCCGCCCGCCGGCGCGCTCTCGTTCCTCAGCCACGTCACACGGTCCACGGCATGGTCGATCAGGGGCGCTGTCTTGTAGCCGAGCCGGCTTTCAGCACGCGCATAGTCCGCGCTGGTCAACGCAGGCTGCTGCCCCGCCGCGCTCACGATCAAAGCAGTCAACGCACACGTACCCGCAAGAACAACCGAAACACCCTGAAATCCACGCATGAAACGCAGTCTAACAGTGCCGGTACGTTCCCGGGAGCAGAACCGCTGGTGCCGGTAGAGGCGGTAGCCCTCTAAACGGGACGAGGCTTTCGCCCGGAAGCGCGCATCCAAGGTTTGCGGCGCTGATGAGCCGTAAGGGTGGAACATGGCAGCGAATCTTCAGGTGGGCATCATCGGTGCCAGCGCGGAACGTGGCTGGGCAAAGGACTCGCACATTCCCGCGGTACAGCGGCTTGCCGGATTGGATCTGGGCGCCGTTGTGGCTGGCAGCCAGGAAAAATCGGACGCCGCCGCAAAGGCCTTTGGCGCGCGTGCCGGGTATGCAACGGCCGAAGAACTGTTCCGCGATGAAGCCATCGCGATCGTCACGGTCGCCGTCAAGGTTCCGGACCATCGCGAACTCGTCCTCGGCGCGCTCGCGGCGAAAAAGCACGTGTACTGTGAGTGGCCGCTGGGCCGCAACCTGGCAGAAACCGAAGAACTGGCGGCAGCAGCGGATGCGGCGGGAGTGCATGCCGTGATCGGGTTGCAAACGCGTGCCAATCCTGCCGCGCTGCGTGCGCGAACCCTGCTGGCCGAGGGTGCGATCGGGCGAGTCCTCAGCGCGCGGATTCTGTCCACCACCGCCGCGTTCGGCCCAGAGGTGGAGGATGCAATGGCGTTTGGCGAAGACCCGGCAAACGGCGTCACGCTGGTCACCATCCAGGGTGCCCATACGCTGGATACCGGGATTGCTGTGCTCGGCGAATACACCGGTATCAACGCCTTGGCAACGACCCAATTTCCCCACGTGAAGATTGGCAAAGCCGCCAGGCAGGCCACGCGAACCACACCCGATCACATCCTTACACAGTCACGCCTCGCGAATCAGGCCGCTCTCTCCATCGAAGTTGCCGGGGGCAGGCCCGCTGACAACACGCCCTTTCGGCTGGAAGTGACGGGCGAAACCGGCGTGCTGCTGCTCGAGGGCGGTGCCATGCGTGGTTTTCAGTCTGGCGTGTTGTCTCTTTCAGTGAACGGCAAAGCGGAGCAGGTCGATATGGGCGAACTCGCGTCCATGCCGGAAAGCGCCTGCAATGTCGCGGGACTATATGCCGCGCTGCGCAATGACATTGTCTCCGGCCGACGGACCGCGCCGGATTTCCATCATGCGGTGCGGCTCGCACGTCTCCTGAATGATGCCATGCTGTCGAGCCAAACAGGGACAAGAACAGGCGCTTCAGAGTGGCCGGGGCAATACTGAACGGATCGCCCGCACGGTGTCGTTCTCTCACTTCGGCTGCTTAAGTTTCCAAAGCACTTGCCGCAACATTCCCAGCCAGATCTCCACGTCGCCGGCGGGCAGCGCAAGACGCCGCAGGAGCCGCCGCAAGCCATCGTCGCCCATGTTGCCCGGGAAGCGCCGGTCATACTCGCTCCCCAGCAAAACCTCGCGCAGCAGGTGCTGCAGCCGCACCATTGCTTCACCATCCGCCGGAGACGACGGCACTGGCAAGGTGCGGTGTGCGGCGGACTCGCGGACCACCTCATACAAGCACACCGCCACCGCCTGCCCCAGATTCATCGAGATGCCGCCAGAGCTCATGGGAATGGTCAGAAGCCTGTGGCAAAAGCTCATCTCCGCCGCTGACAGACCCGTCTTCTCCGATCCGAAGAGCAGCGCCACCCTGCCGCCGCGTGCGGGCTCGTCTCGTATCCTTGCCGCCGCGTCGCGCAGCACGTCCACCGGATGCAGCAGACGGCGCTCACCCATCGCCGTCGTGCCTACGGCAAGCGTGCAATCCGCAACGGCATCCGCCACACTCGCAAACCGCCGCGCTGCTGCCAGCACCGGCCCCGCGTCCACGGCGGAGCGCGCTTCCGCAAACGGCACACCGTACTCGTTGACGACGCGCAGGTCCGCGAAGCCAAAATCGTGCATGGCTCGCGCCGCCGCCCCAATGTTCAGCGCATTGCGCGCCCGCACCAGCACCACGGCAATCCGGCTCTTCGCCTCTTCCTGCATCCTGCTGATTGTACGAACGCATCCCATACACGGCGGAGCGCGCCCAGGAGACCACCGGCCCATGAAAGTCACCCGTATTACGGATACGCTCTGCCAACTCACCTTTTTGGGCATCTCCAACTGCTTCCTGGTGCGCGAGAGTGACGGCTTTACGCTGGTTGACACCTCACTTTCAGGCAAGGAGAAAGACATCCTTTCCGCCGCGCGCGACGTCGGCGGCGCAATCAAACGCATCCTTCTGACCCATGCCCATAGCGACCACATGGGTTCCCTGGACGCGCTGCACGATAAGCTGGGCGCCCCTGATGTCGCAATCTCGGAACGCGAAGCGCCGCTGCTGCACAAGGATCTGTCGCTCCGGCCGGGCGAGCCGCAGGAGAAGCCGAAGGGCGGTTTCCCCGGAGCAAAGACACGGCCAACACACACGCTCACTGAGGGCGAACTATTCGGCTCTTTACGCTGCTTCTACACGCCAGGCCACACGCCCGGCCACATGAGCTTCCTGGATGAGCGCGACGGCACCCTCTTTGCCGGCGATGCGCTGATCTCCTTGGGCGGGCTCGCTTCAGTGACTGATCCCGTGTGGTGGTTCCCGCTGCCCAAACTCGCCACCTGGAATAGGCCGCTGGCACTGGAATCCGTGCGCAAGCTGGCCGGCCTGCAAATCAGCTCCGTTGCCACCGGACACGGTCCCTTTGTGCTCGAGTGCAGTAACGCCATCCGGCAGGCTCTGGCCAATGCCTAAGCGATGGCATGAATGATGCGGCAGTGAGCCTCTGAACTAGACGCGCGTGTGG
>CAXUBG010000054.1:0-16828 GCA_964249285.1 uncultured Terriglobus sp. | reverse complement strand
CTGACGATCCGCAGGACGCGGGACATCGCCGGCTTGGCAAACGCCGAAACAAAAGTCGTGTGGACACCGCCGGACTCCGGGCCGTACTCCAAGCAAATCTGGGCCCCGGAACTGCACCGCCTCGATGGCAAATGGTACATCTACTTCGCCGCAGACGACGGACAAAATGAGACTCACCGCATCTACGTCATTGAAAACGCGGGAGCGGATCCGATGGAGGGTGACTGGACCTTCAAGGGGCAGGTGAGCGACCGGACAAACAAATGGGCCATCGACGCCACCGTCTTTGAAGATCGAGGGCAGAAGTACATGCTGTGGTCTGGCTGGGACAGCGACATGGATGGCGAACAGCGTATCTACATCGCGCATATGAGCAATCCGTGGACCATCGACTCCAAGCGCACCGAACTGAGCCATCCACAATACCCATGGGAGGAGGCAGGCGACACGGTCAATCGCCCATCCATGCCGCACGTCAATGTGAATGAGGGACCGGAAGTGCTGCAGCACGGTGATCGCATCTTCCTGGTCTACTCCGCGTCAGCGTGCTGGACGGATTACTACGCCTTGGGCATGTTGCAGGCCAAGGCGGGTAGCAAGCTGTTGAAGGCCAAGTCGTGGACCAAGCTGGACCAACCGGTCTTCCGGCCGGATCCAGATTCGGGCGTCTACGCGACGGGTCACAACGGATTTTTCAAGTCCCTGAACGGCAAGGAGGACTGGATCATCTATCACGCCAACAGCCAGCCACACCAGGGCTGCGGGGCCAAGCGCTCACCCCGTATGCAGCCCTTCACCTGGAAGCCGGACGGCACACCAGACTTCGGCACCCCTGTTCCTGAGAGCAAAGAACTAAGCCCGCCCGGCGGAACGTCACGTCTTCCTGAAAACTTCTAAAAGTGGTACGCCACTCCAATAGTGCCCAGTTGCGGCGTCAGGTCATTCAAAGGAAAGCCAAACCAGCGTTGGTACTCAAACTCGCCCCGCGCATTGATGTGCTTGGTCACGTTCAGGTCGATCCCGCCGGCCACAGCCGCTATGTTGTAGGCCAGGTTCGCGATGTTCTGCGGATAATTGAAAACACCCCGGCCGTACATCACGTGCGCGTAGGGGTTAATGCGGCTGAAGTGCAGAACGTAGCGGCCACCCACTTCATACGTTCGTTCGTATAGCTGATCGTTCATGCTTGAGTTCAACTGATGAAAAGCAACTTCCACACCAAGGTGCGGGCGGAAGTCGTACGTGCCGTAGAACCCGCCACCCGTCAGGTGCGATCCATAATCCGAACGGGCCAGCATAACGGAACCGCCCAGTTGCAGGTCGGCGCGGCGGCTGGCGGTGGGGGCGGTAGTCTGTGCCTGTGCGCTCAGGGCGTAAACCGATACAACTACGATGAATACTCTCAACGCGCACCTCAACAATGCGCCGTGTGCCGAATCCTGCATGAACATCCTTCTTGGTACAGAGGGTAGGACGCACGCCCCGCTCCTCACGTTACATCCTGCATGACCCGCTTGCCACATTCCAAGTTGCGAATGGTGTTAGCGTTTGTGAGGGTACAAGGTACTCAACCAGCGGCAACAGCGTGATTCTGCATCTGACGGAAGCATGGAATACCGGCAACTGGGAAGGTGCGGCCTGCAGGTGCCCGTACTGTGCTTTGGTACGGGAACATTTGGCGGAGCAAATGAGTTCTTCAAGGCATGGGGATCGACCGGCGTCGCCGAAGCGCGCGAACTGGTTGACCTGTGCATGGATGCAGGCGTCAACTTCTTCGACACCGCGGACGTGTACTCCGAAGGCCGCTCCGAGGAAATCCTGGGCGAGGCAGTGGCGCATCTGCCGCGCCAATCGGTTCTTCTGTCGACCAAGTGCACCTTTGGCTTCGGCGGAGGTCCGAACGATGCCGGATCCTCTCGCCACCACATCACGGAGCAGTTGCATGGCAGCCTGAAGCGGCTGCGAACTGACTACATCGACGTCTACCACATGCACGCCTTCGACGCGCTTACACCTGTCGAAGAGGTCCTGAGTACTCTTGACACCTTTGTGCGGCAGGGCAAGATTCGCTACATTGCCTGCTCCAACTTCAGCGGATGGCACCTGCAGCGATCCCTGGACATCAGCGAACGGTATGGATGGGCGCGTTACGCGGCGCACCAGGCGTACTACTCGCTGGTAAGCCGGGATTACGAGTGGGAACTGATGCCGGTTGGCATGGCCGAAGGTGTTGGTTGCCTGGTGTGGAGCCCGCTGGGCTGGGGACGGCTAACCGGCAAGGTGCGTCGCGGACATCCGGCACCGAAGGGAACGCGCTTCAGCGAGGGCCAGGCTGGTGGCCCGGTCATCGACGATGAGTTCGTGTTCGACGTGGTGGAAGGTCTGGACGCGGTGGCGGCAGAAACTGGTAAGAGCGTGCCGCAGGTGGCGCTGAACTGGCTTCTGCGTAAGCCAACAGTCTCAAGCCTGATCATTGGCGCACGCAACGCGGACCAGTTGAAAGCCAACCTGCAGGCTGGCAGCTTTACCCTCACGCCGGAGCAGGTAGCGAAGCTCGACAAAGTGAGTGAGCGCCCGGTCCCCTACCCATACTGGCACCAACGCCAATTCAATCGCAACCCACCGCCTCCAAGCTACCGCTGAACCGCCAGGCTCCGGTAACGCTGCAACGCTGCAGTGCGTGCTTACGCCAGGCCGGTGGACTGGGCCTGTTCATGCGCATGATAGCTGCTGCGCACCAGGGGCCCGCTTTCCACGTGGCGAAAGCCCATGCGGAGCGCTTCCTCCTTCAGGAAGGCGAACTCCTGCGGCGTGTAGTAGCGCTTCATAGGAATATGGTCCTTCGAAGGGCGCAGGTATTGGCCGACTGTGAGGATATCGACCTTGATCGCGGCGAGATCGCGAAACACGTCCAGCAGTTCGTGCGTCTCTTCGCCCATGCCCACGATGATGCCAGTCTTGGTCACCTGGCGCGGGTTGAGCTCCTTCGCCAGCCGCAGGTAGCCAAGCGACCGCTCGTACCGTCCGCCTGATTTCGCCACCCGGTACAGGCGCGGCACGGTTTCAATGTTGTGGTTCAGTATCTCGGGCTTGGCAGCGACGACAAGACGGATGGCATATTCGGTCCCCTGGAAGTCGGGCGTAAGGACCTCGACCTGGCATCCGGGTGCCTGACTGCGAATCTCGTGGATGACGTTCACAAAGGCGCGCGCGGCACCCGTGTTGTCGTCATCCCGGTTAACGCTGGTAACAACGGCATGCCGAAGGCCGAGTTGCGCAACCGCGTAAGCGACGCGCCGTGGTTCATCATGATCAATCGGTTCGGGCTTTCCGCTGGGTACGGCGCAGAAGCCGCAGCGCCGGGTGCAGCTGTTGCCCAACATCATGAAGGTCGCGGTCTTGTGGTTCCAGCACTCGCCGATGTTCGGGCAGTGCGCGCTCTCGCAAACCGTATGCAGGTGGAGCTCGCGCGTGAGCCGCTTCAGCGCATGAAAGGTCTCGCCCATGGGCGCGCGTGCCTTCAGCCACTCCGGCTTCGGCGCGGGCTTTTGGGGAGCAAGATCAATCTGAATCAGGCCATCGGCGAGCGGACTCACGGCTTCATTCTATGCTCTTCGAATGGCACCGACAGAAGACATGATGGTCGAGCTGCTTTCGTTAGAGCAGCGTCTGCTGGCGCTCGGCCCGCAGTGCGGCAGAGAGTGCGCGGATGCTCTACTTGCGCCGGGCTTTTACGAGTTTGGCGGGTCCGGACGGGTGCTCGACCGAGAGGCAACTCTGAAGGACATCGCGGACGCGCCCTCTCGAACGTTTACGATCAGGGATGTGCAGTGCGTGGCGTTATGCGCAGACGCAGCCCTGTTGTCTTACCGCCTAACAATCCAGGGGCGAACAAGCCTTCGGTCAAGCGTCTGGGTGCAGCGGAACCGAGGCTGGCAGATAGTCTTCCACCAAGGCACGCGCGTGCCGTAGAGCTAACGTCCGCCAGAGGCAGGTGTGGCTGGCGCGGGCTGGTCGAGCGAAGGCAGCGGCACAGCCGCCGGCGGTGTAACGCCCTGGGCAACCAGAGCATCATCAATCGCACGGTAGACGTACTCAATGGGAACAGCACCGGTGATCAGTTCGCCATTGATCAGCAGCGCGGGCACGCCGTTCACGTTCAGGGTGTCGCCCTCCGCCAGTCCGGCCTTCACGGTAGAGTCGTCCTGCTTCCCCACGCACGCCGTCAGCTTTGCCCCGTCGACGTTCTGCTTGCGGCCTTCATCCAGGGTGGCCTTGTCGACCTGCTGCGTAGCAGCGGCCAACGTCTTCACCGGCGTCTTATCCGAAGTGGGCGGTGCCGCCGGGTCCACGCCGATGGTGTCCAGTTGTGCGTGCAGCGTGTCCACCAGATTCCAATAGCCCGCGGGGCTCTGCACAGCCAGGCAGTCGGCGTCTACGGCGGCGTGCGTTGCCCAGGGATGGATCTGCTGCAACGGGTAGTCCTTGTATGCGATCCGCACGTTCTTGCCGTAGCGGTTCAGCACGGCGGGAAACATCTGCGCGTGCATCTTGGCGCAAAACGGGCACTCCAGGTCGTCATAGACAATGATGTCCACCGGCGCACTCTCCGGGCCACCGCGCGCCGGCCGGCCGGCATCACTTACCAACGTGCGAGGATCCTTTGACAGGTCAAAGGTGTTCATCTGCGCCAGCGTCTTGCCGTCTCTTGAAAGCAGAAAGGTCATCGGGCGAGAAGGCTTGCCCTGCTCGCCGAGAAACACCGTGACCTCATCCCACCCGGCTTCCTTTGCCGGCCGGCGGTCACCCACCTTCACGTCGTAGTTGAACGGCAGGCTCGCCTTGGTGCGAATCGTCAGGGCAATGCGGCGTGCCATCTCTGGCGAAAGCTTGCCGCCCGTGGACAATGTTTGCGCACGGCATCCCACAGTAAGGAGACTAAGCAGCAGCAGAGTGAACGCCGCCAGGCGCGCCCGTAAACAGTAATGAAGCATCAGTCGATTATCTCAGTGCGTTGGACGAACGCCAGGGCCAGGCGCTAAAGGATGTAACGGCTCAAATCCTGATTCTTTACGATCGCCGCAACCTGCTGCCGGACATACTCCGGATCAATCACGACCACGCGCTCAACGCCACCCTCCACCTCCCGCTCCAGCACCGGCAGCGGATGCGCCGTTCCCGAAGGCGGGGCAGCCACGCCCTTCGGCCGCTCCACCGTGCTCGGCTCCACCTGTGCGACCACTCCGTTCACCGCTGGCTTCGCGTTCTTCATCAGGTCCGGCGCCTGGAAGCTGATCTCGTCCAGGACGCGCTCCATGATGGTGTGCAGCCGCCGCGCGCCGATGTTCTCCGTCGTTTCGTTCACGCTGAATGCGAAATTCGCCATCTCCTCCAGCGCCTCCGGCTGAAACTCCAGCTTCAATCCCTCGGTCTCCAGTAAAGCGATGGACTGCTTAACCAGCGACGACTTTGGCTCAGTCAAAATGCGAATGAAATCATCCACCGTAAGAGATTGCAACTCCACGCGGATAGGGAAGCGGCCCTGCAACTCTGGGATCAGATCGCTCGGCTTCGAAACATGAAACGCACCCGCGGCGATAAACAAAATGTGATCGGTCGAAACAAAGCCGTACTTGGTGTTTACGGTCGTGCCTTCCACGATCGGCAGGATATCGCGCTGCACGCCCTCGCGGCTCACATCCGGGCCGTGACCCCCCTCGCGTCCGGCGATCTTGTCGATTTCATCCAGGAACACAATCCCGGAATCCTCCACGCGGTCGATCGCCGTTCGCGTCACCAGATCCATATCAATCAGGCGGCCTTCTTCTTCGCTGATCAGGTATTCGAAGGCCTCGGACACCTTCATCTTCTTCTTGCGCGTGCGGCTGCCAAACAGACCAGGAAGAACGTCCTTCAGGTTCAGGTCGGTCTCTTCGCCGCCCTGCACGCCTACGATCTCGAACGAGGGCTGATTCCTGTCGCGCGCATCAATCTCCACCGTGCGGTCGTCCAACTTGCCCTCGCGGAACTGCTGCCGGAGCTTTTCGCGCGTACGATCCTGCGGTTTCGGCTCTTCCGGCTTCGGCTCGGCATTCGCGTCGAAGTCGATTGCGACCGTGGCCGGGTGCCCCGCATCCTGCGGGGATGTGGGCTGTGCCTCTATGTCACTTCGTAAGGTTGGCGGCGCAGGGGGCAGCAGCAGGTCCAGCAGGCGCTCTTCGGCATTCAACTCCGCCTTGTCCTCCACCTCTTCCAGCTTCTCCTCACGCACCATCTCTATGGCGGTCTCCACCAGGTCGCGCACAATCGATTCCACATCGCGGCCCACATAGCCGACTTCGGTGAATTTGCTCGCCTCCACCTTCAGGAAGGGTGAATTGGTTAGCTTGGCTAACCGCCGCGCGATCTCCGTCTTGCCCACGCCGGTCGCGCCGATCATGATGATGTTCTTCGGCATGATCTCGTCGGCGATTTCAGGCGGCAGCTTCTGGCGGCGCTGCCGGTTGCGCAGCGCAATGGCCACGGCCCGCTTCGCCGCGTGCTGGCCCACGACATACTTGTCCAACTCCGCCACAATCTCGCGCGGCGTCATCTCTTCCAGGCCAACCGCCTGGTCTTCCGCTACTCCGGGTAAATAAATGGCCATCATGTCTCTTTCAAGGTTGTCATCTCGCAGCGAAGCGGCCGGATCTACATAAACCTGTTGTTACAAAGCAACGACAAGCGCAGCAGCTATAACTCTTCCACCGTGATGTTCTCATTCGTATAGATACAGATCTCGGCCGCGATCTTCATGCTCTTCTCCACGATGGCGCGCGCCGACAGACCGGTATTCTCCAGCAACGCCTGCGCGGCGCTCTGCGCGAAGCTCCCACCGCTGCCGATGGTCATGATCCCGCCACCCTCAATCGTGTCCGGCTCGATCACGTCGCCATTGCCGCCCAGGAGGTACATGTGGTCCTTGTCGGCCACCAGCAGCAGCGCTTCCAGCTGCCGCAAAAGCTTGTCCGTGCGCCAGTCTTTCGCCAGTTCCACGGCCGCCCGCGGCAGGTTTCCTGCGTACTGCTCCAGCTTGGTTTCAAAGCGGGCAAACAGGGAAAACGCATCGGCGGTCGATCCCGCAAAGCCCGCCAGCACCTTGTCGTTGTATAGCCGCCGCAGCTTCTTGGCACCCTGCTTCATCACCGCGGAGCCAAGCGTCACCTGCCCGTCGGCTGCCATCACCACCGCCCCGTTGCGCCGTACGCACAGCACTGTGGTCGAGCGGATCATACGCCCAGCACCCGTGTCATACGGGTGAATCGCATATCGTGGCGTCCGGGAAGTTGAGCGGCCAGAACGGCCACCGGGAGACGGTTGCATCACAGCTGAGTATATCGCCGTCCAGCCTGTCTCTACGATTTCGCGTCGTCCCCGCGAGGGTAAGCCGGCTTGCGTCGCGCCCGTACGAAGCCATCTCCTCGATCGCTCAGCCGGAACCGCGTCTGGCAACGCGCGCAGCGCCACGGAAACACACCAAACAAAGGCAGAACATGCCTCTCCCAAAGGCCCTTGCGGCCGCAGCGCACAAGACTTCCGCGCTCACACGTTGGGCAGGTATGGTCCGCCATGGTAATGTCCTTCTCTTAACGACGCGTCATGAACAGCGGGAAACGCAGCGTCTTTCTATCTCAGTGTACCGGCTGGGACATACTAAGGTTGTTACGCGAAACAGGAACGAAGTACTGTATCCGCAGGTCATTTCAAGGCCAGGCCGGTCAGAGAACCAAAGGCGATCAGTCACAAAGCGCCACGGACTGGCCGGTACTGCGCAGGTTTACAAGCGGTCAAAAAAGCGACGCACACTAGGGCTTAGGAACGATGCCGCTCATCGACGACATAGGCTGCCCCTTGCCGTTGGCAATAACGATCATGCGATCACGCACCGTGTTGTAAGCCGGCCGGCCGTCAAAGAAGCCGAAAGTGTAGTGTGTCTGTGTCGCCTGTCCGCCGGGCGTGGCAGGAGGCTGGTCGGCATAGCCGTCCATCGAGTACATCCGCTCACCTTTCGCAAGGAGGCCGGCATGCTGCTTGCCCCACGAGGCCTGCTCGAAGTCGCTGCTCTCCAGCGTGATGCGCAGCGTCTGCTTGCCGTCCACGTCATACACCCGCGCCATCGCGTAAATGTTGTACCGGCTCCATGGCTGCAACGAGTAGAACAGGTCCAGATGGCCCTTCGACAGCACGTCGCGTTCGATCAATACCTGGGTCTGCTGGCGAAACTGCGGGTCTGCGGTGTTGGCATGCAAGGTCACCAGCTGCCGCAACGCTGCGTCGCGCATGGCATCCTGGTGCGCCTCGGCATAGGTCCGGGCCAGCAGAGCGCGCGCCTGCCAATCCTGCGGTGAAACCTCCAGCAACGGCTGGATAATCGCCTGCGCATACCCCACGTCACCACTGTTGATGGCGGCTTCCGCGGTGAACTTGGTGATGGAAGCGTCGCGCGGCACGGCCTCATGGATCGGCTTGAGCTTTGCATAGGCTTCAGTCCATCTGCTGGCGGCAGCGCTCTCCCCGGCAGAGCGGAAAGCGAGCGTCTGCTCCGCCGTCAGCGTGAACGCTCCAGAACCGTCGCCACCGGAGGCCGGCGGGACCGATTGAGCAAGCAAGCCACTTATCATGCAGGCGGCAGTCAGAAGCGCCATGCCGCAGCGGTATCTCACGCAAAAACCTCGTGCATGTGACTGTACACAATCGAAGCTAGCTGTTCACCACAGAATGCGCACCCCTCCAGGTGAATCTGCATGTGAATTGGAGCACCGGGCCGGGATTGAACCGGCGAATACTGGTTTTGCAGACCAGCGCGTTAGCCACTTCGCCACCGGTGCTCATGCTGCTGCTTCAGGGTTAGCTTGGCTGCGCCGTGGTGCGCAGGTACGGCTTCACCGTCTTGTAGCCCGGAAACTTCTTCTCCGCATCCTCGTTCGACACCGCGCCTGTGATGATGACGTCGCCACCCTTCTTCCAGTTGGCGGGCGTGGCGACGGGGTGCTTGGCCGTCAGTGTCATGGAGTCGAGCACGCGCAGGATTTCGTCGAAATTCCGGCCTGTTGTCATCGGATAGGCAAGCATCAGCTTGATCTTCTTGTCAGGACCAACGATGAAAACCGTGCGGACGGGCGCGTTATTGGCTGGCGTGCGGCCTTCACTGGTGTCGCCGGCATCGGCGGGCAGCATGTCATACAACTTGGCGATCTTCAGTTCGGGGTCGCCAATCATCGGAAAGTTGACCGTCGCTCCGCTGACGTCCTGGATATCCTGCTGCCATCGGCTGTGATCGCCGACCTTGTCGACGGACAGCCCGATCACCTTTGCGCCACGCTCCGCGAACTGCTGCTCCAGGTTGGCGACAGCGCCCAGTTCCGTGGTGCAGACAGGGGTGAAGTCCTTCGGATGGGAAAAGAGCACGGCCCAGCTATCGCCAATCCAGTCATGGAAGTGGATGGTGCCCTGCGTTGTTTCCGCCGTAAAGTCTGGCGCAGTGTCATTGATGCGAAGCGACATGAACGGATCCTTAGAAATGAGCGGTACAGAACAAAGCCCACCGGAGCGGTGGGCAGGTGGCGTTGCGGCACAGAAGTGCGGCGCGCTACGACCCTGCCAGTGAACAGGGACAGCAACAGGCCGTCATGGAAAGCATCGCCATCACCTGCAACAATAAGCCCGAGGCAATGCGATGTCAACGTGGAGCAACGGCGGGCGCGAACTCCGGTGGGCGCAGGTGGATGTGTTCGCGGAACGCGCGCTGGAAGGCAATCCGCTGGCGATCTTCCCAGATGCAACCGGTTTGAGCGATGCCGAAATGCAAGCTCTGGCACGCGAAACCAACCTGTCCGAAACCACGTTCATCCTGCCCGGCGACACAGAAGACGAGCTGGCGAATGGCGTGCGTGTGCGGATCTTCACGGTGGAGGAAGAACTGCCCTTTGCAGGGCATCCCACGCTGGGTACTGCGGGTTGGCTGTGGGCCTGCCATCCGGAGCTGCAAGGCGCGGCGGAGGTCCGGCTCCGTCTCAATGCCGGCGCGGTACCGGTCCGCTTCGACATGGCGGACGAGAACAGCCTGGGCGTGTACGGCGAAATGCGGCAGCTTGACCCGGAGTTTGGCGCAATGCACGATCCACTGTCGCTCGCGCTGGCATGCAGCCTTCAGAAACATGATCTGCACCCGTCCTTAACGCCCCAGGTCGTCAGCACGGGCCTGCCCTTCTGCATCCTCCCACTGCGGTCGCTGGACGCGCTCGCAAGGCTGCACGTGCGCCCTGAAGCAGCCGCACTGTTGGCTGGGACAGGCGCGAAGCTTGTTGCCGCCATTGTTCTCATGGAGAACGGCACGTTGCGTGCTCGTGTTCCGTTCAACGGATCGGATGATCCGGCTACGGGTTCCGCCGCGGGATGCGCCATCAGTTATCTGGTGCGCCACGGTGCCGTGCCTTCCGGCGTGCTAACCACGATTGCCCAGGGCAGCGAGGTCAGCAGGCCCAGCCGTCTAGACGTACGCGCGTCCCTCGTTGGCGGTGCGGTGGGAGATGTGTTCGTCGGCGGACGCACCATCCCCGTGGCATCGGGACGGTTTACGCTCCTGTAATGCAAACCCTTTCCACAGGGCGGGTACCCGCCAACGCATAGACACGGCGCAGGTTGTGCGAACCGGTGGATTCCTGTCCCAAAATCGACAGCGATCTTCGCTTTATTTTCGCCGTTGCGCGAATGTGCCCGCCTTCGTACTTTGGGGAAGCGCTAAATCACACAACGTGAACAAGCGCCTGACCCTGGAGCGTTTGCGACTCTGTTGCGGCGCGACGGAACTCCGGCATCCAGCAGCGGTTTCAGCGCTGTGCCTTTGGGCACGGCAGGCACCTTCTTGCGCTTCAACACTGGCGCTCGTCACTTAACGCAGCTCCCCTGGCGGAGCACACTGCCCATGGAGAACGAACGTACATGCGCCCGAAGAAAATCATTCTATGTGTCGACGACAATGAACAGACTCTATCTATCCGCAAGTTCCTCCTGGAAACGCGCGGCTATCGCGTGTTGACGGCAACGGCGTCGCATGAGGCGCTGGAACTGCTGGAGCGCTTCTCTGCAGGCGAAATCGCCCTGCTTCTTTGCGACCTGATGATGCCGCAGATGGACGGCACGGAGTTGATCCGGCGGGCACGGGAACTGCAGCCCGGATTGCCGACGATGATGGTGTCCGGAACGGTAACGGGATTCGATCGGGGCACTGGCGCAGATGTATTCCTGCCCAAGGGTGCGTCCTCGCCCGTGGAACTGCTGGAGCGGGTGCGCGTTCTGGTCGCACGCAAGCGGGGCCCGAAGAAGGCGGCGGCGGCTTCTTCGCCTGCGCACACGGAGGCGATTGGGGCTCCGGCGGTGATGGTGGGGTGACGGCTCCTTGCTACCGTTTCCTCGTTCCTCGTCTCCATCGTTTCCTTGCCGGTGCTAACAGCGAGAGCAACGAACGACGAGGAGGCGGCGCCTTCACGCTTCGACCAGGCCGTACCGCCGCTGCCAGTGCTGCTTCAGTTGGGCGCGGACCATTGTTCTCTCCGCCTCGGTAACGTCGCGGGTGCGGAGGTTGGCGAAGTCGGCGGCTTCCGCTTTCGCGAGTTCCAGCAGGCGTCGGTCGCGTCCCAGGTTGGCCACGCGGAAATCTGGCAACCCGGCCTGCTTGGTCCCAAAGAACTCGCCGGGGCCGCGTTGCTCCAGGTCCAGTTCTGCCAGTTCAAAGCCGTTCTGCGTCTTCACCATGGCGTCGAGGCGCTCTTCGGCTTCCGGCGAGACGCGCCCGCCGGTCATCAGGACGCAGTAGCTCTTGGCGGTACCCCGGCCAACGCGTCCGCGCAACTGATGCATCTGCGCCATGCCGAAGCGTTCGGCGTGCTCGATCACCATCACTGAGGCATTCGGCACGTCAACTCCGACCTCGATGACAGTGGTTGTGATCAGAACATCAAGTTCGCCACGCTTGAATTGCTGCATAATGATTTCCTTTTCGTCGGCCGGCAGCCGCCCATGCAGCAAGCCCAGGCGCAGGCCGTGCAGCGCGCCATAACGTAATTCTTCATACATCTCCGTTGCGGAGCGAAGGTTCGGCTTAGCCGCTGTTAGCAGATCGTTCGCTTTGTTAACCTTCTTCGCCGCTGACGGCTGCTTCCTCCGGCCAGTCTTCGCTTGCTCGCTGACCGGCTGACCGGCTGACTCGCTGCTATCCCTTGCAAAATCGAGCTCCGGCTGGTCGTCACTCGCGCCTTCGATGACGGGGTAGACGATGTAGGCCTGCCGGCCCGCGGCAACCTGCTTGCGCACAAAAATCCAGACATCGTCCGCGCGCTCGTCTGTGGTGCGCCGCGTGACGATGGGCGTGCGGCCGGGTGGCAGCTCGTCGATCACGCTCACCTCAAGATCGCCGTAAATGGTGAGCGCGAGCGTACGCGGGATGGGTGTGGCAGTCATGACGAGCACATCCGGGTCGCCTGCCTCGGGCTTCTTCATCAGCGTGAAGCGCTGGCGGACACCGAAGCGGTGCTGCTCGTCGACGATCACAAGACCGAGATTCGCGAAGTCGACTTTTTGCTGGATGAGTGCCTGCGTGCCGATAACCAGTTCCGCATGTCCGCGCGCAATACGGGCACGGGCACGCAGCTTTTCTGCTTCGTCCAGCGAACCGGTGAGCAGCGTGACGTTGTACTCGCGAGTGGAGCGGCGGAGCAGCTTGCGTGCCGAAAGGTAGTGCTGCGTGGCCAGGATTTCCGTGGGTGCCATCAGGACGGCCTGGTAGCCGTTTTCGATCGCAATAAGGGCAGCTTCGAGCGCCACAATCGTTTTCCCGCTGCCCACATCCCCTTGCAGCAGGCGGCGCATCGGCTGAGGCTTCCGCATATCCTCCACAATCTCGCCAAGCACACGCTTCTGCGCGGCGGTCGGACGGAAAGGCAGCACCTGCTTGATGGCGTTGCGCACGTTGTCATCGGCGGTAAAGGCAATGCCGGCGCGGTCGCGGAGCCGCTTGCGCTTCAATTCCAGACCCAGTTCGAGATAAAACAACTCCTCAAAGATAAGCCGGGCGTGCGCGGACGTGGTAAACGTCTGCAGGCTCGCCATCGATGTGCCGGCAGGTGGAAAATGCGCCTCGCGCAGGGATTGCAGGCGCGCGGGCAAACCAAGCCGCTTTCGCATGGAGAGCGGCAGAGGCTCGGGCAGAGGCGGCCCAGCGCCAAGCTGATCCAGCAGTTGCCAAACAACCTGCCGCATCCACCGGGACCCCAGTTTCGACCCCCACGGCGTCGTTCCCCCAAGCGACTCATACACGGGAACGATCCGGCCAGCCTCAAGCAGGCGCGCGGTGTCCGCCTCGCCTTCGTCCGGCAGGATTTCAAAATGCGGCTGGATCATTTTAAATTTCCCGGTGGTGGAGCGTGACGCTTCCAGCTTGCCGTAGAGCGCGACGGCCTGCCCGGGTTTGAACTTGTCCTGCAGGTAGGTGCCGCGGAACCAGATAGCCTTCAGCGTGTGGAGGCCTTGACCCACGGTCATCTCGAAGATGGGCATGGACTTCGCCCGCAGAACAGTGCTGCCGCGCACCTCACCGATCACTGTCGCCATCTCGCCCGCCTCCAGCGCGCTGAAGGGCTTAGGGTGGAGCCGGTCCTCATAGCGAAACGGCAGGTGATACAGCAGGTCTTCCACGGTCTCGACGCCGCGCTTGCGCAGCGCCTCTGCGTTGCGCGGACCCACACCTTTGACCAGCTGCACCGGCGTGGAAAGTTCGACCATCTCAGCCGATGCTACCAAGGTGAGCCCAGGAAGCGGGCTGCAGGCAAGTACGTATGCTTTTCACTTTTTAGAACGAGAGTCTGTTGTCCGCGCTGATCCTGAATGAACCTGGCGCGATTGGAAAGCGGTCCAAGCGTCCCATGCGTTTGCAGGGGTGCGGTACGCAAGCCTCATCTCTACTTGGCGGCAACCGTTGCGGGTGAAACCGCGGGCTTTACGTAGGTGTCGAGCCAGCGGTTCATCTCCCACAGCATGTGCTGCAGGCTTTCCTTGGCTTCGTAGCCGTGCGCTTCCAGCGGCAACCAGACCAGGCGGACGGTTGCACCCTGGCCCTTCAAGGCTTCGTAGAAACGTTCGCTCTGGATGGGAAAGGTGCCGGCGTTGTCGTCCGCTTCGCCATGGATCATCAGGAGCGGCGTCTTGATCTTGTCGGCGTAGCTGAACGGAGACATCTTGAAGTACACGTCTGGAGCCTGCCAGTAGGTGCGCTCCTCCGCCTGAAAGCCGTAGGGTGTCAGCGTCCGGTTGTAGGCACCGGAGCGCGCAATCCCTGCCCGGAACAGGTTTGAATGCGCGAGAAGATTCGCCGTCATAAAGGCACCATAGCTGTGGCCCATCACGGCAACACGCTTCGGGTCGACGACTCCCATCGAGGCACCGCAATCAATGGCCGCCCTTGCACCCGCGACCAGCTGGTCGATGTAGGTGTCATTCGGCTGCTGGTCGCCTTCGCCCACGATGGGAATCGAGGCATTCTCCAGCACCGCGTACCCGCTCAGCGCGAAGGGAACCGGCGAGAACGCGGAAATGCGCGGAAAGCGGTTGGGCGACCCCGCAACCTGGCCGGCGGTGGCGCGGCTCTTGAACTCGGCGGGATACGCCTCCATCAGCGTGGGCAGCGGACCTTGCGACTTGGTGTAGCCGGCGGGCAGCCAAAGGGTTGCCGTGAGTTCGACACCGTCAGCGCGCTTGTAGTGGATGAGTTGCTTCGTGGGCAGGTGCAGCCCTTCGTACGGATCGGGAAAGCGGGTCAACTGCCGGAAATCCTGTGCATTCGGAACGGCGGAAACAGCGAAGTAGTTCGGTGCCTCCCGTATCGATTCGCGCGTAATCAGCAGCTTGCCATCCGCGAGCAGACCGGCGGGCATGGCATAGTACGGGTCTGCGGAGCGAAAGAGGATGGTCTCCGCGCCTCCCGTCACGGGCATGGTGGCGAGAAACGGTGTATCACCTGCTGGCGTGGCGCCAGGGCTTGTGAAGTAAATGGCTTTGCCATCCGGCGTGAGTTGCAGCACCGGATGACCGGAGGCATTTTGCCCAAGCATGGGTGTGCCGGGCGAGTGATAACGGTCCTGCGTGGACCCCTCGTAGAGCGTAACCGGCTTGGCACCGGCAGCGGCGGGATCCACTGCCAGCATGGCCGTGCGGCGGTCCTTCCAGCGCGCTTCGGTCACCACGGCAAGGTGATCCGTTCCCCAGTGGACGCCGCGAAGGCGCATGGGCAGGTCTGCCAGCGTGACCGGTTCTCCGGTGAACGGAGCGGGCAGCAGCTTCACCCGGTCATGGACGGAAACGTTGGCATTGGGATCGCCCCCGTCTGCCGCTTCCGCGAAGGCGAGCGTGGCAGGCGCGTCGGAGCGCCATTCATAGTCGCGCGGACCGCTCTCCACCGCGTCAAAGGCGATGGGCAGGTTGTCCACGAGCGGCCGGTCATAGAGCACCTTGGCCGTACCGGTTTTCAGGTCGAGCACCGCGGTCCGCAGGGGAAACATCTCGTAGGGCAGGCTGTAGCTGAAAGGCCGGTGCAGTTCCGTGAGCAGCACATAGCGGCCATCCGGAGATGGATCCGCACCCGCGATCAGACCCTTCTGGCCGAGAGAATGAACCGCGCCCTCGACCGTGACGCGGGCAAGCTCTCCGGTCGCGTAGAACTCGAACATCGCCTCGTCCGCGGGGGTCTTGAGGAGATCCTCATAGGTGCGGGTAGGCGCGACGCGGCCTAGGTTCTCCTCTACGTTCGGACCAGCCGGTACATCGCTGCCCTTGGGTGCGGGGCCACGCCCGGAGGGAACCGTGATGCAGAGCAATTCCGTGCTGTCCGGCATCCAGCGGCAGGGTTCCCCCAACACCGCGTTCAGGTGCACGGTGCCGGTGCGGTGAGCGTGTCCCGTACCGGTATCGATGACCCAGAGCTCAAGCCCGGCGGCATTGGCCGCGTCCGCTTTCTCCCTGGCCGGCGCAGTGTCCGCGGCGAACGATGTCTGGGCAGTGCGCTGGACAAAAGCAATATGCCGGCTGTCCGGTGACCACACCAGGTGCGTCGCACGCAGCTTCGCCGGCAATCCCGTGACCGCCCGCTCCTGGCCGTTCACCGGCTGCAGCCGTATGCTGATGGTCGCTATCTCGCGGCTGGGACCGTTCGTCTGCGGGTTGAGGCGCAGACCCGCCAGACGCAGACGCGGCTGGGCCACGTCCGCAATACCCGGGTACGTCGCCGGTTGCGCGATCAGCAGCGTGGAACGGTCGGGAGAGAGCCTGGCGACGGGTGTTGTCGGGGCGTCCAGAAGCGCTTCGACCGGTGCCGGCGGCTGCTGGTACCGGAGCGGTTCCTGGCAACGTCCGCTGCCAGCGGCCAGAACGGCAAGGACGGGGACGGATGCAAGGCGGATCAGGCGCACAGTTACCCTCTTTGAGCAATGCGGAGATGACATACACAATACCGCACGGGTGGCGAATCGCACGAAATCTTCCGCCCTGCATTCTCCGTTGCCGCTTTCCCGGCTTGTCACACGTAACGTTGCGACATCAGGCCCTCATCTGTACGCAAGCCCGCCCGGTAAACGGGTGAGGCTTCAGACTGGGTATTAGACTTGGAATCGCGGGCGGGGTGGCTCCGCACAATCGAATGGCAACTGTTGAACTGGATCAGATTCGCAAGGTGTACGAGAACAAGGTTGCCGTCGAGGGCCTGTCGCTGCGCATTGCCCCGGGCACAATGTTCGGCCTGTTG
>CAXUBG010000053.1:11358-16883 GCA_964249285.1 uncultured Terriglobus sp. | reverse complement strand
GCACCTTACAGGTCAGGAAACAGGTGCCGAAGTTTCGTCATGGATAGTTTTCGGGCCCTTCATCATATTCTTGCTCTATTACGTTCGCAAAGTTTGCGAGGTAATAGGTGATCCGGTTATTCGGCGACTTTGCTTTAGACTCTCCGTAGCGGCAGTGTGCGGTCCTCTGGCTATGCAACTTCTTGGGTGGGACATTGGACGGTGGTACATGCTTGCAACAATTGTTGCATTTCTGCTTCTGGTCCTACTCACGCGAGCCATGCCAGGGTCTGTTTTTCCGCTACGCCCTTTTATACCGAAGCTATCCCTCCTGATAGTGGGTTTGAACATGGCCGGAGGCGACATGATGATGTCGAACAACTATCCAAATCCCTACCCATTTATCCGGCCGCTTCAGAGAACGGTACGCTCTGTTCTCCGCACGCATCGTTTGCAGCCGGTCCGCAGTTTTGACTCAAGTTCTCGATAGATAGAGAGACACCTTTTTCATGCCACGCAGGAACGACATCGCAAAAGTTCTGGTAATCGGCTCTGGACCGATTGTCATTGGCCAGTCGGCTGAATTTGATTACAGCGGCACGCAGGCGTGCAAAGCACTCAAGGCTGAGGGGTACGAAGTGGTGCTGGTCAACAGCAATCCTGCTTCGATCATGACGGACCCGGAGATTGCAGACCGCACCTATGTGGAGCCGCTGACCAGAAGGTATGTCGAAGAGATCCTTCGCGCGGAAAGCGAGATGCTGCGGGAGAGTGGTCGGCCTGGCGTGTTTGCTTTGCTGCCGACGGTGGGAGGGCAGACCGCGCTAAATCTTGCGGTGGACATGGCAGACGCAGGCACGCTCGAACGGTACGATGTCGAGTTGATTGGCGCAAAGCTGGACGCCATCAAGAAGGCGGAAGACCGCCTCTTGTTCAAGGACGCGATGAACCGGATTGGCCTCGATATGCCACGGTCCGCGTTGATCAACAACCTGCGTGATGGTCTGGATTACACACAGAAGATCGGTTTTCCATGTGTCATCCGGCCGTCCTTCACGCTGGGTGGTTCAGGGGGCGGTATCGCCTACAACCGCGAGGAACTGACTGAGATCCTCTCCCGCGGGCTTGACCTGTCTCCTGTAAACGAATGCCTGCTCGAAGAAAGTGTGCTCGGCTGGAAAGAATATGAGCTTGAAGTCGTACGTGACCTTGCGGACAACGTCATCATCATTTGCTCGATTGAGAACTTTGACCCTATGGGCGTGCACACCGGCGACAGCATCACCGTCGCCCCGGCACAGACCCTGACGGATCGCGAGTACCAGCACATGCGTGACGCGGCGATCCGCGTGATGCGCGAAATTGGCGTGGAAACCGGGGGGAGCAATGTGCAGTTTGCCGTAAACCCGGCGAACGGCCGTATGACGGTGATTGAAATGAACCCGCGCGTTTCGCGGTCTTCCGCGCTGGCGTCAAAGGCGACTGGATTTCCCATTGCCAAAATCGCGGCTAGGCTGGCCGTAGGTTATACGCTCGATGAATTGCAGAACGATATCACCAAAGCAACGCCGGCCTGCTTCGAGCCGACGATTGATTATGTCGTGGTGAAGATTCCCAAGTGGCAGTTCGAGAAATTTCCCGGAGCGGATGAGACGCTGGGACCGCAGATGAAGTCCGTCGGCGAGGTAATGGCGATTGGCCGCACCTTCAAAGAAGCATTGATGAAGGCAATTCGATCGCTGGAAACCGGCAAAAAGGCAAGCGACGCCGACATTGAGCCGCGCCGCCTAACGCAGCGCCTCGTGACGCCGCACCCGGAGCGCCTGCGCTACATCCGCTATGCCTTTGAGCGTGGCATGACGGTGCGCGAGATCGCCCGGTTGACCGGCATGGATCCATGGTTCCTGTACCAGGTGAAGGTCGTCACGGATGAGACGGAAAGCATCGCAGAGTTTTCAGTCGAGAGCGTTTCGGAGGAGCAGCTGAGAACGGCCAAGCGCCTGGGCGTTAGCGATGATCTGCTGGCCGCATCGTGGAAGATGCATGGCAAAGACGCAACCGCGCGTGTCCGTGAATTGCGCGAACGCCATGGTGTGCTGCCGGTATTTAAGTTGGTGGATACCTGCGCTGCGGAATTTGAAAGCTTCACACCGTATTTCTACTCCTGCTACGACGAGGAAGACGAAGCAACGCCGACCACCCGCAAGAAGATCATCATCCTGGGCAGCGGACCCAACCGGATCGGCCAGGGCATTGAATTCGACTATTGCTGCTGCCACGCCGCGTTCGCGCTGCGCGAGGACGGCTTCGAAACGATCATGGTGAACTGCAATCCGGAGACGGTCTCCACCGATTACGACACCAGCGATAGGCTGTATTTCGAGCCGCTGACCCTCGAGGATGTACTCGCGGTCTACCAGCATGAAGCGGCGATCGGCGCGGAGATCGGCATGATTGTGCAATTTGGCGGGCAAACGCCGCTAAACCTGTCACTGCCGTTGAAGGCTGCGGGCGTGCCGATCATCGGCACGTCGCCAGAGTCGATCGAGCTGGCAGAAGACCGCAAGCGCTTCCAGAAACTTATCCAGGAGCTTGGCATTCCCCAGCCGGCGGGTGCCATCGTCACCAGCGTGGACGAGGCGCTGGCCGGTGCCAATCGGGTGACCTATCCCGTGCTTGTCCGGCCCAGCTATGTGCTGGGCGGGCGAGCTATGGTTATCGCCTATGACGATGCCGCGATCGTGCGCTACATGCAAACTGCAATCGAGTATTCGCAGGAGCGTCCCGTCCTCATCGACCACTTCCTTGAGGACGCGACAGAAGTGGACGTCGACGCGCTCTGCGACGGCACGGACGTAATCGTCGCCGGCATCATGCAGCACATCGAGGAGGCTGGCATTCATTCTGGCGATTCGTCTTGTGTACTGCCGTCCGTTGACTTGTCTGCGAATGTACTCACACAAATTCGCAGGTACACGCGGCAGCTTGCGCTCGCGCTCAACGTCATCGGCTTGGTCAACATTCAGTTTGCGATTCAGCGTGGCACGGTCTTTGTCATCGAAGTGAATCCACGTGCTTCGCGGACCGTTCCTTACGTGTCCAAGGCAACGGGCGTACCTCTGGCAAAGATTGCTTCGCGCCTGATGACGGGCCGCACGCTAGAGGATGTACTGCCGGATCAACTCGCCAGCGGCGAAGATCTGGGCACCGGAGCGCATTATTTCGTAAAATCGCCAGTCTTTCCCTGGGGCAAGTTCCCCGGCGTCGACCCGGTGCTCGGCCCGGAGATGCGCTCCACTGGTGAAGTGATGGGCGTCGCCGAAACCTTCGGCGAGGCGTTTGCTAAAGCGCAGATTGCGGCTGGGCAAAACCTGCCGGTAAAAGGCACAATCTTCATCAGCGTCAACGATCACGACAAGGCCGCTCTGGTCCCGCTGGCCAGGCAGTTTGTCGAAATGGGCTTTCACATCGTCGCGACCCATGGCACAGCGGATGTTCTCAGCGACTTGGGCCTGCAAGTAGAGCGTGTGTATAAGGTGCAGGAGGGCCGGCCCAACGTGGTCGACCTGATCAAGGGTGATCGCATCCAGCTCATCGTGAACACGCCGCGAGGGCAGGACACCTTCTTCGACGAGAAAGCGATCCGCCGTGCAGCCGTACTGGCGCGCATTCCGGCAATCACGACGATTGCAGCCGCGCGCGCTGCGGCTGAGGGCATTGCGTCACTGCAGCGCGGACGTGTGACGGTGTACACGCTGCAGGCGCTGCACGCCAACCGTGTGCCATCGCCCGCTATGGCTGAGTGAACAGATGCTCCTGGATGGCGTTCACGTTCCCCTGACAACTCCGTTTTACCCCGACGGTCGTGTGTATCTGCGTAAACTGGAGCACAATGTGCGGCGGTACTCGCTGACGCCGGTCAGCGGCCTGGCTGCCTTGACGGGCATCTCTGAGATGGAGATGCTTTCAGATGTCGAGCGGCGCGACGTGTTGCGGGTTGTGGGTGCCGAGGCCGCGAAAGAGAAGGTGCTGCTGGCCGGCATTGGGTTACCAGGCGTCCGTGAGTCGCTGCTGCTGGCGGACGCCGCGTCCGAAGTGCACTTCGACGCGGTGCTGCTGACTGCGCCTGTTGAGTTTCGCGATGTGCTCTGGCTCGGACACGAGGGCGCGCCCGAACTGCTGACGTATTTCCAAGCGATTGCTGACCGGTCACCGCTGCCTCTGATCCTGGTCTCTGATGCGGGCCGCGTGACTCTGCCACTGCGACTCATTCAGCAACTCAGTTCCCATCCGAACGTGCTTGGCCTGATGGAACAATCAAGCCACATCAGCCGGGTCGCACAAGCGCGTGAGTTGACCCGGCGCATTCACCGCACGGTCACGACCACGATCACGTTTACGGCGGCAACAGGCCGCATGTTGCGGGAAAGCGAGCCGGTGCAGCAGTCTGGCGGTACCTTTGTCAGCGTAAGTGATCTGGCCGGGGGCGCGGGCCTCGCAACAGCAACGCCGAAGCCTGCCCTGAAAACCCGCACAAAGCAGGCAGGCTTTCAAATGCTGTGGGGACTTGCAACGGAGGCGACCGACGCGCTGCGTGCGGGTGCGAATGGCTTACTGCAGCCCATAGCTGCGTCTGTGCCGCAGGCTGCGTTCGAGGTGTGGGCTGCGTGGAAAGATGGCGATAGCGCATTGATGGAGGAGAAGCAGCATCGCCTGGCAAAGGCAGAGCAGGGCATTGCGCCTTTTGACATCGCCGCGATCAAAGCTGGATGCGAGCTGTCCGGCTACTTTGGCGGACGTCCACGCTTGCCGTTGCTGCCGCCCACGGGTGAGCGGCAACGGGAGATCGCAAATCTGCTGAATGGTATGCGGTCCTAAGGAGTCACCGTTCCACCGCACGCGTGCGAGGAGTCACGGTCACGCCCATGCCGCTGAGTTTGCTGCGCGCGGTAGAGGCTTCCTGCGAGTTGGGGTATCGCTGAATCAGCGAACGGAGTTCCCGTACGCCGGCGTCTGTCTGTTTCAGGGCTAACAGCGCTTCTCCCTTGCGTAACTGCGCGGTCGGAGTCTTTGCATTTCCAGGGTACTGCTCCAGCACCTTGTCATAATTCCTTGCCGCGGCTGCGTATCTGCCAGCCTTGAAGTCGATCTCTCCCAAGTAGAAGCAGGCATTACCCGCCAGATTCGAGTCGGGGTAGAGCTTGACCACATCGCCGAATTCGTTACCGGCCAGAGCGTATTTTGCTCCGTTGAAGTCGCTCAACGCTGTTTGGTAAAGGTCGTCCACTGGCGGAGCCGCGGGTGTACTTGCTGCTGGTGCGAGGGGCTGCGTCACCGCATTGCGGCCTCGCGGCGATGGCGCGTTCGATGCGGGTGCACCCGGCGCGGGCGCGTTTGCGGCGGGCGTGCTGGCAGGTGTGGTGCTGACGCCAGAATCGAACCGCGCGTTCAGGCTTTGCTGCGAACCCTGCACGTCCGCGAGGCTCTTCTCGATACGCGCAAGCCTTGCTTTCAGTTCGTCCACAGAGTCGTTGAGGGACTGCATC
>CAXUBG010000053.1:9769-11348 GCA_964249285.1 uncultured Terriglobus sp. | reverse complement strand
ACGGCGCTCATCGTCTGGGACATGCGATTGACAGCGTCGGTGGTCTGCTGGATCAGATCGCGCATCACGCCCATGCGCTCATCATTTGATTGCTGCAGGCGTGCTACCGCATCTTGAAGTGCCTGCACCTGCGTCTGCAACTGAATAATTTCCTTGCTGACGGCAAAGCTCCGCGCTGGCGCGAAAAGGAGTACCCCGAGCGCGAGCGTTATGGCAAGCGAAGAACGTGACGGCCTCATAGTCTCTCTCCAGAACTGCGGAGTCAGTCCTTCCGCGTTCAACCGCTCGTTAGCTACTTATCCATGGAAAACTGAGCGCGGCGGTTCTGCTGCCAGCAGCTTTCGTTCTCTTCCGTGCAAAACTGCTTTTCCATGCCGTAGGAGATCACACGAATGCGGCTGGCACTGACACCCGCATTCACCAGCGCCGTCTTCGCAGCGTTGGCCCGCTCTTCGCCAAGTGCGAGGTTATACTCCGCAGAGCCACGGTTATCGCAGTAGCCGCCAATCACTACTTTGATTGCGGGGTGCGCGTTCAAATAGCCTGCCGCGCTGGCTGCGTTCGTTTGCGCATCGGGCCGCAGATCGTAGCTGTCGTAATCGAAAAAGACGTCCGCGACGGCGGCGTGGAAGGCGGCTTCGCTGCCCAGGTCGCCGGAGGTGCCCGCATCCGCACTGGTAGGTGCAACGGGTACGCGGACCGTTACGCGCACATTCGCTTCCGCTGAGCCGCCGTCGCCTGTCGCTGTCAGATGAAAGTTGGTGGAGGCCGATGGCGTAGCGTTCTGCGTGCCGTTTGGGTTTACGGGACCGATACCGTCGATCGCAGCGGAGGTTGCGCCTGTGGTGCGCCAGGTGAGCACAACGGATTGGCCAAGATCAATCGCTTCAGGGGAAGCCGTGAGGGTTGCGGTGGGTGCTGCTGCCGCTGCGACTGGCGGCGCGGTATAGGGCGGAGGAGCGCCGGCCTTCTTGTGGCATCCCGCGAGCAGAACGGTGGAAACAGCCGCAAGGATCAGCGCGCTATTGCGAAATTTTGGGCTTGTCATGATCTTTCTCCTGACCGCGTGTGCTTCAGCCGCGGCATCGAACCAAGGTGTACTTGTCACAGTTTACGAGTTTCGCGCGGAACTCCCGTTAGCGGAAGCTCCAATTTGGCATGTCGCTGCCCGCGCCTGCCAGTTGACGCTTGCCGGTGCCGTCCGCCAGCATGGTCCAGAGTGAAGCGCGCGGACCGGATCCAACGGAAAAGACAAGATGCCGCCCGTCGGGGGACCAGGATGGAAAATCGCAACGCCCGATGCCGTTTGTGAGCTGTATCCATCGTTTGCTGGCAACATCGATAACGTAAATGTCCTGGCCACCGGGCGCGCCAGGGCCGTACTTGCGATCCCATGCGAAGGCCAGGAACTGCCCGTTCGGCGACCAGGAGACCGAAGTGGCGTAGCCGCTGTCCGTCATGCGCTGAATGCCCGCGCCATCTGCATCCATGACGTACAGCTGTGGCAGGCCGGTGCGCCCGCTGATCCATGCGATCTGCGATCCAGTCTTCGGATTCGAGGTTGGCGAAAGATCCGGAC
>CAXUBG010000053.1:0-9759 GCA_964249285.1 uncultured Terriglobus sp. | reverse complement strand
CTGCCACGTAGATTTCCGGGTCGCCCGAGCGCGACGACGAAAAAGCCAGCTGCCCGCTGGACGACCATGCTGGCGAAAGGTTTGTGCCGCCTCCGCCAGCGGGAAACGCGACAAGACGGTTCAGCAGGAGCGAGAAGACGCGAATTTGAAACCCGTCATTACCCAGCGAGGAAAACGCAATGCGTGAGTTGTCTGGCGAAACGCGCGGTGACAGCGAGATGGTGCCGAGGTGCGTAACGGCGTGAGCGTTGGCACCGTCGTAGTCCATGGCCCAAATCTCCTTTGTGCCGGTGGCCGCGTGTACATAGTAGATCTTGCTCTCGGCGATACCCGGGATGCCGCCGCCCAGCCGCAGAATGATCTCGTCGGCGAACTTGTGCGCGATCGTGCGGGCGCCGTTTTCGTCAGCATTTTCTGTGTATTGTTTGCCCAGCACCTGCGGGTACTGCGCGTTGTGTGTGTCAAAAACGTAGCCGTTCACCGTCGCGCGATTGCTGCCGGTGGTGAAGGAACCAAAGGCGACAAACGACGCGTTCGTTGCGCCGCCGCTCCAGTCCGGCAGGCGAATCTCGCCGGGCGAACCAGGTGTCGTTGGAGGCTGCAAGCTCTTCGAAACCAGGTCGAAGACGCCAGCGTTACCCAGGTCGGTGAAGAGGACGGTATCAAAGGTGCGTTTGAGGCTGGCGGCATCTGGCGAGCCTGCCTTAAAGTCGGCTGCCGCAATGCGCACACGGTCCGCGCCGCTGTTTGTGCCGGTAAAGACGTTGTCCTGCGCGAAGAGCAGACCTGGTGCAAGCGCTGTCAGCACCAGCAAAGCGTTGCGTAAAAGAGTTGAGCGGGTATGCTTCCACATCGGCTTCTATCGTAGACGCGCGGTGCCGCAAACGGTTGGTTTGGGGGTTGCCAGAGTGAGCACGTCCGCTCAGGTTTTACCTTGCTGCGATAGCAGCAGGCTGCCGAGATGACCGACAGGGGATCTCTTGTTAGCAAGGTTCGGTAATGGCTATTACAACCACAAAGACTTCTGTTTTCAATTTAGATTGCGTGGCGACGATTCGGAACATTATGTCGTAGGCGGTCCCGAGTTCTCCGAAGAGCATGTTGAAGTCGGCCGCCTGCAGTCTATGTTCGATCGGTTAGCCAAAGTTGGCTGGATCCTAGTTACATCGTTCTCACTTCCTGCGCGCCCTGGTGAAACATCTTTTCGTCTTCACAAAGCGCTGATCTCTAAAGAAGGCAATCGCATTATTGTGCCTTGGGCTCGAAGAAGTACTGCACATTGATATAGCTGCCGGAGTAGCCCTCAGGCAGCGGGCCGAAGCTGTCGATCCGCTGTAATGCACGCAAGGCGCTCGAATCTAGCGTAGCGTCCCCGCTCGGCCTAGCAACGGCGATGTCGGACGGCGTGCCGTCGCGGCCCACGCGGAAGCTGAGCGTCACACGGTGGCCGGGCGCGCCGCTGTCCAGCGTCTGCGTATACCACTGCTGCGCCACCTTCTGCGTCAATTGCCGCACGTAGTAGGCGTAGCGCTCACCAAACGTCGAATCCGTTACGTTGGTGGAGGATGTGCCTGCGCGATTCTCCACCGACGTCATGGCGACGCGCAGGCCCGCGGTCTCGCCGCTTGCCGCACGGTTCGGCTGCACCGGTTGCACTTGCGGGTGCTTAAGCGGCTCCGGTGCAGGCTTCTCGGCTGTCTTCGGGGTCTGCTTAGGCTGCTTCACAACAACGGGAATGTCAGTTGGCCTCGGCGGCGGCTCAGCCTTGGGCGTGGGCGGCGGCGGAACAAGGCTGGGTGATTCCGACGCGAGGACGTTGTCGTCTTTCGGCTGCACGCGCGGCGGCAGCGGAATCGCATTCACCATGGTCGCCTGCACAGCACCTGCCACATCCGCCCTGTCGCCCCACTTCTCCCCCGTGCGATGGAAGATGAACGCGGTGCCAAGCAGGCCGCCAATGACAGCGGCGTGCAAGAGAAGAGCGGCGATAAAGTTCTTCTTCGTCGCGGCCGTCTCGCGAGCCTGCTCTTCCACCGGTGGCATCGCTACTTCTCGAAGGGCCGGGTCACGATGCTGATGTTCGTGATGCCTGCCTGTTTGACAGCGTCCATGACGGAAGCGAACGCGCCGAAAGGCACCTTCTGGTCTGCGCGCAGATAGATCACTTTCTTCGTCGCATCACCCTTGCCGGAGCGCAACAGCCGGGGCAGATCGGCGATGCTCACCGGCTTGTCCTGCAAAAAGACGCGCTGCTCGTGATCGATGGTGACGACGGTACGCTCGTCGGTGAGTTGATTAATGGTGCGCGTCTGGGGAACAGCCACTTCTATGCCGGACTGCAGCACCGGAGCGGTGAGCATAAAGATGAGCAGCAGCACCAGCACCACATCCACCAGCGGTGTGATGTTGATCTCGGCAAGTGAAGATTGCGTGCGGCCGCCGCTGGAGAAGGCCATATCGTTACTCCTAAAAAGGGTAGGTATGCGTGAACTGCTACACGCGCCGGCGGGGCTCTTCCGGTGAAGGCCCGGCGCTGGATGCGGCATTTTCTAGCGCATTCAGCAACTCGCGGCTGAAGTCGTCCATGCGCGCGGCAAACTCCTTCAGTCGCGCCGTGAGCTGGTTATAGCCGACGACGGCAGGAATCGCCACCACCAGTCCAGCCGCTGTGGTGATGAGAGCCTCGCTGATGCCGGGTGCGACGGCGCGCAACGTGGCCGCACCCTGCGTGCCCAAGCCGTGGAACGCGTCCACGATACCCATCACCGTTCCCAGCAGGCCAATAAACGGCGCGACAGCAGCGATGGTTGCAAGCCACGTCAACTGACTTTCCAGACCCGTGAGTGCCTCGCTGGAGGCGGTCTGCGCGGCGCGCTCAATCGCGACTGGGTTGCGGGGAAAACCGCGGCCGCCGGTCTGCCGCTGGTACTCCTCCACGATTTCGTTGAAGACGGCAACCAGTGGTGACGGGCGGTACTGTTCCGCGACGGCGGAGATCTCACTTAACCGCGACGATTTGCGAAATGCGCGAAGGAAGCCCTGTCCTTTTACGCGTGCGCTCCGGAACGAGCCAGCTTTCGCCAGCATGATAGTCCACGAGAAGATGGATAAACAGAGCAGAATGGCGAGCACCGCCAGCGCCACGGGCCCGCTGTTGTGCACCATTTCGAGCAGCGCGGATCCGTTAGCCGGAGCGGCTGGGACGGAAGAAGCGTCTTCCTGCAACAGCAGGACCGCGGAAAGCATAAACATACTTCGTGCAGTGTACGTCCCTGCCGGACTGATTGAGGAAAAGGCACCTCGGCAGATGCGGTTCTTTTCTTGGCACTCCTTCCAGAGAGCGACGCGCATAGGGCGGCTAGGCGTGCTATGCTCTGCGCGAAGACGAGGCGAAAATGCTGCTGGAATTGCGCGCGGAAAACTATGCCGTCATCGACCATGCAGTGGCCACGTTCGGCAGCGGCCTCAACCTGCTGACCGGGGAAACAGGCGCGGGCAAATCGATTCTCGTGGATGCGTTGGCGCTTCTAATGGGCGGCCGCGCGGCCAGCGATGTCGTACGCCATGGCGCGGAGAAAGCTGTCGTCTCCTGCGTCTTTGAATCTACCGCCGGGGCCGAGGCGCTGCTCGAGGCAAACGGCATCGATGTGGAAGGCACTGAAATCCTGCTGCGGCGCGAGGTCAACGCCAACGGCAAAGGCCGCGTCTTCCTGAATAACCAGCCCGCGACGGTTGGCGTGCTCAGGCAGTTGGCCCCGGAGCTTGCGCTGGTTCACGCGCAGAACGAAACGATGGGCAGCTTCGACCAGGCGCAGCAGCGCGGTTTGCTGGACCGCTTCGCGGGCATCAACACGGCAAGCCCGCTCGGCCGGGAGCTGACCCTCGACCTCCGCGAACGGCTTCGCACCCGCAAAAACCTGAATACCGCACACCTCGGTGAGAACATCCGCATGGCCTATGCTCTCTGGCGCGAGGCACGCGAGGAGCTGGACCGGCTAAGCGGCGAAGAGCAGGAGCGGCTGCGCATGGCCGACCTGTGGATCTTCCAGCGCGGTGAGATACAGGATGCCGCCCTTGCCGGGCCGGACGAGGACACCACGCTGGAAGCTGAAAAGCGCGTGCTGGCCAACGCCGAAAGGTTGTACGCCGCTGCCATGGGCGCGCATGAGTCACTGTATGAAAGCGAATCGTCGGCGGAAACGACACTTGCGGCAGCCCAGAAGCAAGTGGAAGAGCTTGCGCGTTTTGATCCGGCCTTTGCAGAAGCAGCAGGGCAGCTTGCCAACACGCGTGCGATTGTCGCCGACCTGAGCACCACGCTGCGGCACTACGCCGAGAACATCAACGCATCGCCTGACCGGTTGACCGAGCTTGAGGACCGCCTGGCTGTGCTTGACCGCTTGAAGCGTAAATACGGCCAGACGCTTGCCCAGGTCCTTGCCTATGGCGAGGATGTCGCGGCGAAGTTGGAAGAGATTGAAAATCGGGATGCGCTGATCGCAGCCGCGAAGCAAAAGGTGGCCGACGCTGAACACGTATACGTGTGCGTCGCCCAGGACGTTTCGGAAGCGCGTACCGCCGCCGCCCGCAAGCTGGACAAGATCGCCGAGCAGCAAATCAACGACCTGGCGATGAAGGTGCAGTTCCGCGTGGAGGTGGCGCCGCAAAAAGAGCAGAGCTTCTGGACTGCGGTTGGGTGGGATCACGTCGAGTGCCTGATTGCAACCAACGCAGGAGAGCCCCTAAAGCCCCTCGAGGAAATTGCCAGCGGCGGTGAGATGAGCCGCATCATGCTGGCCTTAAAGGTGTCGGTGGAAGAGGGTGGGGCTGACCGCACGAAACGGCGCATCGCACTGCCTCGCACGCTGGTCTTCGACGAAATCGACATCGGTATCGGCGGCCGTGCGGCAGAAGCCGTCGGGCAAAAGCTAAAGGCGCTGGCCGCACATCAGCAGGTGCTCTGCGTCACACACCTTCCGCAGATTGCGGCCTTTGCCAGTCAGCATTTCCTGGTTGAAAAATCAGAGCGTGAGGGCCGCACCCGCACACAGATTCGCCAGATCAAAGAAGACGAGCGGACCGGTGAGATCGCCCGCATGATCTCCGGTGCCACCGTCACCGAAACCAGCCTTCGCCATGCCGAGCAGATGCTGAAGGCCAGCGCTGGCTGAGTGCACATCTCTCGCCTCGTCCAAAGTCACACCCGCGTGTGGCATGTGAAGCGGACGGAGCTTGGTGATGATGTCCAGATGGAACATGCGTGCAGGATGTTGTACCTGCTCCGTTAACACGAAGAGACTTGCTGCTCAAAAGCGTTCGAGGAGATGAGTGGCTCCGGCTTTCGCGGGCGTCGTCGCGGTATACTTATCGAGTGAGCCTCTTAACCCTTGAGTCTGCCAGCGGCACGGGAGAATCGGCCGGAATCTCCGCAAAGCGCGTGCTTCTCCTCAAGCCACGTGGATTTTGCGCGGGTGTGGTTCGTGCCGTGGACATCGTTAAGATCGCGCTGGATACCTTTGGCGCGCCCATCTATGTCCGTAAGGAAATTGTCCACAACAGCTACGTCGTAGATGATCTGCGCCAAAAGGGTGCCATCTTCGTCAACGAACTGGACGAGGTGCCCGCGGGTAAACGTGTCATCTATTCCGCGCATGGTGTGTCACCGGCAGTCCGTGAGCGCGCAAAAGAGCGTGGCCTCAAGGTGATCGACGCCACCTGCCCGCTGGTCACGAAAGTGCATGTGGAGGCGATCAAGTTTGCCAAGCAGGGCTATTCGCTCGTCCTCGTCGGTCATCGCGATCACGAAGAGGTGGAAGGCACGCAGGGCGAGGCACCGGATGTGACGCAGGTTGTCTCCACGGTTGAAGAGGTGGAGCAGTTGGTCGTACCCGATCCTGAGCGCGTTGCGTATCTGACGCAGACGACACTCTCGCTGGACGAAGCAAAGTACATGATTGAGGCGTTGAAAAAGAAGTTTCCAGCGATTGTAGGGCCGCACGCGCAGGACATATGTTACGCAACGGAGAACCGGCAGACTGCCGTCAAGAATGTCGCGCACGGCGCGGATCTTGTACTGGTTGTCGGTTCACGCAACAGTTCCAACTCCAACCGCCTGGTCGAGGTTTCCATGAATCTGGGAACCACCTCCTACCTAATCGATACGGCCGAGGATATCCAGCCGCAGTGGCTGCAGGGCGTTGAAAAGGTCGCAATTACGGCCGGAGCGTCCGCACCAGAAGTCCTGGTGCAGGAAGTCGTCGCATATCTGCAGCAGCGCGGTTACGGTTCCGTAGACGAAGTGGAAGTCATGCCGGAGAACGTTCGCTTTGGCCTGCCGCCAGAGATTGTGCAGGCGATCGCCTCCGCACCCGGCGCGCAGACAGTCAGCGTACAGTAGCAGGCAGTGCGCATCGGTTGCGCCAAGAGGTTCGTCTAATCGGCATGCAGGAAACGCCTTACAGGCCCGAAACCGAATCACGTGCGGCTGCCGTTGCGACGGCAACGCAGCCGCGCTTCGGGCGGATCGATCTCGGACTCGACCGCGTTCGCGACGCGGTACAGCGTTCCGGGGAATGGTTGCTAAAGCAGCAGCATCCAGACGGCTACTGGTGTGGCGAGTTGGAAGCTGACGTGATGCTGGAAGCGGATTATATCTACCTGCACACGCTGCTTGGCACCGGCGATCCAGGCCGCATGTCGCGCGCCATCAATGAAATCCTCCGGCACCAGAATCTTGACGGCGGGTGGAGCCTGTATCCCGGCGGCCCATCAAACATCAACTACGGCGTCAAGGCCTATCTTGCGCTCAAGCTGATGGGATGGTCTGCGGAGCATCCCGTGCTGACAAGGGCCCGGCAGTGGATCCTTGCGAACGGCGGCGTGGTCGAATGCAACACATTCACGAAAATTTACCTCTGCGCGTTGGGCCAGTATGACTACGATGCCGTGCCCGCCATCCCCCCAGAAATCGTTCTCTTTCCTAATTGGTTTTACTTCAATATTTACGAAATCTCATCATGGTCACGCGGCATTCTGGTCCCCCTATCGATCACGTATGCCAAGAAACCGTACAAAAAGCTCGCACCTGAACAGGGCATTGACGAGTTGTTTGCCGGCGGCCGGGACAGTGCCGACCTGCACCTTCGCTGGGATCGCAAGCACCTCCTGTCTTGGCGCAACTTCTTCTTGTTTTGCGACCGCGTAGCGCACTGGGCAGAGCGCATCCACATCCGTCCGCTGCGAAAGAAAGCGCTCAAAAAGGCTGAACAATGGATGCTCGAGCGATTCGAAGATTCCGATGGTTTGGGTGCGATCTATCCCGCCATGCTGAACTCCATCGTCGCCCTCCGCTATCTCGGCTACTCACTCGACGACCCGCAGATGATTCGCGCGATGGACGAGTTCGAAAAGCTCGGCATTGACTGCCCGAACGGCGAACCAAGCTATCCGACCCCGACTTTCCGTATGCAGCCATGTTTCTCACCGGTCTGGGATACGGCGCAGGTTCTATCGTCTTTGGGCGAGGCAGGCATCTCTTCGACTGACCCGCGTATGATTCAGGCCGCTTCGTGGCTCTTCTCCAAGGAGGTCCGCCACAAGGGCGATTGGTCCGTGAAGGTACGCAACGTCGAGCCAGGCGGCTGGGCCTTCTTCTTCAACAATGTGCACTACCCTGACGTGGACGACACTGGCGAGGTGCTGCTCGCCTTAAAGGCTGTGGATCACCCGCATGAGCGCCAGCAGCATGAAATCTCACAGCGGGCCATCGATTGGGTTTTCGCGATGCAGTGCCGCAATGGAGGTTGGGCCTCATTCGACCGTGACAATACAAAAATGATTTTCCAGTACATTCCATTCGCGGACCATAATGCAATGCTTGATCCGCCGACCGTAGACATTACAGGCCGCATCCTGGAGATGCTGGCGGCATACGGTTACACCCGGCGCGACAAGCGCGTGGAAGCCGCCGTTCAGTTCATTCTGAAAGAGCAGGAGCAGGATGGTAGCTGGTTCGGCCGCTGGGGTGTTAATTATCTGTACGGCACATTCCTTGTGCTGCGCGGGCTTGAGGCCATCGGCTACGACCAGCACGAGCCAGCTGTGCAGCAGGCTGTGGAGTGGGTGCGCTGCGTGCAAAACAGCGACGGCGGATGGGGCGAAACGTGCGGCACCTACGACGACCCCGCACAGCGCGGTGTAGGTCCAAGCACGCCATCGCAAACGGCATGGGCTCTGCTGGCGTTGCTGGCCGGCGGCGACACACGGTCTGACTCGGTCGCAAAAGGCGTGCGTTGGTTAGTGGATCATCAGGCAGTCGATGGTTCCTGGAGTGAATTGGTACCCGGCCGCAACGGCGAAAGCTACTATACCGGCACAGGCTTTCCCAGGGTTTTCTATTTGGGATACCACTTATATAAGCAGTATTTTCCGCTGCTCGCACTGACAACCTATGACAAGGCAATGTCGCGCGGAGCAGCATAATTGATTCACAAGCCTGCACGCAGGCAATTACTGGAGGCAAAATGGCAGTTCCAGTTTCCCAGGCTTGGACGGTCGCAACCTACGTCCTGAAGCAGAAATTATCCGGCAAGAAGCGGTATCCGCTGGTGCTGATGCTGGAGCCGCTTTTTCGCTGCAATCTTGCCTGCGCTGGTTGCGGCAAAATTCAGTATCCCGCACACATCCTGAAGGCAGAACTCTCGCCGGAAGAGTGCTTCAAGGCAGTGGAAGAGTGCGGCACGCCCATGGTCGCCATTCCCGGTGGAGAGCCGCTGCTGCATCCTCGCATGCCGGAGATTGTTGCTGGTCTGGTCGAGCGTAAGAAGTACGTGTATATGTGCACCAATGCATTGCTTCTGAAGGAGAAACTGCACCTTTTCAAGCCGTCAAAATATCTCTCGTTCTCCGTCCACGTTGACGGCGAACGCGAACACCACGATTTCGGAGTGTGCCGCGAGGGCGGCTATGACATCGCCATGGACGGCGTGCATGCCGCGGTCGCCGCGGGCTTCCGCGTCACCACGAACACGACGCTATTCGACGGTGCTGACCCGAACTCCGTGCGCCGTCACTTCGATCAACTAATGGAAGCCGGCGTCGAGAGCATGATGGTCTCTCCCGGCTACACGTACGACAAGGCACCGGATCAAAAGCATTTCCTTGGACGCGCACGCTCGCGCAAGCTCTTCCGTGCCCTCCTGTCCAATCGCAAAAAGACATGGCGCTTCAATGCATCCCCCATGTTTATGGAATTCCTGATGGGCAGGAAAGAGTTGACCTGCACACCGTGGGGCATGCCGACTTACTCTATCTTCGGCTGGCAGAAGCCGTGCTACCTGCTTCAGGACGGCTACGCGGACAGCTTCGCGGAACTAATGCAGTCCGTTGAGTGGGCAAACTACGGGACGGAGAGCGGCAATCCGCGTTGCGCGAATTGCATGGTCCACTCCGGCTATGAAGCAAGCGGCGTGAACTATACCTTTGGCTCACTCAAAGGTTTGTTGCAGACGGCCAAAGCAATCTTCTCTAGCTCTTACAAGGATGAAGGCGCGCTGAAAATTCTGAATGACTGGCGTCCGGCCAACCACGGCCAATTAGTCCAGATAGGTTCCGGTATCCTTTCGCGGGAGGCTGAAGAAGTGAACCACGCTGAATCGCTGGTAGTGGGCGGCTGATGGCGACAGGACAGCAGGAGCACCTCAAGATGGAGCAGCTGCAGGGCCACACTCCTGACGAACTGGAGGTCATGGCTGGCCGCGA
>CAXUBG010000052.1:11923-16930 GCA_964249285.1 uncultured Terriglobus sp. | reverse complement strand
GCGTAGAGCCGTTCCGGCAGCGGCACGGGATCGCAGGAGGCGTTGGTCGTCAGCAGGATGCCTTGGCAGCCAACGATGCCCGCGTTTGGGTTGGTTCCCGTGGCGTTCTCCACGCCAAAGCGGGTATTGCGGGCAAATGTATACTTCCGCTTCTTGCCCCAGGTGTAATACGTCGAAAAGGTCGTATCGATTTTGTTGAAGTTGGTCTGCGAACCGAAGGCACCGTTCGCAAGGAAGTCATCGACGGAAAGGTACATGCCCTTCTGAGCGTCCAGCGGCGTGGGGTTGCGGGTGTCATGGAACCAGGTGAACCCCGGGCCGCCGACACGGACCGGCTGGGCTAGCAGCGGGATCAGGTTGGCGGTGATCTGAAGACTGTTTTGATCGACCGACACCCGGCGATAGGTGAAGTCGTAGATGAACGTGTCTGCCTTTGGCACTCGTTGCGTGAGGCGGAAGAGGCTCTGCAGCGTGCTTGCCTTGAAGGTCGAGATGTTCTGCACGTTGCTGTAGCCGCCGCTGACCTGGGTGGTGAGATTTGGTCGTCCTAAAAACTTCGGCGTATTGAGCGTTGCGGTGGCGACGCGCTCCAGCAAACCATAGGTCGTGTGGATTGTCAGTGACTGATCGGTCCCGAAAAGGTTGAGCCGGGTGACGTCCGCTGACACGCGGAAGGACGCACCCGCATTTCCAGCCGGAGAGCATGTGCTGCCGACTCCGCCCAGCGATTGCTGCGCGCGGCAGTTTGTTTGCGGTGTGGAGAGTTGCGACTCAAAGCCGGCACCATAGGTCACATCCCAGCGCTTGGCTTCGCTCAACTGAATCAAGACATTCTTGCGGTCCGCAAGGCCTTCCGGATTTTGTACGGCGACATTGGCCTCGTTAAAGATGGCAAGGTCGTAGTAGCGGCGCTGCATTTCGACCAGTGCCGATTCGTCCAGCGGATCGTTTGGCTTCAGCAGCAGTTGCTCATTTACCAGCTTGGGCCGGGTGTGACGCACGCCGGAAATAAGCACGCGATTCACTTCGACCTGCTCGCCTTCGGTGACAAGGTAGGTCACGTCCGTGATGGTGGGATCGTTCGTGCGCACGTTCTGCTGCACTTCGACCTTGGCCTGGTCGAAACCTTTCGACAGGTACGAGCCAAGGATGTTGTCGCGGTCGTTTGTCACGTTGGCTAGCGCGAACGGTTGATTGGTCTCAGCGGTAATGAGGCTCAACAGATCGGCCTGGCGGGAGGCATCCTCGCCTTTGAGAAGAATGGTGCCGAACTTCTGCTGCGGACCCTCGTCGATGACGATGTTGACTGTGATGGCGCCGAGCTTCTTGTTCCCATCCCCTTTGGTCTGCGATGTTGTGATCTTGACCTTGCTGAAGCCGTTCGCGTGATACAGCGATGTGATCGAATCGACATCGTTGGAGAGCAGCGTGGGCGAAAAACGGCCGCTGCGCACATAGGCGTCAGCCTTCACGACCTGCATGCGCTCCTTGATGTTGTCAGTTGCGAAGTACTTATTGCCGGAGACGTTCACCGCCGCAACCTTGTAGCGCTTGCCGGGACGGGCATTGAAGGTGACGGTTTCGCGCAGATTGCTCGGCGGCGGCAAAGGTGTTCCATCAGCGGCGTAGGTCGGGGTGTCAGGAACCCCAGTGACCGCCGGATCCACTTCGGCGTCGAAGTAGCCCTGCCGTTGAAGAAATTCCCGGATGTTGTGCGCGCCCTCGTTCAGGAGGTCGTTGTCCACCGCGCTCTCCTCATAGATCGGCAACAGCTTCTTCTGCCGGGCCTTCGAGACCTTGGTCCCGGCAATGGTGACGCTGACCAGCGGTCCCTGGTTCGACCGGAAGCTGTAGTCGAGCTCCTTCCGCGGGGCGTCGTACTGGCTCTTCTCCAGCGCCACGGCAGCTTCCAGCCGCTCTTTCTTCTGGTAGAACTGCCGCAGGTTGGTCAGCGCGGTGCCGGTGGTGTCGTGCGTGACCTTGTTCTTGCTTTTGAAGAAGTGCAGCGTGTGATTGACGGACTGCAATTTGCCGCGCTTGCGAAACTCGTCCACACTGATGCCGGGGTCGCCCGAGAGGCTGACCGTCCCGACAGTGGCCTGCGGCCCGACGGAGACGGAATAAATCACGTCTACCTGCTTACCATCCGGCAGGTGTTCGGTGGAGGGACGGATCATCGGGTCGTAGTAGCCGTTTTGCGCCAGCGTCTGCTTGATGCCGTCTACACCGGCCTGCACCTGCGCGTTAGTAAACGGCAGCCCGGGCTGCAGTTCCGTGGCGTACTCCAGCAGCGATGTGAGCCGCTCGGTGGGAACGCCCTGGATGCGCACGCGTCCGGTAAAGTAGCGCGGCGTGCCATCGAAGATCAGCGTAATGCCGTCACCTTCGCGCACGCTGCGTACCTGGATGTCGCGGTAAAAGCCGGTAAGGAAGAGGCGGCGGGTTGCGGCGCGCACCTTGTTGGGATCCAGCGTGTCTCCCGCGTGGATGCCCAGTTCAGAGGGCAGCGGATCGCCGGGTAGATAGTCCACGCCTTCAAAGCGGATGCCGGTGATCTGTCTTCCGCGCAATGCAAACAGACCCTGTGTGGCGGTGGTGGCGGCGGCCGTAGCCTTGGCAGCCTGGTCTGCCTGTGGATCTCCGGACGGAACGTTGCCGAGATTCCCGGTTGCCGCGCCCGCTTGCCTGGAAGGCTGCGGCAGAGGTGGCGCGCCCTGCTGAACCTGCCCCGGCGTCGCCCCGCTGGGCGTTCCCTCTTGCGCAAACAGGGTATTTGAGGAGCACAACAAGCCGGCTGTGCCGCAGGCGGCCAGAACAGCGGCACGCCGCTTACGCTTCGACTGTGTTTCCCAGGACATCAACTTTGCCGTCTCGCCGCACGCCGGAACGCATCGGAGCCGACCAACAGGGGCGCACGAGGAGTTCCGTTCGCTCTCTACAATAAGTCATTCGCGGGTCGAACCACTAGGATGCAGGCAGATGGGCCGGGTTCGTTGTTGCGACGCGTACCAGACTCGTACACTTCTTCTTGTATGGATGACCCTGAAACTGGTGCGTTAGCGAAGGCAGATCTCCAGCCCGGTGACCTGTGCGGCCAAGCGGGCGCGAGCGGCGAGCGCTACTCGCGGCAACGTCAGTTTAGCGGCATCGGAGACGAGGGCCAGCGCAGGCTGGCCCTCGCACACGCCACGTTGGTGGGTTGTGGCGCGACCGGGGCGGCGACGGCGTCGCTGCTGGCACGGGCGGGAGTAGGGCGATTGACCGTGATCGACCGGGATTTTGTGGAACCCTCAAACCTGCAACGTCAAACGCTGTTCACCGAAGAGGACGCACGCGACGCCGTGCCGAAAGCCGAAGCAGCGCGGCGGAGATTGGCCGGCATTAACGCGGAGGTGGTGGTGGCAGCGCACGTTACCGATCTGGTGCCCGCGAACATTCATACGCTGCTGGGCAGTACGGATCTGATCCTGGACGCTACGGATAATTTTGAGACGCGCTACCTCCTGAACGACTTCTCTGTGGAGAGCGGCACGCCTTGGATCTACGCAGCGGCAATCGGTTCGTATGCCGCGACGATGAACATTCTCCCGCGTGCAGGCGAACACCGGACCGCCTGCCTTGCCTGTATCTTTCCGGAGCCGCCGGGCGGCACCGTTGAGACCTGCGAGACGGCTGGCATCCTGAACACGGCGGTCACTCTCGCGGCATCATTGCAGACCACCGAGGCGCTAAAGCTGATGACCGGCCAGGCCGGCCTGATGCGGCGGACGCTGCTTTCGTGTGATGTGTGGAACGGCGAACGCTCCGAAATCTCCGCGGGAACGCCACGTGCTGAATGCGAGGTGTGTGGGAGGCGCGTTTTCCGGCATCTTGCAGGAGAGGGCCGGCCGCAGATCACACTCTGCGGGCGGAATTCAGTCCAAATTCACCAGCGGAACAGGCCCGTCGATTTCCCGGAACTTGCTCGCCGGCTGCATCCGCTGGGCGATCTGCGATGGAACGATCTCATGTTGCGTTTCCGGTATGACAGCTACACGCTCTCAGTCTTTGCCGATGGGCGAACCCTGGTGCAGGGTACCAGTGACCCGATGCGCGCCCGCGCACTGTACGCACGATTTATCAGTGCTTAAGCGATGTGCTGGATCGACACGACCTCGCACTGTGTATAGCTGTGCATACAACCTGCATGGAATGCGCGGATTCTCATGAAAGGCGTGCGTCGTACGAATCGTTCCGCTCTTGTATTCTGGGAATACGAGTCTGCGGTCGGACGAATACGGCGAGCCAATGGAGGTTCGCCAGGCCCAGGCAAGTGGAAATCTCAGGGCTACGGAATGACACAAACAAATTCGACAGCGCCAGCCGGGCACTTTAAACGGAACCCACCCATCGCGGGCGAGGCAGACGCGCTTGAGCGCGCGAAAGCGGGCGACGCAGATGCATTTTCAAAACTGTACGCGCTGCACAAGCGCCGGGTTTATACGCTGTGTCTTCGCATGTTAGGGAATGTCTCGGAAGCCGAAGACATGACGCAGGAAGCGTTCCTGCACCTTTACCGCAAGCTCGGCTCATTTCGGGGAGAAAGCGCATTTTCCACATGGCTCCACCGCTTGACGGTCAATCTGGTGCTGATGCATCTCAGAAAGAAGGGACTGCAACTGGTGTCTTTAGAGGAGACGATCAATCCTTCTGAGGAAGATGCTCCAAAGCGGGACTTCGGGTCACGCGACCCGCGGCTCTCCGGTTCAGTAGATCGTGTGGCTTTGGAACGTGCGGTATCGACCTTGCCTCCGGGCTACCGGCTGGTCTTTGTGCTCCACGACGTCGAAGGATATGAGCATAACGAAATCGCCGGCATGCTGGAATGCTCCACGGGCAACAGCAAGTCGCAGTTACACAAGGCGAGGCTGAAGTTGCGAGAGATTCTGCGCCAGAGTGAGCAGGTTGCCGTTTTGCAGGAGAACTAAATGGCTGAGTACGAAAGTAGACGCTGGACATGCGAGGAGT
>CAXUBG010000052.1:7948-11747 GCA_964249285.1 uncultured Terriglobus sp. | reverse complement strand
CACTGTGGACCCAGCGGATGGCGCGCTGCCCTAAGCTGGGCTGTTCAGTAAGTTCCGCTTGCATTAATTGCTGTTGACCGTTAACCTCTGACGTGAAGATGCCAAGCTTATTTCAGGCCGCGAGCTTTACTAACCGCTACTGGTATACGGTAGCGGCGTGCGCGGTTTCTGAATCGAATGTGTGCTCATCGTAGACAGCCGATATCCGAAATCTCCCGAGCCGCGATCCACATGGGTCGCGGTTTTTCATTGCGCGCACGACCGCCCGTACGAGGCAACATGAACACCTCCTTTCAGTCCGTACCTGTTTCCACCGTAAACGCCGAACCACCGCGATTGATCGATCGCATCGTTCTCGCAGGCTTTATGGGCGCGGGAAAGAGCACCGTCGGGCGATTGCTCGCCTCCGAACTTGGGTGGCAGTTTACCGACACCGATGCTGAAATCGAGCGGCGCTGCGGACGCTCCATCGCGGAGATGTTTCGTCACGAGGGGGAAGCGGTGTTCCGCCGCCGCGAGTCATTGGCGATGGCGCGGGCGCTGGGGCAGCATCATGCGGTGATCGCGCTGGGCGGCGGCGCACCCGAATTCCTGACCAACCGGCTGCTGCTGGAGCAGACACCCCGCACCGCGGTCATCTTTCTTGACGCACCCTTCGATGTTCTCTTTGACCGCTGTGTGATGCAGGAGGGCACGGCTGTGCGTCCCGTGTTCATGGATGCGCAAAGTGCAGCGGAACGGTACGCGCTCAGAGCACCGTACTACCGGCGGTGCGCGCAGTTTCAGGTGCGGACTCAGCATCAGACCCCCACGGCGACCGTAACGGCGATCCTTGCTCTTCTTGAAAGCAACGCCAAGATGATCCCATAGAGAAACGTTCGCCCGTTACCTTTGCATCAGAAACGTGATACCTGGAGGGACACCCTGAACACAGACTCGCAACTCGCCGGGGCTCCGTCGAAGTCGTATCGCAACACGCGAAAGCACATCGTGTTCACGATCGCGTTGCTGTGTTTGCTTGGCGTTTTGTGGCGGGTCCGCCGTGTGCTTGGCATTATTTATCTCTCCGGGTTGTTTGCTGTGATTTTGACGCCGGTCGTCAACCGGATCGGGCATCTCCGCATTCGCGGCTGGCAACCGTCAAAGGCGGTCTCCGTCGCGATTCTGCTCGCTGGACTCTTCATCTTTTTCGCCCTGTTCTTCTGGATTGGCTTGCCGCCTGTTTTGCGCGATTTCCGGAACTTCCTGGCTGACGTTCCCAGCAGAATTCCAGCGCTGGTCGCGCGGATGCAGAAGATTCCGATGGCGGACAAGATCGGCCTGGACGATCTGAACACGCGGGTTGCCGCGTATGTTGGCGCGATCGCGACGTATCTCTTCAACTCCCTTCCAACGTGGGCCGAACATCTGCTCGATATCCTCACCGCGGTCATCCTTACCGTGTACTTCATCCTGGAGGGGCAGGAAGTTTACGAGTGGTTTTTGTCCCTTGTGGTTCCGGAGTCGCGGAATCGCCTAGCCAGCACGCTGCTCCTTGCGGAGGAGCGCGTTTCTCGCTGGCTGCTTGGCCAGCTGGCGCTCATGGCCTGCGTAGCGGTCTACAGCCTTGTGGTTTTCCGCGTGCTGAATGTCCGCTACTTCCTGCTGCTTGCGTTCCTTATGGGCTTGACCAACATCATCCCCATCGCCGGGAATCTGATCACAATCTTGCTGGTCATCCTGATCGCAGCGGCAGATAGCTGGACGAAGGCCGGGCTGGTCGTCCTTGCCTATGGACTCTACACGCAGATCGAGAATGCATTCCTTACGCCGCGCATCATGAAGTCGAGTGTCGATCTGATGGGGATCACGCTACTGATTACATTTTTGTTTGGAACGGTAATCAGCGATCGTGGTCGTCTTTGCTGACGAATACCTGGTGCAGCATGACGATCCGAACCGGCAATCCGTGCTCGATTAACGTTGGGTCTGCCTTCAAGCCGCTCTGGCTGCGTCCACGCTGCGCTATTCTTGGAACTACGACGATGGTGACTGCCGCGCCCATTCCGGTCGCTACCCCTGTCAGCCGCAGCACCGTGCTGGCTGACTACGTGGAGATGTTCAAGCCGCGGGTGACGATGATGGTGGTCGTTACCGCCGCCGCTGGCTTCTATCTCGGGTCGCTTCAGTCAGGCATCAGCCCGCTCAATGTGCAATGCGCTGAAACAGTTCTGGGCATGGCGCTGGTCACGGCCGGCGCAAGTGCGCTGAATCAGGTGCTGGAACGCCGCACCGATGCGCTGATGCCCAGGACCGCCCACCGTCCCATGGCTGCGCGGCGGATGTCCCTGGCGCATGGTCTGATTTTGGGGCTTGCCGCTGTGGCACTTGGGTCGGCCTTTCTCGCGCTCACGACCAACCCGATTACCGGACTCTTGACTCTTCTGACCGCGATTGGCTACGTCGCAATTTACACCCCGCTAAAGAGCATCAGCATGATTGCAACGTTTGTGGGTGCGTTTCCAGGAGCGCTGCCGCCGCTCATCGGCTGGACGGCCGCGCGCGGCACGATCGAATGGCCCGCTGTAGCGCTGTTCGCGATCCTGTTTGTGTGGCAGTTTCCCCATTTCGAGGCGATTGGCTGGTTGTACCGGGACGACTACGCGCGTGCGGGGATACGGGTCACTGCCGTAGCCAGCCCGGGGGGACGGGCTACCGCGGCCCAGGCGCTGTTTTACGCGGTGCTGATGCTGCCTGTCAGCCTGTGGCCTGTGTGGCTTGGCGTTACTGGAAAGCTGTATGGCGTCGCCGCTTTGTTGCTCAGTGCTGTATACCTGCTCTACACGATGAGGTTTACGCGGATTACACGCGATCTGCCGCCCGCCCATTCCCGCCGCATCGCACGTGAGCTGTTGAAGTGCAGTGTGATGTATCTCCCTCTGCTGCTGGCAGTCATGATGCTGGATGCGCGGGGACGCATCTACTTCTAATGGCCACCACTGCACAGCCACCGGTTCCCTCGCCTGAGCGCATTCGGACGCCACCGTCGGCAATCGCCGGGATACTGGCCGTGTCAGGAGCGGCGAGCGCGTTCTTGTTCTGGCTCGTCTACTATCACGCGCCGGTGGACACGACGCACTCACGTTTCCTCTTCCTGCCGGCGGTGAACGCGGGGCTGAATGCGTGCGCGGCGATTGCCCTCGTGGCAGGATTTCGCTTCGTGCGCGCACGGAAGATTCGCCATCATCGCGCCGCGATGTTCGCAGCATTCGTTTTCTCGTCGTTGTTCCTGGTTTCGTACATTACCAACCATGCATTGCACGGCGAATCGCACCTTCCGATCGCCCACACGGGAGCGCTCTGGTACGGTTATCTGGGCCTCCTGCTCTCGCACATCTTTCTTTCCGTGGTCGCGTTGCCCATGGTGCTCATCACGTTCTTTCTGTCCCTGACGCAGCGGTTTGAGCAGCATCGTGCACTGGCGCGCTGGACGTTCCCCATTTGGCTGTACGTGTCAGTAACCGGAGTTCTGGTGTACCTGATGCAGGCCGCGATCCGCGGATGACCGCGCCGGCCGCGCAACCAAGCGGGACCATGCGGCGGGATACGCGGGCGATTTTGCGCGTTGCGGGCGTGATTGAGTGCGTGGGTCTGCTGTGTGCGGTTGCCGTGTGGTGGAGCGGCGGCATGACGACTCATGGACCGCACGGCAACCTGGGCTGGTTCGGCCTGATCGTCGCGTTGGGTTGCTTGCCAACCGGAACTTTCTTTCTCATGTTGGGGCTTGCGAAGTTGGCTGGCGACCGCAAGCGGGTGGACT
>CAXUBG010000052.1:0-7938 GCA_964249285.1 uncultured Terriglobus sp. | reverse complement strand
GGGGACTGAGTGAAAAGGCGCGTTTACCTGGACGCAAATGCAACCACGCCGGTGCTGCCGGAGGTGGTGGACGCCATGCGGCCCTTTTGGGAGGAACGGTTCGGCAATGCTGCGGCTGTGCATGGCTTCGGGCGCGGGGCGCGCGCCGCAGTCGAGGGTGCGCGTGAGCAACTCGCCGGCCTGCTGAACGCCCGGCCTTCGGAAATTATCTTTACCAGCGGCGGTACGGAAAGTGATAATCAGGCGCTCTTTGGCCTGCTAGAGGCTGGCGACCACCTGATTGTGAGCGCGATCGAGCACGATGCGGTGCTGCATGCCGCCGAAGCACTGCGGGAGCGTGGCGTCGAGGTAACGTATGTGCCGTGCGACAGCAGCGGCGTTGTCCATGCCGGTACCGTTCAAGAGGCGCTGACCCCGCGCACGCGACTGGTGAGCGTCATGGCGGCAAACAATGAGACCGGAGTCCTGCAACCCGTCGCGGCCATCGCCGAAGCGGCACATCGCGCTGGCGCGTGGATGCACACGGATGCGGTGCAGGCATGCGGCAAGATCGCTGTTGATGTGACCGCGCTCGAATGTGATCTGCTTTCAGTCTCAGGTCACAAAATGCACGGCCCGCAGGGTGTCGGGGCGCTGTGGGTACGTGGTGGAGTACCTGTTCGCTCGCTGCTGCACGGGGGTGGTCATGAACGCCGCCGCCGCGCCGGCACAGAGAACGTACCGGGGATAGTGGGTCTGGGTAAGGCAGCGGCCATGGCAGCGGAATATCTCGCGAACAACCAAGCCGTCCGGCTCCACGCATTGCGTGATCGATTGGAAGACAGCCTGCGCAGCGCTCTCACGGATACCAGCATCAACGGGGACGGCGCGGCGCGTTTACCCAACACGTCCAATCTGCTCTTTCTTGGGGTGCAGGCTGAAGAGTTGGTTATCGCGCTGGATCTTCAGGGCATTGCCGCTAGCGGCGGCTCCGCGTGCCAGAGCGGCACCATCGAGCCGTCGCACGTGCTACATGCCATGGGCCTGAGTGACAGCGCGGCGCGGAGCAGCGTGCGATTCTCGTTGTCACGGCTGACGGCCGATGAGGACATCGATTGCGCTGCGACAGTCGTTGCCGGTGCGGTAACACGGATGCGCGCGCTTCGCGCGGCATGATTCTGCGACAATCGAAGGATGTCAGCTGTACTTCAAGACAAATTCGTGACACCGGCTGCGCCAGATCCCGGCGGAACGATCGCGGTCGCTATGTCCGGGGGTGTCGACTCCTCGGTGGTTGCAGCGATGCTTGCGAATCAGGGACACGACGTCGTAGGACTGACCTTGCAACTGTGGGATCAGCGGCGCCTGACAAACCACGACGGCATACCCGAGCAGGTGAAAGGGCGTTGTTGCTCGTTGGATGATGTGCACGACGCACGCCGCGTTGCGGAGCAGATTGGTGTTCCCTACTACGTCGTAAACCAGCAGAGCCGCTTCGAGCGGGACGTCGTCCAGCCATTTGTAGAGGAGTACCTTGCGGGTCGAACGCCCGTGCCATGCACGCTGTGCAACAACCACCTGAAGTTTGACGAACTGTTGCGAACAGCACGCGGCATCGGGGCCGAGCGCGTCGCCACCGGTCATTACGCGCGTGTCGCATTTGACGAAAAGCGCGGGCGTTGGCTGCTCTCGCGCCCTGCTGACCGGTCCAAAGACCAGACGTACTTCTTGTTCGGATTGACACAGGAGCAGCTAAGCCGCACGTTGTTTCCGCTGGGAGAGATGCAGAAGACTAACGTGCGTGCCCTGGCGGAACAACACGCGCTTCGCGTGGCGCAGAAAGCCGACTCGCAGGAGATCTGCTTCATCCCGGGAGGCGACTACAAGGCTTTTCTTTCAGCCTACCTGGAGGAGCAAGGGCATTCCATGCCGGACACTTCGGGCGAATTGGTAACAAGCTCGGGAGAGGTCGTCGGAACACATATGGGTATCCATGGCTTTACCGTGGGCCAGCGTAAAGGCGTGCAGCAGCATCTGCATGCCCCAAGATCCAGCCCGTTTTTCGTCCTCGGCATTGAACCGGCGAGCAACCGGGTAGTGGTTGGCGAAGAAGTTAAACTGCACACTCGCACGGCACGCGCACGGGACGTGAACTGGATCAGTATGGCAACGGTACGTGATCCCATTCAAGTCTTGGCAAAAATGCGGCACCGGCACGAGCCTGCGGCAGCGACGGTTTCACCCTTGAGGGATGGAACCGTCACGATCGCATTTGAGGAAGCGCAACGCGCTGTAACGCCGGGCCAGGCTGCAGTGTTTTACGACGGCGATGTTGTCGTGGGGGGAGGCTGGATCTTCTGACTAGCAACAGCTATCACTCAGGCGTGATAATCGTCTTCGAGCCCGGTGTAGATGCTGTCGCCCTTGAACGCCACGGGCTTTGGCGTCTTTGATTTTGCCCCGGGCATGAAGTGATGAATCATAGACTCAATGCTGGCCTTAGCACCGCCTACGAGACCTGATACCTGACGGACAGGGGCGAGAATAGCATGGCTTACCTGAGCGGCTATCTCACCGGTGCGCGTCGCGGCGCTCGTGACCAGGTCATCCAGGCGCTCCGTCTGACGGCGGGCCTTTGATGTGGTGTCCGTGATCAGGGAATCCACTTCCGCCACCTTGGCGCGGTAGACATCGCTCGTGTCTGCGATGTTCGTGGTGATCCTCTTGATCTTTGGCTCGGAATCGGCAACGAGGTTTCTGGCGACCGCTGCGATCTCCTGGCTCTTCGCCGATATATCGCGAACGGATTCAAGAATGGGGTAAACCTTTCCCTTGGCCTCTTCCGTAAGCTTGGCCAACTGTTTGAAAAGCTTCGCGGCTGCGAGCGCCAGAACGACGAGCGCAACACCCTCAATAAAGATCGCAAATGCAACTACGCCTGTGTAGATCAGGAGGTAGGTAGACTGATGTTCGGTCATCGACAAGCCTTTCGTGCTTCGTCCACACGGACGTGTGAAGGAGAAAATCCGCGGCGCCTGCCGCGGATTTGTGCCCTGTAACGTTGCCTACTCATGTTAATAGGTCTGGGGTTCGGATTTTTCCTGGTAGGCCTGCTTGCCTGCGTCTACCGCGCTGGCGACCTTGTCCTGCTGCTGTTGGACAAAGTCCTTGCCTTTATCGACATACTGGCTCCACTGCGTGCGGCCCTTATCGTAGAACTCACGGCCTTTGTCGACGTAATCGTTCAGTTGATCCTTACCCTGATCGACGTACTGGTTGGCCTTCTCTTTTGCGTCGCGGGCCTGTGCGGCGAGGTCGTCGCGCGTCTCTTGACCGCTCTTCGGGGCATACAGCACACCAGCAAGGGCGCCAATACCAAGTCCTGCCAGGAACCATCCAAGACTGCTCGAGCTATCGTTGTCTGCCATATCACTCTCCTTGCGTTACGAACATTACGCCGGACACGCTCCTCACGGAGAACGATGCCTAAGCGAGTAGCAGTTTTTCGTCCTGCATGCAGAGTGATGCGGTACGCTACAGCACGGTTGCCGCCAAGAACCGAAAGCACTCGTGCTCAAGGCACGAGAAACAGCTTTAGCATGGAATACGTCATACGATAGGATGCAACGGTATGCCTCGGCTACCGTGCAGGGAGAAGCCATGAAGAAGCATTTCGCCTCCACCAGACTCGGCACTTTCACCTCAGCAGTTCTGCTGGCCTCGGCCACCGTCGGATGCAACAGCCATCCCTCCGCCACCGTCGACGATCCCACACTGACCGCGCAGGTGCAGCAACGCATTGCCTCTGATGGCGGGCTGGCAAATGAGCCTGTCCAGGTCATTGCGCAAGCTGGAACGGTGACGTTGACAGGCATCGTGAGCAACAATGCCGCACGCAGCCTTGCGGCTAATGACGCCGCAGCCATCACTGGCGTACGCAAGGTAATCAACGACATTACTGTCAATTCCGCTGCGGGACCGGCAACGACCACCACGACGACGCCCCTGCAGCAGATCGCGCCAGCGCCGACCGTCACATCGCGCGAACGGGTGCGCACGCCTTCAAGTCCCGCCCACGCGGATCTTGCACCCGCACCGGCACCAATCAACCGGTTGCCGCCGCCGCAGGCTCCAGTGCAATCTCAACCGGTGCAGCCGGCTGCCCCAGCGCCGCCGGTCGCCCGGGTGGTGACTCTGCCGGCGGGGTCAACGCTGCCGGTTCGTGTGACACAAACACTGGATAGCGCGACGGCACAGCCCGGAGATACGTTTTCTGGTGCGGTTGCGACCGATATCGTGCAGGACGGCATGGTGCTGATTGCACGCGGATCGACCGTAAGTGGACGGGTCACCGAAGTGCATGAAGCAGCACACTTCAAAGGAGCCTCCCTGCTGACCGTCGAACTGACAGGGGTTAATGCGCGGGGCGGTGAGCGCCTTTCGCTTTCGACACAGCCCTACAGCGTTCAAGGGAAAGGCCGTGGAGAAAACACCGCGGTCAAGACCGGGGTTGGGGCGGCAGCAGGTGCGGTTCTGGGCGGCATCTTCGGCGGCGGGAAGGGCGCTGCGATTGGCGCTGCGGCGGGCGGCGGTACGGGTGCCGGCGTCAACGCCGTCACCCGCGGCCAGCAGGTGCAGATTGCGAGCGAAAGTGTGGTGCGCTTCACCACGACCAACTCGCTGGCAGTTCGGACGTCCACGCGGGCACGTGGCCAGGATGATGCGCCGTCGCTGCAGAACCGCGATCAGTAGCACGTTTGAGCAGGAGAGCAGCGCGGTCGTTTGCACGAGAGCTGTGCCACGGTCGCGCTATTCCGCGGCGGTCCTTTCTGTAGCCCGACCGTAAACTTAAGGTGTGGCCACACTTGTTACGGCACCGGTTCGCGCCAGCTCGAGTGCGAGGAGATCACCTCTTGCGCTCTGGCATTTGCTGAGCCTGGATGCGCCAGCTGTTGCAGCTCTATGGACCCTGCTCTTCGCCAGGGCCTTCCATATCGCTGTCCCCGCTTTTGGGACGCTGGCGCTAGCGTTGGCTGTCTGGATGATCTACGCGGCCGACCGGCTTTCCGACGCGCTGTATGGAGGCGACCTCAAGCAGCGTCACTATTTTCACCTTGCGCATCGCCGGGGGTTTGCTGTGGTGTTTGTCTGCGCGGCACCCGTGTTGGCAGACTTCGTTGTGCACCTGCCCCGCGTGCTGCGTGCCGGATGGCTCTCGCTGGCGTTCCCGTTGCTGCTCTATGTGGTCGCCGTTCACGGATTCCATCGTGCGCGTGTACCAAAGGAAGCCGTCGTTGGATTGATCTTCGGGCTTGCGGCAACCATGCCTGAGATCTTGCATGGCACCATCGCATTCCGGTCTGTACTCCCATCGATGCTCCTTTTCGCCGCCGTCTGTTATTTCAATGGTGTCGCAATCTCCCGCTGGGAACAGTCTCCGGGTGCCGGCACGGATGCGTGCACCGCGTGGCTTGCACAGCGGCTGAACGTTACGGGAGCGACGCTTGCATGTGTAAGCGTTCTCTGCCTCGTGCAGAGGCACGGGAGGGCTATCGCCCTGGCTTCACTCTTGAGCACCGGCCTTCTGTTGCTGCTGGAACGGTTTCGCCCCCGCTTTGACGGTGTGCATCTTCGCGCGCTGGCCGATGCAGCCTTGCTGACCCCTCTCGTGGTGTGGCCGTTCACTTCGTTACTGTCCAGCACATGAAGAACGGATTTGACCGGCTTGCGAAGCCATACCGCTGGATGGAGTACCTCACCTTCGGACGAGCCCTTGAGCGTTGCAGGTTCACTCTTTTGCCGCAGGTCACAACGGCATCCAATGCCTTGCTGTTGGGCGATGGGGATGGGCGGTTCGCCGCACGCCTGCTGGATGCGGCACCTCACGTCCACCTGACTGCGATCGACGCGAGCGAGGCGATGCTGCAGGCACTGCGGCGCAGATGCGCACCGCCGGGCAGGGTCAGCACCCGCTGTCTGGACCTTGCCACCGGTCCTCTCGACCAACTTAACGGAGGTCCCTTTGACCTGGTCGCGTCGCACTTCTTCATGGATTGCCTGACCACTTCCCAACTGGAAGTGTTGATCCCGCGGATCACGTGTCTGCTTGCGCGCGGCGCACGTTGGATCAACTCCGAGTTCCGGATTCCACAGGGCACTGCCCGCCTGCCTGCGCTGGCTCTTGTGCGTCTTCTTTACCTCGCGTTCCGGCTTCTCACGGGGTTGCGCGTGCAGCGACTTCCGAACTACGAAGATGTCCTGCGTGGAAATGGGTTCCGCCGTACGGGGCAGGTTTATTCGCTTGGCGGCCTGCTGGTCGCGGAAGAGTGGACGTTGGGGGACGGTCATGAACCAGCGGCTTAAAATGATTCCAGACGATGAACCTCTATTTGTTGAGACATGCTTCCGCTGGAACGCGGCGCAAGAACCCACTCCTCGACCCGCGGCGGCCGCTGGATAAGGCAGGACGCCGCGATTGCCTGCTGCTGGGAAATACACTCACGTCGATGAGTGTAAGCTTCGATCTGATTGTCTCGAGTCCGTTGAAGCGCAGCCTGCAGACAGCGTCGCTGGTTGGCACGGAGACCGGGTATGAGCAGAAGATCCTGCTGTCCGATGCGCTGGCACCGTCCGCTAGCTTCGCGCAATTTGAAAAGCTGCTGGTGGAGTGTTCGGGGCGCGAATCATTGCTTGTGGTCGGCCACAGCCCCAACCTGGTTCAGTTCCTAGGTATGTTGATGCAGCCGGCACAGGCCGTCCGTGCCAGCCGCCCGCCGGCACTGGTCCGGATGCGTAAGGGCGCGATCGCCAAACTAAACCTGGAGCGTGGCGTGGCGACGCTCCAATGGATGTTGGACCCGCGCGTGGTGCGTACGCTTTACGCCAGTTCCACGGTTAGATCTCGCCGGAAGACTTCGCGGAAATAGTTCGCTTCCTTGTCTAGGGACCAACGCTCCAGTTCCGCGCTGCCACGTCCTGCGTGCAGTTCCAGCAACACGCGTTTCGGGTACACACGCGCCGCGAACTGGACGGCGCTGCTTGTTCTATTTTGATTGAGCGCGACGGCAAGCCGCAGCAGCACAATGGCGCGGATCACGTTGCCCTGCTCTTCCACGGTAATAGCACGCAGCGGACGTTCCATCGGATCAGGGCGGCTCTTGCCCAGGTACCGTGCGATGGCGCTGATCACGATACGTTCTGCTGGCGAGAAGCCAAAGATCTCTGAATTTTCGATGATGTACTGCGTATGTCGATGATGACCCTGATGGTTCATGAACTTACCCACATCGTTCATCATGGCGGCTGCGGCAACCCACTCACGATAGGACTGGGGCAGCAGATGGACACGCTCCAGCGCATCAAATAGCTTGACGGCGTCGGCACGTACCGGCTCTACCCGCTTGAGGTCGATGGCGTATCGCTTGCAGACATTGAGTACACCACTCCAACGCTCCTCCTCGACGGCCTTGTGCACGGACGCGCGCTCATCCTTGTCGGAGAGCATTTGCGCCAGCATGCCGTCGCGCAGGCCAAGCGGCGAGTAACGGAAGCCGCCCAGTTGCAGCCGCTCCAGTATTTCGGCGTAGACAAATGCCCCGCCAATAATGATTTCGCTGCGCTTCGGCCCAATGCCGGGCACCTGTGAGCGCTCAAGATTCGTCATCTTGACCAGCCTGCGGGCGAGCGCGCGGACGGACGCGGCCTCCGCGATCATCGGTTCCTGCGCGCTCGCGGCAACCACCGCCTTCTTCGCGGCTGCCTTCTTCGCGGCTTTCTTGGCGGCTTTGAGCGGGTGTTTAGCCGTCAGAATGCCAGACTGACTGGCTGTCGCAAGCGCTGCCGCGGCACCCGACGTGGCGATAACCAGCGGAACATCCGGCTTGCCCAGCTTGCGCTCAAGCTTCCGCAGCTCCCGGTCGATGTACGTGTTCATCTGCCGCAGTTGGTCGTCTGTCGGCG
>CAXUBG010000051.1:15437-17039 GCA_964249285.1 uncultured Terriglobus sp. | reverse complement strand
CCGCCACCAGCGCCAAAAACAGAACAGGGCGGTACATCGCCATGGGGATGGCCGTTGCCGCGACTGCCCCGGTGCACCAGAGATACACCATGCCCCAGCGGCGGTGCTGTTTGCCGCCCTTCGCTGTCGCCAGCGCGACGGGTGCAAGAACAAGCCCGCCGGTTCCAGCGGCAACGTGAACCGTGAGCAATGCTTTCATCCAAACGGGATCTGCGATCATGCGGTTCCTCCTTTGCGCGGTGCCTTTTCCTTCACCAGCACTGGACCGGAAGCGGCTTCCAGCGCGTGCAAGGTGCGCAATGTCTCCTGCGACCACTCGAGCAAGGCCCGTGCCTCATGGAGTCCGTACCGGACGGTGATCAGCCAGTAGGGCAGATCGGGATGTTTGGAATGACGGTGTTCGGTTTCCCTCGCGGTGGCTTCGTAGCGCGCGATGCGCTGCAACTGCAGGGTGCGAAACGCCTCCACCTGCCGCACCGCACTTTCCCTCGAGACGAGCCCGCTGAAAAAGAGTTTGAGCAGCAGCTCGTTGCGTGGCGGACGGACCTGCGCCGGCAGTTGCAGCCAGTCGTGCACCCGCCTGCGCCCAGCGGGGGTAAGCGCGTACAGGGTGCGTTCACCAGAGCCGCCGCGTGATTCGACTCGCGCGGTCACCATGCACTCTGTCACGAGCTTCTTCAACGTTGGGTAGATCTGGCCGTAGCTTTCTGTCCAGAAGTTGCCAATGGATTCGTCGATCAACTGCCGAAGCTGGTAGCCGGACATCGGGCCGAGGCTGAGCAGTCCCAGGAGGGCATCCGCAGTTGTTGTCTTGGACGGATCGTTCATTGCTGCTTACAGATATATCTTACAGATATTAAGCCGTCAAGAAATACTCATTTTGCGATCGCACCTCAGAACTCCCACCGCAGCAGCGTCGCCCCGACGGTGAACCCGGCCCCCACACTGGCCAGCAGCACCAGATCACCCTTGTTCAGCCGTCCATCTTCCAGCGCAGTACCCATGGCCAGTGGAATGGTCGCGCCGGTCGTATTGCCGTACCGGTCGATGTTGATGACGACGCAATCCTCCGGCAAACCCAGGCGTTCGGCTGTCGCGAGGATGATGCGCTTGTTCGCCTGGTGCGGGATGAAGGCGGCGATGTCCGCGCCCGTGATGCCATTGCGGTGCAGGACGCGCTCACTGGCTTCCATCATCTTGCGAACGGCAAACTTGTACACGGCCTGCCCGTCCTGCCGGATGAAGTGTTCGCGTTGCGTGACCGTCTTGATACTGGCGGGGCACAGGCTGCCGCCTGCGGGCATATTCAGCGATGGACCGCCTGTGCCATCCACCTCGTGCCAAAAGTCGACCAGGCCGACCTCGTCGCCCTCGCAGGGCTCCAGCAGAACGCAGCCCGCGCCGTCGCCGAACAGGATGCAGGTGGAGCGGTCGGTGTAGTCCACGATGGAGCTCATCGTGTCCGCACCGATCACCAGGACCTTGGTATGTGTGCCGCTCTCCACGAACTTCGCGCCCGCCTGCAATGCGTACGTGAACGCCGAGCAAGCCGCGGACAAGTCGAATCCCCAGGCCTTCGATGCGCCGATCTTTGCCTGCACC
>CAXUBG010000051.1:4780-15427 GCA_964249285.1 uncultured Terriglobus sp. | reverse complement strand
GCGTTGGTCAGCAGGCGCGGCGGAACGTAGGTGCCCACTGCGGAGATCTTGGCGCGTACGGCAACGCGCGGCTTCAGTTGCAAATTCAACGGGACGTCCTCCGCACCCTGCACCCAGAGTGCCCGGTATCAGACACGAGCATACCCGTTTATGGGCGCGTTACACACCCGCAACGGTTGCGTCCTGCGTCACGGGAGGTGCGGCACGCCACGCGTCTCCGGGCAGCAGCAGGGGCGACACGGCGAGCGTCAGCCCCGCAAGGACAAGAATCCAAAGCGCATGTCCCAATCCAGCAGCAGCGGCCACCGAGCCAATCAGCGGAGGGCCTGCCAGGAAACCCAGGTAGCCGATGGTCGCGACAACGGAAATCGCCGGACCCGCGCCCATCGCATCCCGGCCGGCGGCGCTCCACAGGACTGGGACGACATTGGCCGTGCCCATGCCTGCCATCGCCAGCCCACAGGCGGCAAGCCACGGCGAGCGGCACAGCAGCAGAACCGCGATACCGGCCGCAATCAACGAGCCGCTCAGCAGCAGAAGCCGCTTGCCAGACAGCCGCTCCGCCAGCCAATCGCCAGTAAAACGCATGGCCGCCATCGCAACGGCGTACACGCTGAAGCCGGCAGCGGCAAGCGACAGGCTCAGATGCAAATTTGCATGGAGATAGACCGATGTCCAGTCCGAAATGGACCCTTCCGCCATCAAGCCTGCAAAGGCAAGCAGACCGATCAGCAGCAGGTTGCGCCCTGGCCTGCGAAAACGTTCACGCGGCGCGGCTACGATCCCGCTCCCGAGCGCCGGCAAAGCGATCAGCGCCAGCAATGTAAGCAGGCCGGTGGCAATCAAGAGATCGCGGCCCACCGTACCGCCATGCCGCAGCAGCACGGACGCCAGGCCGGAGCCGGTAAGCCCGCCGACGCTCCAGCAGCCCTGCAGAAAACTCATGTTTGAGCGCTTGCCCGGCTCCTCCAGGCTGACCGCCTGCGTGTTGATGGCGATGTCCAGCGCGCCCTTGGCCACGCCGAACAACAGTCCGGCAACGATCAGGAAGAGCAGATGCGCCGCCTGGCTCAGAAGCGCGATCGAGGCGATGTCCGCGATCGCAGTGACGGCGCACATCCACCGGCTGCCGCGCGCCGCGGCCACGCGTCCCGCAAGCGGCATGGAGACAATGGACCCGAAGACAATCGCGACCAGGACGGTGGTCAGCTGTCCATCGCTGAGGGACAGGGCGTGTTTGTACACGGCAATGTGCCCCGCCCACGTGCCAAAGCCGATGCCATCAATCAGGAACAGGACGGCAAGCGCCCACTTGGGAGTCAGAAATCGTTGCATGAAGGAGGCGGAACGCAAAAGCGCCGGGTGACCTACTGCGCACACACTAGCCCGTTACCGTTGCTTCCTTCCGGACCTGGCGGGGTTGGCGGGATTACGTCGCGTAGGACCCGGCACTCCGTGATTCTAGCATCGCAGGCGCGGTAGACTGGAGGGAGTGCCTCTAGCGGAAATCATCGACGGTCTGCACACCATCGCTCCTGTCGAGGCGACTGCACCGGCGCGCCCGCGTATCGGCTTTGTCTCGCTGGGCTGCCCCAAGAACCTGGTGGACAGCGAGGTCATGATGGGCATGGTGCACCACGCCGGTGCGGAACTGACGCCCGCGGCGGAGGACGCTGACATCATCGTGGTCAACACCTGCTCGTTCATCGACAGCGCGAAGCAGGAGAGCGTGAACACCATCCTGGAGATGGCCGCGCACAAGACCGGCGGACGCGCAAAGCGGCTGATCGTGACCGGCTGCCTGGTCGAGCGGTACCGCGACGAAATCCAGAAGAACATTCCGGAAGTGGACGCGGTGCTGGGTACAGGCGAACTGGACAGCATCCTGGCCGCTGCAGGCCTGCAACCCAAGCCGCTGCCCAACACCTCGCCTTTCACGATCCTCACCGGAGCACCTGAAAGCCTGACTCAATCACCAGCGAACCGGGTGCCCCAGGTTCGCGAAGCTAACCTGGGCGAAGGGGCACCGACCTCGACGGCAGATTCCAGGAGCTTGATTGACCGTGCCAGCAGCGCGGTGCGGAAGCATTCGCAATTGGAGGTGCCGGAGCAAACCTCCCGTCCCGAAGGCGACCTGCGTGAACGCAACGGACGCTTCAGCCGTGAGGCGTGGGATGGAGCGGCTGCTGTGCTACCCAGCTACCTGTACAGCGACGAGACGCCGCGCATCCTTGCCACGCCGCGTGCGTCCGCATACATCAAGATTGCGGAGGGCTGCGACCATCCCTGCGGCTTCTGCATCATCCCGCAGCTGCGCGGCAAGTTCCGGTCACGCCGCATCTCGTCCATCCTGAGTGAGGCGGAAAACCTGATGCGCCAGGGTGTCCGCGAGATCACGCTGATTGGCCAGGACACCACCTGCTTTGGTGAAGACCTGGGCCTGAAGGACGGCCTCGCAACGCTGCTGGAAGCCCTCGCGACCATGCACGTCGAGGGCATCGGCCAGATCAAATGGCTGCGCTTTCTCTACGCTTATCCGAACAAGGTCACCACCAAGCTGCTGGAGACGGTCGCCGCGCACGGCAACATCGCGAAGTACCTCGATGTGCCGCTGCAGCACGCCTCGCCGACGGTGCTGAAGCGCATGAAGCGCGGCGGCTCCGGCACGATCTTCCTGCGCATGTTGGAGAAGGCGCGTGCCATCGTGCCCGGTATCACAATCCGGACGGCGTTCATCGTAGGCTTTCCCGGTGAGACGGACGCGGAGTTCGCCGAGCTGGAAAACTTCATCAAAGCGGCGAAGATCGACTGGCTGGGCGTGTTTTCGTATTCGGACGAAGAAGGCGCAGCCGCCTTCGATCTGGGCGAGAAAGTCCCCAGGCGCACCATCGAAGCGCGCCGGCGCAGGCTGATGCGCCTGCAACGCAAAATCAGCGCCAAGGCCCGCGCCGCGCAGGTAGGCCGTGAAGTAGAAGTGCTGATCGAAGGGCCGTCTGAAGAAACTGATTTGCTGTGGCAGGCCCGCACCATGCAGCAGGCTCCCGAGATCGACGGCCACGTTCTGATCAACGACTTCGGTGACCGCGAAATCCTCGTACCTGGCACCTTCTACCGCGCGGAGATCACCGAAGCGCACGACTACGACGTCGTCGCCCGCATTTTGGATTAACCCGAACGACCGGAGAACAAACCATGGCAACACCCGCGGATGCAGACATCATCCTGAAGCTCTATGAATTGCGCCGCGAACAGGTCATGCGCAAGGCGCGCGACTTTGTTTCGATGGAGTTCTGGCCCGCTACGAAGGAAGAGTTCTCCAAAATTCATCACCCTGGCACCGAGCAGAACGCGTATTGGCGGCAAGTTGTCAGCTTTTGGGAGATGGCGTCCACGCTTGCGCTGCATGGGGCGCTCGACGCGGACCTGTTCGCGGACACCCAGGGTGAGGCGTTCTTCGTGCGCGCCAAGTTCGCGGACCTGTCGCAGGCCGCAACAGGCAATCCGTTCATGCCGCAAACGCTCAAGCTCATCGAGAGCAACGAGCTTAGCAAGCAGCGTTATGCGGAACGGTCCAGAAATGTTGAGGCCGCGCGTGCACGAATGGCCGCCACCAAAGCGTAGTCAGCGTGAGTCAAAGTATGCCAAACAAAGCACTCCATTGCCCCACCTGTAAGAAGCTCGTCACCGCTGCCGATACGGAGTTTCCGTTCTGCAGCGAGCGCTGCCGCATCATCGACCTCGGCAAGTGGGCCAGCGGCGACTACCGGATCACCTCGCCCATACACGATCCGGACCTGCTGGAAGACCTGCAGCGCGAGCAGCAGCGCGGACGCGAGAACTAGGCGCGTGCCTGCGCAAGGCGCGCCCCCGGCAAACAAAACGCCATGGGCGTGGGTTGCAGGGACGTTCTTTGGCGCGGGATACCTCCAGCCCGGTCCGGGAACGTACGGCTCCATCGTCGCCGTACTGATCTGGTACGTCGTCGCACGGCGTGTGCCGCTGCACTGGTTGCCGCTGATGACGCTGGGCATGGCGGCTGCTGCTGCTGCCGTCGGCATTCCCGCGGCCACGCGTGTCGCGCGGGAGAGCGGGCGCAAGGATCCGCAGATCGTCGTGATTGATGAGGTGGCGGGGCAATGGCTGACGCTGACGTTGTGCCTGCCATCCTGGACCTTTGCCTTGCTCGGTCTCGTGTGCTTCCGGCTGTTTGACATCCTGAAGCCGCCGCCGGTGCGCCGCCTGGAGCAGCTGCCGGAAGGCACCGGCATTGTGGTGGACGACCTGGCAGCGGGCGTCTATGCGCTGATCCTGCAAGCGGTGCTGCAGCAGATCCTTATCGTGCGGCAACTCATGCTTCATGCACCCCATGTGCGGTAACGGACGCCACATGTTGCATCCGGCTGAAAAAAGAGCATAGGCTCGAACGTGATGGCGATTTTGACTCACCTGCGCGGCAACGCGTCCATGCCGCATCTGCTTTCCGTCACACCAGCCGCTGCCATGCCGGACGGCCTTGTCGATCTACGCGGCGAACACCTGAGCGGTTCCATCCGGCCTGCCGTGTACGTTGGCGATACGCTTGCTCCGCTGACCTTTACCTCCGGCAATCGCGTGACCCTGCGCGTGCCGGACGGCACCATCTCCGGCGAGGTCACGCTCAGCCTGGGCGAGCAGCGTTCAAATGCGCTGCCCATCAGCATCGCCCTCCCCCTGGCCGAAAACCTGCATCCCATCGCCAATCCCGTCGTAGACGCGGAGGGCAACCTGTACGCGACGTTCTCCGGATCGCGCGGGCAGGAGGTGCCGGTATCCATTTACCGCATCGACCGCGACTACCAGATGCGCTCGTTCGTGAAGGGCCTGGCCAATGCCAGCGGCCTTGCCTTCGGGCCGGACGGCTACCTGTACTGCTCGTCGCGCGTGGAGGGAACGGTCTACCGCATCAGCAAGGATGGCGCGATGACGCAGTGGGCCGAGGGCATGGGCATTGCGACCGGGCTGGCCTTTGACGATGACGGCAACCTGTACGTCGGCGATCGCAGCGGTACCATCTTCAAGCTCAATACACAGGGTGCCGTCTTCGTTTTCGCCACGCTGGAACCGTCGGTGTCGGCCTACCATCTCGCCTTCACGGATGAGGGCAACCTGCTCGTCACGGGTCCCACCACCAGCAGCAACGAGGCGATCTACGCCGTCTCCCCCGAGGGCGACGTGAGCACGTGGTACCGGGGCCTGGGACGCCCGCAGGGACTGGCTCTGGATGTGGATGGCAACGTCTACATCGCGGCGTCACTGCACGGCGACCGCGGCATTATCCGCATCACGCCCAGGAAGGAGGCCGGCGTCGCGGTGAGCGGCAGCGGTCTCGTAGGACTTGCATTTATGGACGATGGATCGGCGGCGCTGGCCACCAATGGCGCGCTCTATCAGGTGGACCTGAAAGCTGAGGGGCGACTGGCGCGCTGAACCTTCCGCTGGATTGTCCGGCAAAGTTCGCGGGGGTGCGCTGCTACCCTGAAGACAGCAGGTAAAGCATGGCACCCGAGAAGAAGCGTCTTGGCAAGAAGCACCGGACGGCGCAGACGCGGCCACACAAGGGCGCGACACCGAAAGGTGCGAAGGCGTCGGCATCGTCCGCTGGTGGAGCTTCCCCGAAGGGCCGCAAGGCGCTCGCGGCCAAAAAGTCCGCCGCATTTTCGAAGAGCAAAGTGCGCACGCAGTCGCCGGAGCGGCAGAAGGGCCGCGCCGTAACCGGTGCGCAGCGAGCGCCTGAAGCCTCGCCCAGTACGCCGCGTCCCGTGCGTGGCACCCGAGGCCTGGACAGTGGCGAGGGTGCTCGCGCCAAGGTCAATTTCGCGGCGCTCTCCGATCCTGAGACGGAAAACGCGCTTGCCGCCATGCTGCCCATGATCGAAGAGGCTCAGCGGCCATCGGACGCTATCGCGTCGCCCCTGTTCGCTATCTGCGGGCGCCCAAACGTAGGCAAGAGCACGCTGTTCAATCGCATGACAGGCACCCGCCGCTCCATTGTCGGTGACGAGCCAGGGATCACGCGCGACCGCATCTACGGCGAAGTGGATTTCGAAGGCCGCGTGTTGCGCATCGTGGACACAGGTGGTGTCGTACCAGACGACGCGGCGCTGATTCCAAGCGAAATTTTCCGGCAGGCGCGCATCGCGCTGGATGAGGCCGGAGCGATTGTGCAGGTGGTGGATGGGCGCAGCGAACTGACGTTGCCGGATATCGATCTGGCGCGGCTGCTGATACGCAGCGGCAAGCCGGCCTTTCTCGCCGTCAACAAGATGGACACCGCGCAGATTGCACCGCAGGCCGAGAGCTTTCGCACGCTCGGGTTTAAGGATGTATTCGCGGTCAGCGGGGAACATGGGTTGGGAATCAGCGACCTGCTGGACGCGGTGAGCGCGGCGCTCCCGGTTGCACCTGATCCCACGTATGACGGTGAGGCTGTCATGCATGGAGCACCCGCTCCGTCGCTTGGCACGGACGCTGAGATCGCCGAGTCCCCGCACGAGCAGCCGAGGGAACGCAAGCTGCGTTCGCACGGCGAGCACGTCAGCCGCGAAACGCGCATCGCCATCATCGGGAGGCCGAACGTCGGCAAAAGTACGCTGCTGAACGCCCTCACCGGGACGGGACGGGCGATCGTCTCTCCCATCGCCGGCACCACGCGCGATGCGGTGGACGAGGTCGTCGAGCGCGGCGGGCACAGCTTCCGCTTTGTCGATACGGCAGGCATCCGGCGCAAGGGCAAAACGACCATGATGGCGGAAAAACTCTCCGTCATCATGGCGCGCAAGCACCTGGAGGCGGCGGACGTTGCGCTGCTGGTCATCGACGCCACCGAAGGCGTCACCGGGCTGGACGCCAACATCGGGGGGTACGCGCATGAGAGCGGCCGCAGTGTCATCATCCTGGTCAATAAGTGGGACGCGGTCACCACGGCACGCGAAGACGGCAAACCGCCCGCCGACCAGAAGGTCTACACGGAACAGGTACGCGACGCACTCAAGTATCTGGACTATGCTCCGCTGATCTATACCAGTGCCAAAGATGGCAGCAACGTCGGCGAGGTTTTCAAGAAGGTGCAGCTGGTCGCACGCGAGCGGCGCAAGCGCATCACCACCGGGGAGATGAACCGCTTCCTTGAAACCGTCGAGTTTGAAAAGGCAGGCGTGCCATATAACAAGCGGCTGCGCATCTACTACATGACCCAGGCCGCCGTCGCTCCGCCCACGTTTGTCTTATTTACCGACCGCGATGTAAAGCTGCATTTCAGCTACGAACGCTTCCTCGAAAATCAGATCCGCGCCAGCTTCAAGTTCATCGGCTCACCCATCTGGTTCAAGGTACGCGCGCGAAACAAGAAGGAAGCTAAGTAGTTGCTCGCTGGGTTTATATAAAGGTGTACTCATGTTGCCTACTGATCACGATTTTCGTAATTCTCACGTTATGTGGGGGCATGTCGGCTAAAGGTATGAATCAATAAGAACCATAAGTCTCCTGATGAATTGCGTGAACCACATGCCAAGCGGCTTGCACTTCAGATCGATGACTGTGTACTGGTTGGATTACTTTGGTATGCGGAATACTCAGCGGCGAGGCTTTCTTGTCACGCTCGATTATGTCGGGCTTTATGGGATAGAGATATACCAGGGGTATTGCTTGATGTGCTGGGTCCAACTCGAGTGCGAAAAACAATGCAACAAGTGGATTTGCGCTCCAGTCCGACATGCGGGTTATACCGTAGTGCTGGCCAAGGCTGAGCCAATCCCAATCATTTTCAGGCCGCGAGGAGCAAGCATCGGGAGATGCTCGCTTCAGGCGTGATAGCATCTCGCCCTCAGACTGTTGAACAAAGCTAAGCTCGTTAGGTTCGCGGACCAATTTTGGTAGAACAGGATAATCGTGCAGTTGGCCTCGAAAGAGAGTGATCTCGGTGTCCGGCGGGAGTAAGGTGTTCCACACACTTTACAGAAAGTCCTGGACAGAACAAACACCTTGACTGTTTTCCATAGCTGCTTATGCTAACGCGTTCTCATGGACTGCCGCTTCGGCCAGCCAGTCGCGCCAGGCAATCAGGCCTCGTTCGCATTGAAGCCGGTGGCGTTCTTTCTTGTCGCGTATCTTCTTGCGTAACTCCTCTTCAAGCGGCGGCAGCAGGTCAAAGGTGATGTTGGCGGGCTGAAAGCGCTTGGCTTCCGCATGGGTAATGTAGTGAACTAACGACCCGTGCGCAGACAGACGAGGAGCAGGCGTTGGCTGCTCACCGCGTGCGAGATCCGCGGCAAAGCGGCCCGCCAGCATCCCGCCCGCGATCGACTCTGTATAGCCCTCCACGCCGGAAAGCTGCCCTGCGATCAGAACATGAGGATGGTCGCGCAGCTGCAGCGTCTCCGTCAGCAGCGTGGGCGAGTTGATGTAGGTGTTGCGGTGAATCTGCCCGTAGCGAAGAAAGGTTGCGTTTTCCAGCCCGGGAATCAGGCGCAGCACGCGTGCCTGGTCGCCGAATTTGATGTGGTTCTGAAAGCCGACGAGGTTATACGAATCGGCGCGCAGGTTTTCGCACCGCAGCTGCACCACGGCATACGGCGTCTGCCCGGTGCGCGGGTCGCGCAGGCCGACGGGCTTCATGCAGCCGAAGCGCAGGGTATCCTTGCCGCGGCGCGCCAGCTCCTCGACCGGCAGGCACCCTTCAAAGTAGTCCAGCCGCTCCCACTCCTTCGCCTCCACCTCGTGGGCGGCCAGCAGCGCGTCGTAGAACGTGTCGTACTCCTCGCGCGTGAACGGGCAGTTGATGTAATCGGCCGTCCCCTTATCCCACCGCGCCGCGAAGTAGACGCGATCCATGTTGATCGTCGTCGCATCCACCACGGGCGCAATGCTGTCGTAAAACGAAAGGTGATCCGCGCCGGTCAGCCGTTGCAGCTCCGCCGTTAGCGCGGGAGACGTCAGCGGTCCGGTCGCAAGTACCGTCAGGCAGTCCCCATCCTCCTCCAGCGCCGTCACCTCCTCGCGAATCACCGTGATGCGCGGCTCCTCCGCGATGCGTTCCGCCACCCGGCGCGAGAACTCCACCCGGTCCACCGCAAGCGCATGACCCGCGGGCACGGCACATGCATCCGCCTCCGCCAGCAGCACGCACCCGGCCCCGCGCATCTCCTGCTTCAGCAGCCAGGGCGCGGTGTTCTCGCTCTCACTCTTCAGCGAATTCGAACACACCAGCTCCGCGAAGTCGGCCGTCTGGTGCGCCTCCGTCGAGCGGTGCGGACGCATCTCGTACAGCGAAACCTCGCAGCCCGCGCGCGCCGCCTGCAACGCCGCCTCCGGGCCGGCCAGCCCGCCGCCAATCACTTTGATCTTCATCATCAGGACGCCGGACCTTCGTCAGGCTTTGTGTCCGGACGTGCCTGCTGCTCCATCGCGTTCTGTGTCGCGGCAATTTTCGCCGCGTCCGCCAAATCCTGTGGTCTGCCCGCAGCTAGTTTTGCCCGAAGCAAATCGTCAGCCGAGATGAAAAGCGTAGGTACCAGGTCGTCTGTGATGTGGGCGGGCACACGCCTCCTCCACGCCTGCTCGTTCTCCACACCGGAGATGCTTTGCAGAATACCGGCGCGCGACGGCTCCGCACCCACTTGAAAAGCCGCGTTCGGATCCCGAAAGTCGCTGGGGCAAATATCGCCTAGCGGGGCACCGGACTCTGCAAGCGCACGGTACACTGCATCACTATTTTGTTCGCTGTCGCGAATCAGGAGATCCAAATCCTTGGTGGTACGAGGCTCGGTATGGTGACTTACCGCGTGGCCGCCGGCCACCAGGTATTCAACGCCGTTCTCGTTGAATGCGCGTAATAAATCGTTCTGATCGTCCCAGACTTGCGGCATCGTATCCTTTGGCAATGTAGGCCGCCCGAGTCATGGCAAAGGCGGTTTCCAGGCGATCCGCGGAAGTCCGTGCCTGCCAATAGAGCAGCGTCTCTGCATCCTGTTCCGTCTTGCTGGTCACGCGCCGGATCACTCGCGACTGCTTCCGCCGTTCAATCTCTTCCGCGCGCGGGCAGACCCGAACTGAGTGCGGCAGGTAGCGGCATACTTCTATCAGTTTACAGTGGAGTGTTAGATCGCCTCGCAAGCGCGTTCAGCGCATCTCCACTCACACGCAGGTTCAGCCACTCACGCCTCACCGCGGCGCCGGTGCCTTGGTAGAAGTCGAGCGCGGGCTTGTTCCAGTCCAAACACTCCCACTGGAACCGCGTGCACTGCCGTTCCACCGCAATCCGCGCAAGACGCTGGAACAGCGCCGCGCCAATCCCACGCTTGCGGAAGCCTTGCCGCACAAAAATGTCTTCCAGGTACAGCGAGGGCCGTCCCTCCCAGGTTGAATACTGGAAAAAGTACAGCGCAAAGCCAGCCACCGCACCCTCCCACTCCGCCATGATGCAGCGGAAGTAGGGCTCCGGGCCGAAGCCATCACGCAGCAGATCAGCCTCCGTGGCCACGGCGGCGTCCGGCTCTTTCTCGAACAGGGCAAGCTCGCGAATCAGCGCCAGCATCTCCGGCACATCCGCGGGCACAGCAGCACGAAGAGTGAGCGCCGACAGGACGGCGGACGCATGAACCGCAGCAACAG
>CAXUBG010000051.1:0-4770 GCA_964249285.1 uncultured Terriglobus sp. | reverse complement strand
TCTCCCTCACGGCTGTTCCTTGGCGGCTGATGCTGCTTTTGAGGGTGCGGAGGGGACCTGGTCTTTTTTCGCCTTTTCCGCGGCAAGATATGGGTCAAAGGACACCGCAAAGGGAAACAGTTCCGTGACTTTGCCGCCCGGTGCCACTGACTGCAGCTGCTTGACATAGATCTCCGCCCCTTGCAGCGCAGGCTCATCGATTTCCTTAATGTCGTAAAACAGGAAGCCACTGGCGCTGGTGTGCGGCGGAATCAGTGTCTGCGAAAAGGAGAAATCCTTATCGTCATCTTGAATCTTCTTGTCCACCGGCGTCGGCTTGTAGGTGATGGGAGTACCCGGAATGCGCTTACGCTGAAGCTCCTGGAGACGAAAAATACGGCGATGCAACTCTTCGGGAGTCGCGGCGGGCAGCTTGGTGTTATCGGCGGCGGTAAATTGCATCCGGACTTGATTCAGATCCAGTTGCTGATCGCTGTCGTTCTGAATGACCAGGCGGACGGGCAGGATGCTATGCCCGGAATAATCGACGCGGAAGAACTCGCCCTTCTGGCGGGTATCAAACGGTTCAGCCGCGATGGTGACGTGTTCCTTCTCATGAGTGTCGTGGGCCGGATATGCCGCCGCCGCCAGGGCGGGGGGCGCTTCTTTTTTCGAAGCGAATGCCTGCGGTAACGCAGCCGCCAAAAGCAGCAGGGCAACAGCTGAGCAAGTACGGAATTGAGCCATATGCAGTAAGACGAACACCCTGCGCCGCGGGACCACGATCCAGAGCGCACGCAGGTAGATTATCCGTCCTGACATCGAGCACGGTAAAGTGAGCTAGCCGCGCCCGCCCGAAACCCATGATGATCGTCTACAGCTTCGCACTCGCGGCCGCCCTCCTGCTCAGCGCGCCGGTCTGGGGCTGGCGCATGGCACGGGAAGGACGGTACCGTGAAGGGTTGCGGGAGCGTCTTGGAGCCGTACCGCGCCGCTTGAGCGCGCATGTCCACGGCCGGCCGGTGATCTGGCTGCACGCGGTCTCCGTCGGTGAAGTGCAAGGAGCAACCCGCCTCGTGGCTGAGCTGGAGGCGAAGCTGCCCGGGTATGCGGTCGTCCTCTCCACCACCACACCCACCGGCCAAGAGGTCGCCCGCGAGCGCTTCGGCGCAGACCGAGTCTTCTTCTACCCGCTGGATTTTGCCTGGGCCGTCCGGGCATACCTGCGCATGCTGCGCCCAGATCTCCTCATCCTGATGGAAAGCGAACTGTGGCCCCGCATGATCGTGGAGTGCGCCCGCGCGGGTATTCCCGTGGCTGTCGTCAATGCACGCGTCAGCGACCGCTCCCTGCCGCGTTACATGGCTTTGCGCGCCCTGTGGAGACCCCTGCTCCGTCGCGTCACACTGCTGCTGGCACAGAGCGAGGAAGACGCCCGCCGGTGGACGCGGATCGGTGTGCCAGCGGAGCGTGTCCGCACCACGGGAAACCTCAAGTACGGCATTCGCACACCGCAGGAAACGCCGCTGACTGCCCTGCTGCGCAAACATCTGCCTTCAGCCAAGGTGCTGGTCTGCGGCAGCACCCACGAAGGCGAGGAATCCCTTCTGCTGGACTGCTGGCCGAACCTCAAGGCGGACGGCGCCGTGATGATCCTTGCACCCCGGCATCCTGAACGCGCCGGGCATGTCGAACAGCTCGCGGCGCAGCGCAAGTTCGACGTGAAGCGGCTCAGCACATGGCGGCTTGCTCCCGGAGACATCCAGCCCGGCAGCGTGCTCCTGGTCGACACCGTCGGTGAACTTGCGGCCTTGTACGCGCTGGCCACCGTGGCGTTCACCGGCGGCTCGCTGGTGCCGCGTGGCGGGCAAAATCCCCTGGAACCCGCCCACTTCGGCGTACCGGTCGTCATGGGCGAGAGCTATCAAAACTTCCGCGACGTGGCCGGCGGGATGGTGCGCGCCGGCGCACTTACCGTCGTCACCCCCGCAGCGCTCTGCGCCACCCTGCAAACGCAACTGGCCGCAAACGAAAACAGCGGCGCGAGAGACAAAATTCGCAGCTTTGTTGCCGCGCAAAGCGGCGCAACCGCAAACACCGTGGACGAACTCACGCGGTTGCTGAAGGACCGCGGCCGGTGAGACGCCCCCTCCTGCTCCCGCTCGTTCCGCTCTATGCCGCGGGCCTCGCCTGGAAGTCGCGTGCCTTCGACCGCCATCCCGAACGGGCCAGGCAGCTTCGCGACCCCGTCATCAGCGTCGGCAGCCTCTCCTCTGGCGGCGCGGGTAAGACGCCCTTCGTCATCGCGCTCGGCGAGGCACTGCGCCGCGCCGGCTGCGCCATCGACGTGCTCTCACGCGGCTATGGACGCACGTCAGCCGGGAGCCTGCGCGTGCATCCCCATGGAACGGCGGAGGAGTTCGGCGACGAACCACTCCTGATCGCGCGTACCCTCGCCTGCCCCGTCTACGTTTCAGCCGAACGCTTCCGCGCCGGACAAATGGCGGAAACCGACCGGCGCGTTACACGCACGGGCCGCACACAGGCCGTCCACTTGCTCGACGACGGCTTCCAGCACCGGCAGTTGGCGCGCGCGGCAGACATCGTGCTCCTCACCGCCAAGGATCTGCACGATACCCTCCTGCCCGCCGGCAATCTGCGCGAACCGCCGCACGCCCTGCGCCGTGCCAGCATCCTCGTGCTCCGCCATGACGAGGCAGAAGCGCTGCGGCCCGCAATACAGCAGGTGCTGCCAGCGACATCCATGCCTGTCATCTGGATCATCGAACGGCGCGCCGCCATCGTCGAAGGCACCTGCCCGGCACGCCCGCTCGCGTTCTGCGGCACGGCCCGCCCGGAAAGCTTCCGGGCGTCGCTCAAGGACCTAGACATAGCCCCCGCCGGTTTCCTCCCGCTGCGCGACCACCAGCAGTACGGCAGCGCCCTGATCGCAAATCTGCTCAGCGCCGCAACCCGTGCCCAAGCCGGCGGCTTCGTCACCACGGCCAAGGACGCCGTCAAACTCACACCTGCCATGCGCCAAACGCTGGCAGGCGCAGGCCCGCTCGCGGTCTGCGACCTCCAGGTTCACATCCAGGACGAACAGCGCTGCATCGCGGACCTGCGTGCGATGCTGCGTGCCGGGCAGCAGCGGCTCTGACACAATAACAAGCGTTGAGCGGCGAAGCGAATGCGCGCAGCCCACGCATCCTGATCGTGCGCGTGGGTGCCATGGGCGATGTCCTGCACGGGATGCCCGCGGTTGCGGCACTCCGCGCGGCACTGCCGGGGGCGCACATTGGCTGGGTGGTCGATCCCCGCTGGGCACCGCTGCTCCGCGCTCGATCCGGTGCAGTTCCATCCCCCCTGGTAGACCGCGTGCACCTCGCCCAAACGCAGGCGTGGTCCAAGCACCCGCTCTCGCTCGCAACGGTGCGCAGCATGGCGGCACTCCGCAGCGCTCTCCACGCGGAGCGCTACAGCATCGCCATCGATCTGCAAGGCTCAATCCGTTCGGCACTCATCGCCCGGAGCAGCGGCGTCCCGCATGTGACCGGCAGCAGCACGCCCCGCGAAAGATTAGCCCAGCTGCTCTATACAAAACGGGTAGCCGTGTCGAAGGCGCACGTCGTCGAGCAGGCCGTCGAAATTGCCTCCGCCGCGACTGGGCTGCAGCTTCAACCCGCATCCTTTGCTTTGCCTGTAAGTCCGGAGGATGAAGCCTGGGCCGGTACCCTCGCCGCCGCATCGGACAAGCCGCTCATCTTCCTCGCCCCAACCGCCGGCTGGGGTGCCAAACAGTGGCCTGCGGAACGCTTCGGCGAACTCGCACGCCAGCTGCACGGCCATGGATTCCGCATCCTGGTGAATGCCTCCGCATCGTCGCCAGACCCCACCTCCAGCGCGGTCATCGCTGTCTCCGGCAGCACATCCGAGCGCGTCGCGTGCACCCTCCCCCAGATGATCGCGCTGCTGCGAAGGGTGCGCCTTGCCATCGTCGGCGACTCCGGCCCCTTGCACCTTGCGGCTGCCCTGCGCGTGCCCGTGGTCGCGCTGTTCGGCCCCACGGATCCCTCCCGCATCGGCCCCTTCGGCACACGCTCCATCGTCCTCCGCCACCCTTCAAGCACCACCAGCTACCGGCACGTTCAGCAGGCCGACGCAGGCCTCGGAAAGATCACCGCAGGCGAGGTGCTGCACGCGGCTCTGTCCCTGCTGAAACCCGCGGAAGGCATGGATAATGGCTAAGGCATGAGCAACGCGGCATGGAGTTGGGAACGGTTTGCGCGGCGCGCTCGTGTACCCCTTGGGTTCGCCTTCGCGGCGGTGTTCCTCTGGCGCGCGCGGCCCTCTCTGCTGTCTCTGCTCCTGAGCCTGCTGCTCGTCATCCCCGGACTCCTGCTGCGCGGCTACGCCTCCGGCTACGTTAAGAAAAACACCGAACTGACGCAAACCGGCCCCTACGCCTACACCCGCAACCCGCTCTACCTCGGTTCCATGCTGGCCGCGTTCGGCTTCACGGCGGCATCACGGCGGTGGGAACTGGTGCTGCTGCTCGCCGTGTTGTTCGCCATCATCTACTTCCCCGTCATCCTGTCCGAAGAGAAATTTCTGCGCGCACACTTTGCTGCCTTCTCCAGCTACGCCGCGCGCGTACCCCGCCTCCTGCCGCGCCTGACACCTGCCGCCGCACTCACACCGCAATCCGCCGGAACGTTCTCGCCCGCGCTCTACGGGCAGCACCGCGAGTACAATTCCCTGATGGGCGCCGCTGCCGTGTATGTCACGCTG
>CAXUBG010000050.1:16747-17184 GCA_964249285.1 uncultured Terriglobus sp. | reverse complement strand
AAACTTTGTAGTCTGTGCCGTTGTGCACCCACCCGAACAGCCGCTTTCCCATGCCAATCGAGAACGCCTCAACGCGCACGCCGAACAGCTTGGCAACGGCGAAATGACCGAACTCGTGCACCAGCACCATAATGCCGAGGATGACGAGAAAGTAGACCGTGACGATGAGGAAATGCGGAATGTGCAAAGGACCCCCGAGCTGTACACGGGAGCGGAGTATACCCGTCTCAACTAATCCAGCTACCCGTCCATTTTAGACGTGCCATCGCCGCGAAGCGTCTGCGGTCCCCACTGGAGAGCGTTCACATCTGCGACGGCGTGTCTCGCGAGTTGCCGGGCTGCCTCGTCCGACAGCAGTACCTCTGCGATGCTGGCAGGCTGACTTGATGCAGTTTCTTCCAGGACGCGCTCGATGACCCGCGGAACGCCCATGAACG
>CAXUBG010000050.1:13288-16737 GCA_964249285.1 uncultured Terriglobus sp. | reverse complement strand
TGTCGAGGAAGCCGATCCGCCGCTCCAGGAACGCCGCCACCGCAATCTCATCCGCCGCGTTCAAGGCAATGCAATGCGCTCCTCCTGCCTCCGCCGCTTCATACGCCAGCCGCAGGCAAGGGAACCGGGCAAAGTCGGGCTGCTGAAAGTCCAACTGCGACAGTGCAGCCAGGTCAAAGGTTAGTTCCGACGGCACACGTTCCGGATACGCAAGCGCGTACAGGATGGGCAGGCGCATGTCCGTGACCGACATCTGCGCAAGAATGCTGCCGTCCACATACTCCACCAGCGAGTGGATCGTGGACTGCGGATGAATTGTGACGCGCACCTTGGCCGGCGGCAGATCAAACAGCCGGCACGCCTCGATGATCTCCAGCCCCTTGTTCAGCATGGTGGCGGAGTCGATGGTGATCCGCTGCCCCATCACCCACGTGGGGTGCTTCAGCGCCTGCGCCGGCGTAATACGGTCGAACTCTTCAAGCGGAGTGTTGCGGAACGGGCCGCCGCTGGCCGTCAGCCAGATCTGCTTCACCTCGTCCGGTGTGCCACCACGCATGCACTGGTGAATGGCATTGTGTTCGGAGTCGATGGGCAGCAGCGCCGCTCCGCTCTGCCGGGCGGCGGAGGTAATCAGATCGCCGGCCGCAACCATCGCCTCCTTGTTGGCCAGTCCAACGTCCTTGCCGGCGCATACCGCCGCGTAGGTTGCCTCCAGCCCCGCCACGCCGACAATGGCGCTGACCACAAAGTCCACTTCCGGCAAGGTCGCCACGCGAACCGTTCCCGCGGTGCCATGGAGCAACTCAACCCCGGTGATGCCCTCTGCCTTCAGCCGCTGCGCAAGCTGACCCGCCAAAACTTCGTCCGCCACCGAAACAACACGCGGATGCCAGCGCACGCACTGCGCATACGCCTCGCTCAGGTTGTGCCCGGCGGCAAGCGACACCACTCGGTAGCGATCCGGATAGCGGGCGCAGATGTCTAGCGTGCTCCTGCCGATGGAACCGGTGGAACCCAGAATGGCAATGGACTTCACATCCGCTATTTTCGCAGACGGCATCTACTGCTTCGGCAGGCGAGCCTCAACCTGCGCGAGCCGCTCGCGGATGTCGATCGCAAAATCCAGCTTCTGTGACAAGGCCTGCATATTCTGCGATTGATGGGTATCGCGCAGTCGCATCTCTTCCGTCAGCGACTTGATGGCGCTTGAGAGTTGCTCACTCAGAGCTTCGGTCGCCTTCGTTTGCCGTTCATCACGCAACTGCATTTCAGTGCGGAGTGCATCAATAGCAACCTTCATCGAGCGCATTTCGGGGACGAGCAAGTCCTGAACCGCCTCCCGGAAGGAGCCGACCGTCTTGGCAGCCGAGTCTGCGACTTCGCGCACGGGAAGTGCCATGGCCATAGAGTACCTCACCTCGCCTGAAAGGCAGCAGGCAGGTGCGGGTCAAAAGTGTGGCATCGGCAACGCTGCGAGCGCCATCTCTATGCAGGTAACATCCACGTGCTGTACTGGACAACCCGGCCTCAGGGTGAGCGTTAGACTATCAGCACCGGCACATAGAAACCGCTACCCGGCCTGACTGCGGCATGTCGCTGGTTGCCCAACCCTGCTGAGAGGTGCCCATGGAGTTCCACATTGCACGCGCGTTCCGGGACCGGTTTGAGTTGCGGGATTTGCTCTTTTCCTACACCGGGAATGTGATTTTCGGCAACGTTGCTGCCAGCCGGAGGCTCGCCCGGCAGATGAACGACGCTCGCGTAGCCATGGGGGGACCCTCGGCGATCGATGACCCAAAGGCGGTCGTTCACGCCGGTCAGCTGTTTGCCATGGGCCTGATCGACGAACTGAGCCACGCGGTCGTGGAACGCTACCGCAAGGAGCAGGACCCGGCCGTGCTCTCGGACGCGCTCAAATGGTTCGGCGAACGCGTTGGAACAGAACAGATTGACGCCCTGCTTCTCGCCTTCACGGAGCGCTTCCCAAGCGTGGATGTCTACACCGGCAAGCTGACCGCGCAACAGTGGCTCGCGGGCGAGAGCGACGGTCTCTCCCACAGGGAAGCCGCTCTGGAAGAGCTGCTCCTGCTGTGGCTGGCGAACCAGAATCCCGCCTATAAGCCCTTCCGGTTGCTCTTTGACGATGGGGTACTGAAGCAGACCGTCCCCGCCTACATGGAACTGCAGGCCGATGCCGACACTTACTTCGAAACCCGCCCCGCCTTCAGCGCGGACACAAAAACGTTGCTGAAGGCGCTGCGTGCGCCATTTGAGGCGTCCCCTGATTCACTGAGCGGCCAGCTCGATTTCATACGCGAGCACTGGTCTGACGTCCTGGGTCCCGCCATGCCGCGCGCACTCCTGGCCATCGACACGTTGCGCGAGGAAGAGGTCGCCATCTGGATGCAGTTCAATCCTTCCGGGCGCAACATGCGGCAGCACGGCCCGGTGGAATACGGAGGCAAGGAAGGCTTCGCCGGCAACGAGTACATCGGATTCGAGGAGTACTGGGAAGACGTCGTCGACGCCGACGGATCTGTCAGCCGCAGGCGGCGCTTCCGCACACGGTCGGGCGCGTTGGTGGACTCGCACTACGCCGCCGATTACCAGGCACCCCTCAACGAGTACGAGGCATTCTCCCGCGACGATGCATGGATGCCAACGGTCGTGCTCATGGCCAAGAGCACCTACGTCTGGCTGGAGCAGCTTTCAAAGAAGCACGGGCGCCACATTCACCGGCTCGACCAGATTCCGCGTGAAGAGCTGCAACTGCTGCGCGACCGCGGCATGACAGGTCTGTGGCTGATCGGCCTGTGGGAGCGCAGCCGCGCATCGCAGACCATCAAGCGTCTCCGTGGCCAGCACGACGCCGTAGCCTCCGCCTACTCGCTCATGGATTACCGCATCGCGGACGATCTCGGCGGCGACGCAGCCTACCAAACCTTGCGCGAATCCGCCACGGCGGTCGGTTTGCGGCTGGCCAGCGACATGGTGCCCAATCACATGGGCCTTGATTCGACCTGGGTCATCGAACACCCCGAATGGTTTCTCAGACGCAGCGAAAGCCCCTACCCGAGCTACAGCTTTGAAGGTCCCGACCTGTCCACCGACCCGCGCGTGGAAATCAAAATAGAGGACCACTATTTCGACCAGACCGATGCCGCGGTCGTCTACCGGATGCGCCACCGCGATAGTGGCGGGCGAGCGGATTACATCTATCACGGCAACGACGGCACCACGTTCGCATGGAACGACACGGCGCAACTCGACTACTCGCAACACGCGGTTCGGGAGCATGTGATCCAGGTCATTCTCGACGTTGCGCGGCGCTTTCCGATCATCCGGTTCGACGCCGCCATGGTGCTGGCAAAGCGCCACGTCCAGCGGCTCTGGTTCCCGCTGCCCGGCCAGGGCGGATCCATCCCGTCCCGCGCCGAAGACGCCATGAC
>CAXUBG010000050.1:0-13278 GCA_964249285.1 uncultured Terriglobus sp. | reverse complement strand
CGAGTTTGACCGCATCATGCCCAACGAGTTCTGGCGCGAAGTGGTGGACCGCGTCCAGGCTGAGGTTCCGGGAACGCTGCTGCTGGCCGAGGCCTTCTGGCTGCTGGAGGGCTACTTCGTTCGCACCCTCGGCATGCATCGCGTCTACAACTCCGCCTTCATGGTCATGCTGCGCGACGAGGAAAACGCCAAGTACCGCAGCTATCTCAAGAAGACGATCGAGTTCGACCCCGACATCCTGAAGCGCTACGTCAACTTCATGTCCAATCCCGACGAGCGCACCGCGATCGACCAGTTCGGCACGGGAGACAAGTACTTTGGCGTCGCCACCATGATGGCGACCATCCCCGGTCTGCCCATGTTCGGCCACGGCCAGATAGAGGGCTATACCGAAAAATACGGCATGGAGTACAAGCAGGCCAAGATGGACGAGTGGCCCAACGACGATCTGGTGCGCCGTCACCAGGCGGAGATCGCCCCGCTGCTGGCCAATCGCGCGTTGTTTGCGGAAAGTGAGAATTTCGTCTTCTTCGACTTCTGGACGGGACACGGCACGGTCGATGAGAACGTCTTCGCGTACAGCAACCGGCTGGGCGGCGAGCGCGCGCTCATCCTGTACAACAACGCGTATGCCAGCACGCGCGGAACTGTGCATCACTCCGCCGCGTCCATGAACAAGTGGACCGGCGACCTGTGGCAACGCTCGCTGGCCGACGCGCTGGCACTTCCCGCGTCGAGCGAGTTTTTCCTTGCGTACCGTGATACCGCAACCGGCCTGGAGTACCTGCGCCGCGCCACCACTCTCCTGCACAACGGCCTCACGCTCGATCTCCGCGGCTATCAATACGCCGTTTTGCTGCACTGGCGCGATCTGCGCTCCACCGCCGAGCAGCCATGGGACCGCCTGCACGATGCATTGAATGGCGCCGGCGTGCACAGCCTGGACCAGGCCCTGACCGAACTGCGGCTGCGACCCCTGGCAGGCGCGATCCGGCACGCTGTGTCCGGCGAGGCCGTGGACCTGCTCTCGTCGAACGCTCCTGCCTCTCAGGCATGGGCCGAGCGTACCAGGCCGGTCTTTGAACGCTGGGCTGAACTCACCGGCTCCGTTGTTGGCACCCCGGAAGAGTACGTCGCTGCTCTCGTCGGACTGGCTGACGGGGCGCGTACGGCAGTGGAGGATGCACGTGGTGCGCAGGCGTTGCCGCCGCACACGCATCCTGAAGCACTGTGGTCGCCCCTGCTCGCGGTTGCGGCGTTGCAAGCCTTGCCAGCGGCCGAAGCGGAACGCGACATCGTCGACCGCCTCGGCTTGCGCTCCTCCTTGGCGGAAATTTTCTCTGAATTGGGCATGCACGGCGAGGACAGCTGGCGCACAGCGGCCCGTGTGCGTCTGGCAATGATCGGTCACCAACTGGTTGACTCCGCATTCTGGGCAGAAGGCGATGTTTACTGGCTGGCAGGTGTCAACGAACACGAGGGCAAAACTTACGTCAATCAGCAGGCACTGCAACAACTGTTGCAGTGGCTTGCGCTGACCGCGCAGATGCAGCCTGGAGCCGCAAGGGTAACCCGCGCTTCGATCCAAGAGGTCCTAGCTGCGGCAAAAAGCGCCGGGTATCGCTACCCTGAAACGATCGAGGCACTTACCGGCCCAAAGACCCGGAAAGAACAATCGACGAAGCAGGATGCGGCTAGGGCCAAGCCAGCAAAGACCCAGCCGAAACGCGACTCTCGCAACATCAAGGCAAGTACCCCGGCAGCAACGCCTAACGGCAAACCCAATTTGGTCAAAAGTAAAGCTGCGGCAAAGGCTTCACCCGTAAAGAAGACGGCTGTCAGAAAAACAGCCTCGAAGCTCGCCTCCGCGCCTGCCACAATACAGTCCGCCAGCACGCTGCAGACGCCTCCGCTCGATGGTCATCCGGTCGTGGACACGGCCTCAATTCCGGACCTTACCGCCTCTGGGAAAGAGGCTGCGGCGAGGAAATCACGGGCGAAGAGGAGCAACACTCCCAAGCTGTAGCGGCGTGCTTTCGCCTGCAGCCCTTTTTCGCCGGATCTAATACTCAAAGATATGCGGTGCCGGATAGGTCAGCGTGCCGTCTGAACGCAACACCGCGATGAACAGGCGGCGGCTCTTGTCGCCGTTGACTGTGGACGCGACAATCAGCGTCGTCCCAAACGGCCCGGAGCCGTCCGCCACCGATTTATCCACATGGTGGCTGTGGATCGGCCCTACCGGGCTGAACTTCGTCCAGTCGTCCGTGAAACGCTGCAGCGGGTATGCACTGTACTTCTCAGGATGTCGTGCCCAGCCTGCATCGTTGACGTACTCGCCGTATGCGCTGCTAAAGTCGCGATTCTCGATGGCGGTAAGGAAGCGGTCAATACGGTGCTCTGTATACAGGTTGGAAAAAAGCCAGCCATGGCCCGTGATAAAGCCCGCAAACGTCAGGATAAGAAGCAGTCCCACAAGTGCGCCAGTACCCACCAGCAGGTTGTGCAGCAGGCGTTCGCGCCGTTCATCGTATGCGGGTGCGTTCAGTAGCGTCATTGCAGATCCAACTCCTCTCGGCGCTCCGCCAGCCGGTAAACACCGGCCCGGCAACAGCCATCATACGTCCGCCACGGGGCACACCGAAGTAAGTGCGCATGGTCGGCGGCACTGTTCGATTGCATCCCGGGACGCAACACACCCTGTTCGTATCTTCAGTATTCCTGTTTCCGGAATAGGGTTGCTCTGCTTCCGTAAAGAAGATTTTTCCGTTGACCCGGAAGAAAAGTGTGTTGAAATTGCACGTGTAGCAAAAAGCTACACCAGAACACTAAAGTCTTCGTGCTACCTTTCGATTGCCGCAGATGTTTGAAGCCCTCATCCAGATGCTGCTGAAACATTCGCCTTGAAGTGAACCGATTGATCGTTTGTGTTCGTACTGAGATGGGAGATCGCTGGTAATGTGCCGCGAACAACCGTCAAGATCCAACCCCCAGGAGCCGTTATGAAGTCGTTCGTTAAAATCCTCGCCGCTGCCGCGATCTCTCTTGCCCCCGCTGCGGCCCTCGCTGCCCCCATCGTCGGTACCGGTGCCATCTCCGGTAGTGACACCTTCACCAGCAATTCCATCACCTTCAACCCGACCTCCGGCACCTTCTACGCAGGAACGGGCAGCATGAGCGAGTTCAATGGTTCCACTGCAATGCTGACCAGCTTTTCGTCGGCCACCGCCGTGGGAACCCAGGTATTCACCGTGACCGATAGCCTGAAAGATACCCTCAGCTTCGTCATCGCCACTCTGGATTCGACAGTGTACAACCCGGCGACGCCTTCGCTGTCCTTCAGCGGTACGGGCACTTTCTCTGAAACCGGATACACCAACACCGTAGGGTCCTTTTCAATCTCGACCAGCACTGCTGCCGCCGGTGGCAACACAATCACCACCTTCACTCTGAACGGCGCTTCTCCGTTGAATACAACGGTCACACCCGAGCCGAGTTCGCTCATGTTGCTGGGTACCGGCCTGATGGGTGCCGCAGGCACCATGCTGCGCCGCCGCCGCAACGCGGTTTAGTGTAATGACCGAAGGATGACACGACCAAAGCGGCCCGTACGCCCCTCTGGCTCAATTAGTAAGAAGGCTGCCATCCACTCGATGGCAGCCTTCTTGTTTGTCAAGAAACCGGACGCATCTCGATCAGCGAATAAAGTCGCGCATCAACCGGATGTCGGCATCGCCGTCGTCTTGGACATAGACGGACACGACGTCGAAGCGGACGGACACACCGGGAATCTGACTGGCCGCCCATGGCAGTTGCCGCACATAGGCATCGGCCATGTCACGGAGCGCCTCTTCCTTGCCTTCGTCGACGCTGAACTCTGCGGCAAATGGGGTCCGGCCTCCGCGCGTCTTCACCTCGATAAAGACCAGGGTTTCGCCGTCCCACGCAATCAGGTCGACCTCACCATCCAGCAGAGCGTGCCGCCACCGGCGCGCGACTACGGTATAGCCCTGCCTGCGCAGGTAGAAGCACGCGGCCCGCTCGCCATCAAGACCACGCTGGTGCGCCGGTGTCCGCTCCGGCAATCGTCCAAGCCGCCGGTTGACGCGGTTCACCCACGCAAGGCTGTTTTCCAGCAAGGAAACGATGGGACGCGGCATCAACATACGCTAGTATCGCAGCGCATGACACGCCGCAATGGCGAAAAGTAATCTAGCCGCGTAAACGTCTTCAGCAGATACTGCGCGGGGAACCAAGTGTCATCGCCATGGGAGCGTTGGCGCTATCGCGTCTCCCCTGGGCGTGATCGCTTGCTGAACGGCACGATGCCCAGGGCATGGGTGCGCCAGCCATAACGGATGGCGAGGATGCGGAGGCCGAAGCCGGCGACAGTACCGATCAGCGCGGCGCGGTTCACCGGCACTCCCAGCCGTTGCACACCTAGAAAGACGGCCGCGGCAACGGTCGACACGAGCGCATACAACTCGCCCTCCCGAAAGGTAGCAGGGACGTGACCGCTAAACACATCGCGGAGGGCGCCACCGCCCACGGCGGTCGTGACACCCAGCACAAGGCAGGGAAGAAACCCCAGGCCGTAGCTCATCGCCCGCGTGCTGCCCGCCACCGTAAACAGGCCCAGCGCAAGCGCATCCACGACATTGATGGTGGCCAGGATGCGTGGACCCACACTCCGGCCAAACAGGATTGCCGCTGTGGCTCCACACAACGCATATGCAAGGTACGACGGATGCTGCAGCGCCAGCGGCGGCCCGTCACCCAGCAGAATGTCACGCACCACACCGCCGCCCACACCGCTGATCAGGCCCAGGCCGAGCAGGCCGATGGTGTCGTACGGTGAGCCACGCTCGCGGCGCAGGGCAAGCGCGCCACCAAGGGCACCCAGCGCAACGGCTGCAATCTCGAAAAAGTGGAAGAGTACGAACGAAAGGTGCGCAGGTGCATGCAGCGGAATTGCCGGTACGATCCGCAGGTGTTCAAGGAGAAGCATAAGCAATGGCATTCCGAATCGTCTTCTTGAGGTTATGCTATCGGGCATGTCCGGACTTCGGCTGAGTATCGCAATCTGCGCTACGGTGGCGGGCGTGTTAGGCGTTCCCTTGCGGGCGCAGGACGCACCCTCACCCGCCAGAGATGTACTGATTTTCACCAATGGCGATCGACTGAGCGGCACCCTGGAGCGCAGCGCGGGCGGCAACGTGATCTTCAGAAGTGACCTGGCGGGCGAGATCACCGTTCCCTTTTCCAAAATTAGGGAGTTGCGAACGGAGGGAGCGTTCGCACTGCTGAAGCACGGTGATCCTGTAACTGTTTCGCGGAAGGCGCAGCCGGGCCGGATTGTCCTCGACGCCAACCAGGTGACGGTAAGCACCAACGGGCAGGGCACCGGGTCCGTGGTGCCGCTAAAGGACATCGCCTATTTGGTGGATGCGAAAACGTTCAATCGCGAACTTGCACACCGGGCCACGCTGCTGGATGGCTGGAACGGCACGGTAAACCTTGGCACGACGTTTGTGCAATCCACGGCGCACGGTGGAACCGTGACGGGCGGCGCAGCCCTCGTGCGGCAGATTCCTGCGCTCACCTACTTCCGCGCGCGAAATAAAACGGTGCTGACCTTTCAGGAAGACTACGGAACGCTGTCCACGCCAGCTGTCGCGGAGGCGGGGCTTGCCGCCGTTACCGTGAAGACCAGCATCTTTCACGCAAATGCCGAGCGCGATGAGTACCTGCGCAAGAACCTTTATGCGCTTGCAACCACCACCTTTGACCACAACTATTCCCAAAGCCTCGATCTGCAGCAGATCTACGGTGGAGGCATTGGCTTCACACCGTTTAGTACGTCCCTGCATCAACTTGACTTCAAAGCCGACGCCCACTACGAAAAGCAGCGCTTTCTCAACAACGTGGGCGATCAGAATTTGTTTGGCTCCAGCTTTTCTGAGAATTACCGTCGGATGCTGCCGCTGCGGGTTACGTTCACGGAGTCGCTGGCTGTGTTGCCGGCATGGACAAATCTGCATGCCTATTCCGCGGATGGCAGCGTATCGATGGTGGCACCGCTCCTTCGCCGCCTGGCCGTCAACATGACGGCGACGGACAGCTATCTCAATGATCCGGTTGTTGGATACCGGAAGAATAGCTTAACTTTCTCAACAGGCGTTACCTGCACGTTGCGCTAGCTACGGCTGCACCGGCGTAGGCTGCGGGGGTGGCGCGCCTTGGAGCAGCAGCCCGCGCACCGGATCGGGCAGGTCGTTGGCACTATGCAGCAACAGTGCGATCTGCCACAGTTGAGTGTCGGTCAACGTGTGGCTGTACACGGGCATGCCGCTGCGCCGGATACCAAAGGCAGTCTTCCAGTAGAGTTCACCAGGTGCCTGCGCAACCGTGGAGGTCCGGTCGCGCGGCGAGAAGAACTGCTGCGCACGCGGCAGCATCGCTCTGCCAAGTGGTGCCTCATGCCCTGGCGCACCATGGCACTGCGCGCATTGTGTGCGGTAGGTGCGCGCGCCAGCCTCGAAGGCGTCCTCGCTGGCAGGGAAGGGCGGGGATTTTGCCGCGGAGCGCGCCCGTATGTTGTTCGGCACCGAAAGTAGAGGCTCCCACAGCGCAGCCTTCTCTGTGGCAGCAACGGGCGGCTTGCCGCAATAAAAATACGCCACAATCCCAGTCAGCGTAAGCAAGACGCCCAGCAAAAACGCCAGCAGCAGCTGTCCGGCCTTGCCTCCGCCACGCCGCATCGCTGCGCTTCGTCCCGCCTGTTTTCCTCGTGACATCGTTGTACTCGGTCGCTGGCGGCGGGAGCGCAGCAGGTCTCGCCGCGTATCCGCACGGTCAGGATGTTCTAATAAGGTTGTGCATCAGCGCCATTGCGCGGGTGCCAGGGTGACGCTGGTTCGTGAAATTCACTTCTCACCTACCCTAGCAACGCGCGCGCCGCATGAGGAGTATTGGTTGATGTTCCGTTCCACCCTTCCGGCGCTCCGCGCGCCTCTATTGGCGGCCTCGTTTGTGGCTCTATGCTCGACGGCCTGGGGACAAACCGCTCCCGCGGATCCAGCACAGACGCCGTCTCCGCCTCGCACCTCCGGGTCCACCGTCAGTAGCCGCGTCCGCGCCAACCGCCAGGCACGTGTGGCACGCAACATTCAGGACACGTACTCGCACCGCTGGGAGGTTGCCGGCGGCGGAGGCTTTCTGCGCTTCCGTGAAGGCCAGTATCTGCAAAAGATCACCGAGGTGAACTTCTTCACCACAGCCAACTACGACCTGAATCCGCAGCTCTCCATCGCAGCCGATGTACGGGGCATGTACGGGAACGGCAATATCCCAAACGCCTTCGCGTTGAACGGCGTCTATAAGCCGCAAATCAGTGAGTACACCTTTATGGCGGGGCCGCAATACCGCTTCCTCGTGAAAGAAAAGTACTCCGTCAGCGGGGCGGCAACAGCGGGCGTCGCCCTGAGCAAGTTCGGTGGCGATGCCAAAGGACTGCAATCGCAGGACCTCGGTCTGTGGCCGGATTCCAACTCACGGCCGGCGTTTTCCGTTAGCGTGATCGGCGACTACAACATCTATAACAATCTTGCGTTCCGCCTGCAGCCGACCTATCTGGGAACCACTTTCGGCGGAACCGTACAAAACAATCTGGGCGTGGAACTCGGCTTTGTCTACCGCTTCGGACGGCAATAACCGGCCACGCGGGAGTACACTGCTGTTATGCTGCAACGTCCGGCTCTACACCTTCTGTTCGCATCATCCTGCGTGCTGATTGGCGCGTCGATAACTCTCTGCGCGCAGGTTCCAGGACAGGGCCGCGGCGGCGCGGGCGGCAGCGTACCGGAGACGCGCCTGAACCTGGGTGCGCTGGGCGACATCAACAACAGCACCCCGAAAGTGGTACCGCAGCGCGTCCTGCAAGGTGTGGTACGCGACAAGGAAGGCGCTCCCGTCAAGGGAGCCATGGTCTACCTGAAAGACGACAAGAACTCCAGTGTGAGAAGCATGCTGGCCGACGAAAAGGGTAACTTCCGTTTCGTTCAACTGTCGCGCTCAGCGGAGTACAAGGTCTGGGCGCAAGTGCAGGACAAGAAGACTCCCACCAAGGCGGTTAGTTCCTTTGAGACAAAGGACGAGATCACCCGCAATCTGCAGATGGAGTAGCTGGGCGATAGATGCTACGCACCCCGGCATCTGCGCTGGCGTGCCTGTTCTTCGGGTAGGGAAACTCGGTACTCAGGTTTCAGCACAGTGTGGCGATCACCAGAACGCAAGCCGGAATAAGTTGAAGTGTAATGGATCGCCTGCAATTTGCGGCTGGTGAGCAGGGTACTTCAACTCGGCTACGTACCTCGTACTTGCGGTCTTTGCGCTGAAAACAAAGCCGGCGTAGAGATGTATCTAGGTCGAGAGCTGATCGGGCACGTTCGCAGACCTCCGGCTGACCTCGAGCCGCTTTTTCGCGGTTGTGCTGCCCAGCATACCGCCACGAAATAAAACCAGGCTCAGCACCAGAAAGGCAGCAGCTCCCGTCCACTCGAGCCGCTCTGTTTGCCTCGAGCTTGGCACATAACCCGCGCAGGTGGGATTGGTTCTGAGGTCGATCGCGTTCGGCGAGCCGCAGTCATGGCGTTCCATGAAGCCGTCCATCGCAAGCCCCGCACTGCTGAGGGCGATCGTCAAAGTAAGAAGGGCTGCAAGTTTCACGAAGCCACCTGAATAGCAGGTTTCGCCAGATTTGCGACAACCACAACCCTGACTGCTCCGTAACATACAGCTAAATGCCTATTACTTGCTAGATATCTTACGTGCGTGCTAAAGGTTACGCACTCCCACTGTTGGCAGTAACATGCCGGAGGATTACCGCCGAGCTGTCCTTTGCGCCGATGCGCTGATGATACATAGCTACGCGGCGTCTGAAACGTTAGCCCGCATCGCGGAATACCGCGAGAACTGCTTCGATAGCACGACCCACGCTCACGATGTGGGCATCGGCGCTGTGGCTGCCCGCAATCATCAATCCAGCCGGTGGTTCGCCTGGAAGATGGCAGGGAATGGAGAGAGCACAGCCATCCAGGAAATTCACGATGCTCGTATTACGAAGCATCGCGGCGTTTGCCCGGAAGTAGGCATCGTCGCTGGCCTCTAACTCGGCAATCGAGGGCGCCGCGCACGGTGTCGTTGGAAGCAGGACTGCATCGAACGCAGCGAAGACGAAAGCTGCTTCGGCAATGATTTCTCGCCGGGTCCTCATCAGGTCGATGTAGTCGGCCGCGGACATTCCGGCGCCGTGCAGAATGCGGGCGGAAACGTGCGGATCGTACCGGTCGCCACTTGCCTCCAGCAGCGACCGGTGCCAGGCATACGCTTCGGGTGCTGCCGTTTGATTACTCGCGGGTATGCGACCAAGTGAGGGGAGATACACGGAACTGATTGCGGTCCCAGCCTCCCGCAACACCTCAACCGTCCTCCCAAATGCGCGGGAGACCGCCTCGTCCAGCCCATCCAGCACGTAGCCCTGCACCACGCCCAGGCGCAGGGACGAGACCGGTGCAGAGGCGGACGAGAACGGCTCACCGCTCAGCACCGCGTCCAGGCGCGCGCAGCAGTCAACGGCCGGCGCGAGCGGACCGATGGAGTCGAGCGACGGCGCCAACGGCAAAATTCCCTGCATGGGAATGCGGCAGGCAGTCGGCTTCCATCCGGTCAAGCCGCACAATGCCGCGGGAATGCGCACCGATCCGCCCGTGTCGGTACCAATCGCCGCGGCTGCCATGCCGTCCGTTACGGAAACCGCAGCACCCGACGACGATCCACCAGGGATCCGGCCTGTGGCCCGGTCCCACGGGTTCTTTGGTGTGCCGTAATGCGGGTTCAGCCCCAGGCCGCTGTAGGCGAACTCCGTCATGTTCGTCCGCCCCACGATGACTGCGCCCGCAGCCTTCAGGCGCTGCACAATCAACGCGTCGCGTGAAGCATGAGGAGCGTCCGCCAGCACGACCGATCCCGCCGTCGTCGCCTGCCCTTCGATGTCGAACAGGTCCTTGACCGAAAGCGGCACGCCCAGCAGCGGCAAATCAGACCCGCCTTGCCGCGCGCGGTCGGCCAGGTCCGCGTCGCGCAGCGCCTGCTCCGTGAACAGCCGCGTGTACACGCGCACGCCCTCGCCGGCCGGATCGCTTGCCCGCGCCAGGCAGCGCTCCACCAAGCTCCGGCTGGTGACCGCCCCCGTACGTAACTGGTGCAGCAGATCTGCCAACGGTGTCAAATGCCTCTCCCAAGCGAACCGGCCGTCTGCTGTGTCTCCGGAGCGTTCGAGAGACTGCGGCGCCAGCTTACATTCTAGGTAGCATCGAGGAGCATGCCGCAGCTATCTTTCCGCACCGGCGTGAGTGCGACGCAGGCGTCTACGGAGTCGCTGGCTTCTCCGGCATGCCGCATGATGGCTTGGTGGTAGGTGATGGATTGACCGTCGTGCATGCGCCAGCTCCGGTAGCGAAGGCCCCAGAGCGGAGCGGTGCGGAACTTGTTCCGGGTAGATTCCACGAATTCCTCGAAAAAGATGCTCTGGCCGACGGAGTCTCCAGTACCGACATCATGCAGCAGGTAGTCGCTGTATGGGTGAAATTCGACGTTGCCCATTGATGCTGGCACAGTCACCGTTCCACCAGCAACCTTTGTGCCTGCGGGTGCTGTGCGTAGGGTGGTGCGATGGCAGATGGAGCAGCCTACCTTCTCGAAGAGCTTTGCTCCGCTCTGGGCCGAGGCTGTTTGGCTGCGCTCCACCTCCGGCATTACGGGGAGGCTTGCCCGAATAAAGGTGAGTAGAGAATTTAATTCGGACTGTTGACCAGCCTGTTCTATTTGGGCCTGCACACCTGGTGTGCTGATCAGAGGAAAGACGTAATTGGGTATACCGAGCTCCCCGTGCAGAGCATCAGCAGACGCGGACAGGAGGGAGCCATGTTGAGCCTTCCACCCGAACCTGCCGATAGCCTTAAAAGCCTGAGCTTCTGGTAGAGCCACAAACGTATACTGACCGTGAACCATGCCGTGGCTTTCTGCTAATTCCATTTGACTAATACGTATTAACTCGCTATCTGCAAGCAGTTCAACGTATCCATCACCTAACACACTGACCGCAACTCGCTTGACATCAGGATTGGTAAGGGCCGTTGGCACGTTTAGTATTGGCTCTCTCCTCTGATGTTGAGGTGATACACTTACGCGACTTGAGCCGCCTTCCTGCGGGAAGGCATGGCACGCGTCGCATGATGTTGCGTTCCGCGCAACGAGGGAATGAAAATCTTTCTGGAAAAGTGATTGCGTCTCGGCGGCTGAGCTCAATAGGCTCCATAACACGTATACAGCTACTAAAGTGACCCCGCAGTTGCTCATCATCAATCTTCTATTCATGGCGCGACTGATTTGTAGAACAGTGAACTAATTGCATCACTCATCTTCTCTATACAGGTACCAATTCTCGGACAGTGCTCTGAATGCAATTCTGGCGGGAGCACGATCTAGGTTGTTTTCTTCGGGCGCGAGAGGCGCTTCAGAGTAAGCGAAACCTTTACAGTCATGTGTTATCGCCGTCCCCTTGCAATCAGCCCGCAGAAAAATGGCATTTGGAAAGTCGTCTCTGCGAACAAAACCTTCCAAGTGCAAACGCCTGCAAAGGACTCTATATTCTTCGAGACGAGCTTGTGAGAGAGATTCAGGGCGTTTCGTATTAGCAGTGAAGGTCACGCTACGAAGATGTTGATCACTTCTTGCCATTGTGATCAGTTCTGCAAAAGAAGTCTGGTCATTGACAAATAATCGACTAAGCTCAGCGTCGGAACGGAGGTTACATCCTGCGAGCAGACAGAAACAGAAGCACAGCCCTCCGAATGAGAGACTTCTTTGGAAGGCTTGCGTAGACAGAACAGATCGGTTCATTGGATTCCACTTATTCTCGACAACTAAGGTGAGCATAGTTGATACCTTGAACGATCATGTCCATTTTCTGAGGATCGTTCCAAAGGGGCTGGTCCAAATAAGGATTACTCTGGCCTTTGGACCAGTAGTTTAAGTTCTTGGCTATACCCGCAGCACCAAGAAGCACGTTATTTGGAATACCTAGGGCCACACCTGTCGCACCGTAATCGAAAGTCCCGAAATCATCGTATTCTCTTCCAATGGCGTTGTAGTTCCAAGGCGATGACCAGCAACAAACGTCCCTAAACCAGACAAACGGTGCAACTATCTTACCAACTGGTATGCTGGGCCCCAGCGCTCCTGGTACTGTAAAGTCCGAAATGGCTTCCGTGTACGCGATGTTTCCGTCTACGGATACGTCGGCTGGATGCGGAGGTACAGGTGGGCAAATCGGCTCATCTGCATCAGGCGGTTCTTTATCGAGACCTAAGGGGTCGCGAAAAGAAACGGGGTTTGCGCCTGAATATGCGTATTGATTGGGACCAGCAACCATTCCTAAAGGATCCTGCGACAAAAAACGGCCCGTAACAGGATTTAGATAGCGAGCGCGGTAGTAGTAAAGTCCGCCATCGTTCTCGCGCCCTGAGAACTCAGTCGTGTTGCTGTCGCTTCCGTTAACACTTGTCCACCCATACGGGGCATACCAGTATGAAGCGAGAGTGTTGGCGTTGGCGTCCGTGGTTTCAAGCACACTGCCCAACCCGTCAACTATTGGAACGGACGTGCTGCCGTTATTGCGCAGGAAATACTCGTCTATTCCGCCTGGCAGCAAGGTAGTATTCACTCCGGCTGCGCTTTCAAGCACCCGGTTCAGTCCATCGTAGAGATAGCTAGTCGTCTGTCCGCCATTCCCCTTGGCTGCCCGCCTGCCATAGGCATCGTAGAGGAAAGCCGTGCTGGAGTTTGTAATCCCTGTAAGCTGGTTGCGGCTGTTCCAGGTGAACTGATTTCCGGTGACATCAGTCAGTGTGTTGCCGTTCGCGTCGTAGCTGGCCGACACGCCGCTCCAAACGTTGAGCTGGTTTGCCGCGTCGTAACTAGCACTGCTGACGGCAATCGGCAGGTTAGTGCGTGCCAGGGTGCCATCCACCTCGATGCGGTTGCCAAGCGGGTCGTAGAGGTAACTCAGGGTGCCGATCGAGGTGCTCCCCCTCGTGTAGTTGAGCGATTGCAAGCGGGAGTCCTGATTCAAGCCGTACTGCGCCGTAATGCCGTTGGGCCGGTCCAGCAATGAAGGCTCCTTTCGTCTACGGTCAATAGAACATGTGTTCGCCTGCG
>CAXUBG010000049.1:0-17347 GCA_964249285.1 uncultured Terriglobus sp. | reverse complement strand
GTTCTAGGATGCGTAGGAGCATGCTCGACAAGGCCAGAAAAGTCCAAGCGAACGTTGATCACCGAATGTCAAGTGGGTCGTTTTTTGGATCAACGAGCCTTGGCTTTCCATCTGGACCGCGCTCATAGTGCATGATCTTCGAGGTAACAGGCACTTCTAGGAACGCTTCGTCTTTGGCGCTGTAGTGCCAGACCTTACCTGCCTGTGTATCGAGCAGAAACGTGCCGTCAGTCGCCGTGCTGTTTATGCTGTAACTACTCTGCGCGGGTGAGCCCAGACCTTCGTGTGGTATCCGGTCACAGCCTTCAAGGCAGAGCAGTAGAAAGAAAGCAGCGAAAAGTACAATCCTGATTCCCATTTACGAGATTGTACAGAGTATTAACTTCTAAGCTGGAAGCTCGGCAATGATAAAGGTCTATCTAGGGAAATCGCGCGTGCGTTTTACATTGCAAGAACTACTTCACTTCCCCCTCAAACGCGGCACTCGCGGCATCCATCTCCTGCGATGTCGCTGCATGGGAGAAGAACAGCACGCGGTAGCGGAACGTCGCCGTCTGCCCCTTCTCCAGCGAGTAGTTATGCTCCGGTGCCTTTGGGTCGAAGATGTGGTCGCCCAGCGGATTGGCCGCGAACAGCCCATATCCGCGCGCATGCCAGTACGTCGGATACCCCGGATTGCCGGTGTGGTCCAGGAGGCCAACCGTCTCCGTCTTACCCTCGGGGCTGGTCCCCGTCAGTTCGCACCACTTGCCGCGCGTGCTCCACACCTTGTCGCCGGTAACGCCCTCGCTGGTGCGGTACACACCGGTCTGGCCGGAGGTGTCACCCGCATCCACCTTGGTCGGCCTGCCGTTCGCATCGTTGTAGACGCCACCCTTCTCCGTCGGCGATTCAAGGAAGTGCGCCACGCGCATCCCCAGCAGACCCTCCTTGTCATCGTGGAAGACCACAGGCCGCAGCGCCGTCAACGTACTGATGCGATCGATGATCCGCGCGCCATCCGCCTTGCGAAAGACATACCGTGTCCGCTCGCTCAGCTGGTCCGTGCCGTCACCCGCGATCCACAGCGTCTCAGTCACAATCTCGCCGTCGTCTTTACCCGAGCGCGTGGAAACAATCCTGCCCTGACGGATGCTTCCCATCTTCGGTTTCTGCGCCGCCGGAATTGCGGTGGAATTGTTCCAGAAGTCGAACCCATTCACATTGCCGTAGTTGAACCACAAGCCGGCGTGGTGCGGATGGTCCACCCGCTCGCCCGCCCGCGGCGCCAGGGGAAACCCGCGCGACACCTCCGTCCCATCCGGCGCAATCAGCGGGTACAGCACCGGTTTGTCCAGCGACGCGGGCCACACATAGCTGGTAAACGGCTTGCCATCCATCGTCACATCGATGCGCCGCTCTGCCTCATGCGGCGTCACCGTCACCTGTCCATGCGCCTGCATCGCCACCCCCGCGGCGAGAGCGAAAGCCAGAGCCGGTAACAAAGCGGGTGCCCCACCTTCACGCGGAGCCTTGAGGTGGGATCCTTGCCGCAGACCCTTCTTTCCCCAGAACAAACTGTGCTTCCCAAACAGCTCCCTAGACATACTTCCCGCCAGCCATAATGCGCTGCGACTTGTCGTCGAACGTGACGCGCTGGCCGGTCTGCATGGCCGCAATGCACATGCACAGCGCCACCGAATGGCTGTATCCCGCGTCAATGCTCGCGTTCGGCGTCTTGCGGCTGCGCACGCACTCCATCCAGTTGCGCATATTCGCGCTGGTCTGCGGATCGCCGCCGCCCGTGTTCGCGTCCGTGCTGACACCCTCGCCCGAGCCAAGCGAGAACTTGTTCAGCAGCCGTGGCTGCATGCCCATCTCCTTGGCATACTTCGCCGTCAGGCCGCCATCGGACGTCACCATCTGCTTGTCCATATCCAGCGAACCGCCGACCGAATGATAGATCTCCTTCACGCCACCCGCCTCATTCGTCTGCCGCGACGAGTACAGCACCTGGAAACCCTTGTTAGGATCGTCCAGCGGACCGTAGTCGAACACCGCAGTCAACGTGTCCCAGTTCCGCCGCCCATCATGCCACGCGTAAATCCCGCCATTCGCCACCACGCTCCGAGGATGCGGGTACCCGCTGAACCAGTGCACCGTATCGATCTGGTGCACCAGCCACTGGTCCGGAATGCCCGACGAGTACGGCCAGAAGAGCCGGAATTCGAGATACTTGCGCGCGTCAAACGCCTCATACGGCTGGTACATCAGGTAACGCTTCCAGTCCGTGTCCTGCTCCTTTAGGAGAGGCACCACATCCGGCCTGCGCCAGCGCCCGGGCTGGTTCACGTTCCACGTCATCTCCACCATCACGATGTCGCCAAATTGACCGCTCTGGATGTAGTCGTATGCCTTCATGTAACTGGGCGTGCTGCGGCGCTGCGTGCCCACCTGCACAATCTTTCCCGTCTTGTGCACGGCGTCGCGGAAGTCGCGTGCATCCTCCATGCGGTGCGCCGTCGGCTTCTCCACGTACGCATCGCGTCCGGCGTTTACCGCCTCAATGCCATGCCGCGCGTGCTGGAAGTCCGCCGTCGCAATCAAGACGGCATCCACATCTTTGCGCGCATACAGTTCGTCGGTATTACGAACCGAATCCACCTTACCGCCGCTCTTCTGCGACAACATTGCGGCACCCTCGTCCCGCCGCTTGTTCCAGATATCTGACACTGCGACAAACTCAAAGTTCATCTCGCCGCAGTGATGCATGAAGGCCGGAATCAGGGCCTGCTTCATGCGGTCGCCACATCCAACCACTGCCGTGCGCACCCGGTCATTTGCGCCCGGCACCGACGCGTAACTCTTCGCCGTCCAGCCAGTGGTTGCCGCGCCGCCCGCAACCAGGGCCGCCGTCTTCAAGAAATCCCTGCGATTATTCTCGTTCATCGAAAACTCCTTTGGCGAGAAACTAGTCCTCGCGCATATTGTTATGAAGCAGTGGTGCTTAATGCACTAGAAAATGAACTTTACCGATCCTTGAAAGATCCGGGCGGCACTGCTGCCCGACACCTGTCCAAAGGTCGAAGAGGATACGTTTCCGTTCGGATTGCTAAAGTTCGGATGGTTCAGCACGTTAAACGCCTCCAGCCGGAACGTTGCGTTCAGGCTCTCGTACACCGGGAACACGCGTGAAATCTGCGCGTCAAACTGATAGTTGGGCCGCCCGCGAAACGCATTCCTGCCCACATTCCCGAATGTACCCGGTGTGATGCAGGCCGCGGAACAAAAGGCCAAAGGATTGAATGAACCACGATTCGCCGCACCGGAACCTGATCGGATCGGCGTGTTCAGCAACAGCGGCACACCCATTACCCGGCTCGGCCGGTCATTGCCAATGGCAGTCAGCGAGTTATCCACGCCCGCAGTAATGTTGACGGGTGAGCCGCTCAGGATGTGCGCCAGGGGTGCCAGTTCCCACCCATTCACTACCGTCTTTAGAAGTCGATTGCCCACGCCGAAGTTACTCCGCGTCACGATCACAACATTCTCCACGTTGCGGTAGTCTGATCCGCATGGACCGTAGTCCATAGCCGGGTTGGCCGGATTCTCGACCGACGTACCCGCCAGGTCGCCTCCCGCATCCGCGTTGTTCAGGCACTTCGACCAGGTGTGATTGAAAAGCAAGCTGAAGTTCGCTGAAAGCCGGTGCTGCACCGTCGTGACCAAACCGTTGTAGTTGCCATACCCAACATCACCCGCCAGTACCGTTCCGCCACCTCCGCCTACGTATTGGTTTCCCTGGCTGGGGTTCTGCTCCGTCAGGTAGTACCGCTGGCTCTGGTTCGCCACCGTGGAGCACGGCGTTCCGGCGGCACCCGCCGGCTTTGCCGCCGGTCCGGTTAGCACCACGCCGGGGCATCTCGTTCCATTCGCACCCCATACACCCGGAACAAACGTAGCGGGGCTGAGCGCCAAACCGAGCGGGATATGGCTGGTCTTGTTGCCGATATAGTCCACCTGCATCTGCCAGCCATGCGGAAACTCGTGCTGCACGCTGGCAGTCCACTGCGTCGTATCGGACGGGTGATACTGCTTCGGCAGCACGATGTATTGCGACTGCGGATAAAACAGTGCCAGCGCAGGCGTAGGGACAACCGGCTGCGGGTAGGGATTCGTCGTGATCGATCCCACCGTCCACGGAGCGGAAAAACTCAGCGGCCCAGATGTCGATGTCTGCGTTTGGCTGATCGCCGTCGCAAACGGCGGGTTCTGCTGGATACGCTGCCCGGTAAAGTAATTCACTTCGTCATACACAAACCCGGCGCCCGCGCGTACTACCGTCTTTCCGCTGCCGGTTACGTCATATGCCAGCCCGAAGTTCGGCGCAAACTGAATTGGTGAGTTCTTTGTAAATTGCCGGGGTACACCAGGATCGCCATAGAAGAACGTGCCTGCCGGAGCGTTCGGGTACACCCCGCTCACCCTGTTCGCCAGAAATGCACTCATGTCAAAAATAGTGCCGCGATTGAAGTAATCCACCGGCAGATATTCCGGCGACCACCGCAGACCCGCGACAATCGTCAATTGTTTGGTGGCATGATACGTGTCCTGCGCGTACAGGCTCGGTACATTTCCACGCAGGGCGTTTTGCTGAAACTTACTCTGCTGAAATCCGCTCATCGCTCCCAGCAGGAAATCCAGGTTGTTGTCTCCGCTCTTCGTTCCCCCATTCGGCCCGTTCACGCTGTAATTACCGCCGAACGTAAAGGCGCCATTTGCCTCATATCCATTGGATATATTCAGTTGGTTATGCACCAGCTCGCCACCAAACACAAACTGGTGTTTGCCGCGCAGCATCGTAAAGTCATCCTCGATGGCGAAGAAGTTATCGTTGAAATGGGATACGGAGTTGGTGCCGCCGCCCACCGTGAACTTATTCCCCACGGAAAGGAACAGGCCGTTTGGAAAGCCCTGATAGATATTCACCCCCAGCGTGTTGGCGTTAATGTCGCTTGGCGAAAACCCTCGATTGTTGCGCCGCCGCGACAGCGTCAGATGCGCGGAGTTCACCAGCTTGGAGCTGATCGCATAATCTTCGCCCAGCGTCACACTCTGCACCCGCTGAAAATTACCGGACTGCGACGTCACCAGAATATTTGTGGGGTCGAAGAATGGCGGTGCCTGGTATCCATCGATAAAGTAGCGTCCGTACAACGTATTCTTGGGGTTGACCGTGTAATCTACGCGCGTCACAAACTGGTTATCAGAAGTCTGCGACGGTATCTGATAACTGATAAAGCCAAGCGGATCGGTGCTGACCGGCAGATACTTTACCAGCGCAAGCGCCTGCTTATTAAACAGCGAAGGGTCGATGTGATTGTTCGGCAGCGGCGCGCCGGTAAGCGGATTCACTAACTTCAGCGTGGGGTCACTCCCGGAGAAATCGCCCGCAAGGTTCGCTTGCGAAGGAATGTTCGCGCTCGAAGCTGCCTGCGACTGCTTGTTTTGCGTGCGTTGATACCCGGCGAAGGCGAACAGCTTGTCCCGCAGGATCTTGCCGCCAAAGGTCCCGCCAAATTGATTTTGGTGCAGAGTATCTTTCGCGCTGCACGTCGTCGCTGGGGCAATCACCTTGCAGGTGGAAAAAAATCCTGTCGCGTTCAAGTAGTTGTTGCGGATGAACTCAAACGTTGACCCGTGATACCGGTTGCTTCCCGAGCGGGTCACAACGTTCACCAACCCGCCGACGTGCTGTCCCTCCTGCGCACCCAGCGCGGTGGACTCAACCGAAAACTGGCTCAGAGCATCCGGGAAGGGAAATGGCAGGTTGCCGTTCGCCATGTAGTCGTTGTTATCGCCGCCATCCAGTTTCCACTGCGTCGTGTTACCGCCGCTGCCCGCAATGGACACCGCAATCGGCTGGTAAGAGTACTTGCTCCCGGTAAAATCCCCGCCAGGCGCTGGCGTCGAGCCGCCCGACAGCGTAATCAAGCTCGTGATCTGCCGCCCGTTCAGCGGCATCTCCGTGATCGCTGTCGAGTCAATGGTTTGCTTGAACGAAGCATCCTCCGTCTGCAACGCTAAACCTTCGGCGTGTACCTCCACCCGCTGATCCGACGATCCCACCGGCATCTTCACGTTGATGGAGATACTGCTGCCCACCTCCAGCACATTGCCAGTGCTGGTATACGTTTGGAAACCTGCATACGCCGCGCTTACCGAGTAAGTGCCCGGCTCAAGGTTCGGAAACACGTATGTGCCCGCGCTATCCGTGGTTGCCGTACGGGTCACCTGGGTGGCCACGGAAGTCAGCGTAATCGCCGTCCCGGGTATCACGGCTCCGGAAGCATCCGTAACGACACCCTGAATGTTTCCCGTGCCAGCCACCTGCCCGGCACACAAAACTGGTAACACACACAACAGGCACAAGAGAGTAAGAAAGGCCCGCTTAGCAAGCCCTGTCTTCCGCCACTGCAGAGTTCTCATCCAACCTCCGAGTGTCTCCACTCGCAACTGAAACAATTCAAGCTCAAGATCGGGCGGCAGAATAGAGCCGTGCAAGTCGACCTGTCAAACATGCGATCCGGCAGCACCGGGCAGCTTTCTCTCACGCAGCGTCATTACAATCAACTCATGTCGTATGCGTCAGCGTTGGGGCGGCTGTATGCCTTGGGTGGTGAACTGGCTACACCGGCGGGCAGCAAAGCGCGCCGTAAGTTCGACCTGAACCACATGCGCGTACTTGCCGCTGCCCTGGGCAATCCGCAAACGACGTTTCCTTCCGTCCTCATCGCGGGCACCAACGGTAAAGGTTCCACCGCAGCGGCACTCGCCAGTATCCTCAACGTAGCGGGCTATCGCACTGGGCTCTATACCTCCCCGCATCTCATCCGCGTCAACGAGCGCGTGCAGCTCGCCACCGGCCTGCCAGGCGCGAACACCTTGGCCGAGATCGACGACGATTCCTTCGCCCGGCTGTACTTCAAGGTGGACGACGTTGCAACCCGCCTCGTTGCAGATGGCAAACTATCCCAGCACCCCAGTTTCTTTGAGGTGATGACCGCCCTCGCGTTTCTCGCCTTCGCGGAAGCAAACGTCGAAATCGCCGTGCTGGAAGTCGGCCTTGGCGGACGCCTGGATGCCACCAACATCGTCGAGCCGGTGCTATCGGTCATCACCGACATCGCGCTCGATCACATGGAGTGGCTCGGCAACACCATCACGGAAATTGCACGCGAAAAGGCCGGCATCTTACGGACCAGCGGCGTCCTCGTAACGCTGCCGCAACATGGCGAGGCGAATGCGGCAATCGGCGAAGTCGCCATCAGCCTCGGTGTCACCGGCATCAATGCAGCCGCGTTCCTTCCAGATCGCTCCGTCATCTCAGGCCCTTACGCCATCCAGATCGGGCGCGAAACCTTGGTGGTTGACTCACCGCTCCCTGGCGAACATCAGCACCGGAACCTCGCCCTCGCGATCGCCGCATCTACGTACCTGCAACAGGACACTCGTTTCCGGCGCATCACACCGTCCGCCATCGCAAGCGGCATCCGCCAGACACGATGGCCGGGACGCCTGCAGCGGATCACCCGCCCGGACGGCGGCATCGTCCTGCTCGATGTAGCCCACAACCCCGCTGGCGTCTGGACACTCCGTTCCTATCTCTCCCGCGCCATGGACAACGGCAGCCTGCCTTTCCCATACACCCTCATCTTCTCGGCACTGCGTGACAAAGCCGTTCTCGAGATGGCGCAGATACTCTTTCCGCTCTTTGAAGAAACGAATGGCCGAATCCTGCTCGCGCCCATTGCCAGCCCGCGCGCCGCCTCTACGGACCAGCTCGCCACCACGGCCTCTGAACTTGGCACACCTGTGACGCTTTGCGGCTCCGTCCAGCACGCCATGGACCTGGCCAGCGAACGCCCCGGCTCGGTCGTCGTCTCCGGTTCGGTATACCTCGTGGGCGAGGCCACCGCATGGCTTCAGCAACGAGGCTGGGCGTGAGCGAAAACGAACCGCCTCATCCCGCCCGCGCCTTTCGCTGGCTTTCCTACGTCGTCCTGATCCCCCTCATGGCTGTCGTCACAGTCACCTGCGGATCCGTCTCGCTCCTCTGCTCAGTGTGGGACCGGACCGGTCGGCAGCAGCACGCCATCGCCCACTTCTGGGCAAACATCATGATGCGCCTCGCCATGTCACCCGTGGAAGTAGTGCATCCAGAGAATCTTCGCGCCGGTGGAGCGGCCGTCTTCGCATGCAACCACCTCAGCTACATGGACACCCCCGCCCTCTTCGGCAGCCTGCCCTTTCAGTTCCGAATCCTGGCCAATCACTACCTCTTTCGGTACCCCTTCGTCGGCTGGTATCTCGCGCGCTCCGGCCAGGTGCCCATCGATCAGACCAGCTTGCGGTCCCAGGTCTCCGGCCTCATGCGCGGCGTCGCCACCTTGAAATCCGGCACGCCGCTCCTCATCTTCCCTGATGGCAGCCGGTCGTTCGATGGCCACATCCGGCAGTTCCTCTCCGGAGCCGCCTACATGGCCATCAAGGCACAGGTGCCGCTCATTCCGTTAGCGCTCGTCGGCACCTACGAGTTGCTGCCCATGCACACCTACCACGTCACACCCCGGCCCATCATGCTGGTCGCGTGCGAACCCATTCCCACCACCGGCCTCACCACGCGCGATGCCGACGCCCTGACCCAGCGCCTGATGAATGCCATTGCATCGGAGTACTACGCCCGCTCGCCCCTGCCGCGTCCCGCCGAGCCGCCGCCCAACCAGGCAAAAATCTTCGACCGCCCCACCACATGATCACAGGCACCGCAACCGTTCGCACGCCTCATCCAGCTCCGCATCCCGCTTCGCAAAGCAGAACCGTAAGAGATCGTCCCCGCCCTGCCCAGTAAAGAACGCCGACCCCGCGACCGCCGCCACACCGGTCCGCGCCAGCAGATTGCGCGCCTTCTCCGGAGCGGTGGCACCCTCCAGCCCCGCCGCATCCGCCAGGACGTAGTACGCGCCGTCCGGCACATGCGGCGTCAGGCCCGCATCCGTCAGCGCCGCCACCGTGCGCGCGCGCTTGCTCTCGTGCGTCGTCGCAAGATCCGCGTAGAACTCCGCCGGCAACTGCTCCAACCCCGCCGCGCACCCATGCTGAAACGGTGCTGGCGCGCAGATATATACCATGTCGTGAAAGTGCCCAATCGACGGTGTCCACTTCGCATCCGCGATCACGTGCCCCACCCGCCATCCCGTCACGCTGAACGTCTTTGAAAAGCCGGAAATCGTAATGGTGCGCTCGCGCATGCCCGGCAGCGTCGCCATGCTGATGTGCTGGTACCCCGGATACACGAAGTGCTCGTAAATTTCATCCGAGATCACAAACAGATCCCGCTCTGTCGCAAGCGCCGCCAGCGCCTCCAGCTCCGCCCGGCTGAACACCTTTCCTGACGGGTTCGACGGCGAGTTGATCACAATCGCCCGCGTCCGGTCCGTCATCGCCCCCCGCACGGCATCCATATCCAGCGCCCAGCTTCCATACACCAGTGGAACGATCACCGGCACCATGCCAAACGTGCGCAGCGTCGTCGCATGGTATCCATACAGCGGCTCAAACAGGATGACCTCATCGCCCGGATCCAGCAGCGCCATCACTGTCGCGTCATAGGCCCCCGTTGCGCCGGATGTGACCAGCACTTCGCGCTCCGGGTCGCGCGTCACCCCATTGCGCCGTCCCCAATCTGCCGCACTCGCCTGCCGCAGCCGTGGAATCCCGTCCCGCCGCGTGTAGATGTTGTCCCCCGCATCGATGGCAGCCTTCGCAGCTTCCCGCACCACCGTCGGCACCTCGGTGTCGCAAATGCCCTGCGCCATGTTGATGCCACCCGCCCGCTCTGCCAGCACGCTCATCGCGCGAATCTCACTTTGCACCGACCCCGGCGCCAACGCACTCAAACGCAACTCTGCCATGCGCACCATCCTACATCGCAGTAGATCGAGAGCGCTGCTGCTGAAGGTGCGGAAGGCTGCGGGTCGAGCATGAGGTAACCGGGTGAGCAAACCGAGCACATCAAAGCGCATTCTCATCGCTACCATCGGGTCCCTGGGAGACCTTCACCCATGTCTTGCCTTGGCCCTGGAACTGATGCGCCGCAGCCATCGGGTCACAGTTGCCACCACGCCTCATTACCGCACCCGGGTAGAGGCGCTCGGGATCCCGTTCCGCCCGATGCGTCCAGATTGGAATCCCACCGACTCGCACATGCTCCGGCAATGTGACGACCTGAAAAAAGGTCCGGAAGTGCTTTACCGGAAGATGCTGCTGCCGCAATTGAAGGGCACATATACCGACCTGTTGCCTCTTGCACGCGAAACCGATCTGCTCATTGCCGGCGAGATTGTATACGCCGCTCCCCTTGTCGCGGAAAAGCTGAACTTGCGCTGGGTCTCGATCATCCTGTCACCATTCTCGTTTTTCTCCGCATTCGATCCTTCCGTCATGCCAAACGCACCCGCGCTGATCCACCTGCGCAAAGCCGGGCCAGCTGTGTACCGGGCCGGGCTGGACCTGGGCCGTCTGGCAACGCGGCATTGGTCCAATCCGGTGCGCGATCTCCGGCGTGAAGAAGGTCTGCGCGCGCACTGCGATCCAGTCTTCCAGGACAAGTTCTCGCCCCACCTGGTCTTGTCGCTCTTCTCTCACGTGCTCGCCGCGCCGCAACCAGATTGGCCATCGCAGACGGTCCAGCCTGGCTTTGTCTACCTCAAAGAACCTGCGGTCGACGCACACCCGGCGTCGCGGCTTTCCAGCTTCCTGGCTGGCGGAACCAAGCCCATCGTCTTTACCCAAGGCTCAACCGCTGTCCACAGTCCTGGAGAGTTCTACAAGGTGAGCGCGCTCGCGGCAAAGCGCATGGGTCATCGTGCGATCCTGCTTGGCAGCAAAGATGACGTGACCGGTAGCTCGCCTGATATTCTTCGCCTGCCCTACGCGCCCTACGCTCAGCTGTTTCCCTCGGCCAGCGTCAACGTGCATCAAGGCGGTTCAGGCACAACCGGAGAAGCCCTGCGGTCAGGCCGGCCGATGCTGATCGTTCCGTATGGTTGGGATCAGCCCGACAACGCGGCCCGGGTGGAACGGCTCGGCACTGGCCTTCACATCCCGCGAAGCAAGTACACCGTCGAGACAGCGACCGCCGCTCTGACGACCCTGCTGGAAGAACCACGCTTCGCGATGGAGGCTGCCGCCGTAAAGGAGGAAGTAGCCAAAGAAGATGGCCTCGCATCAGCATGCGATGCGATCGAAGCGGTCTGATCCGAGGTCGGCCTGCACGAACTTAAGTCTCGACCGGAACACGCATCCAATCGGAAGCCAGCTCATGCCCACCCACTTCTCCCCCGCCGCCATGCGCTTTCTTAAAGGCCTCAAGACCCACAACGACCGTGACTGGTTCAACGAGCGCAAAGCGGTCTATGAGGCGGAAGTGCAGGCACCATGGCTCGCATTGATCGAGGAGATCAACCACGCTTTCGTGGACTTCGCCCCCGGCTACGCCAAACCCGCGCGCAAAGTCGCCATGCGCATCTACCGCGACATCCGCTTCTCCAAAAACAAGCAGCCCTACAAGACCCACGTCGCCGCATGGTGGTCCACTACAACGGTGGTGCGCACCAGTGGCGGAGGCTTCTACGCGCACGTTTCGCCGGAAGAGGTCGTCGTCGCGGCCGGTGTCTACATGCCGCAACCGGACCAGCTGCTTGCCATCCGCCGCTATCTCCAACAACACCATGCGGAAGTCCGTGCGTTGCTCGCGGACAAGAAGCTGCGGGCGCTGCTGCCAGATCTCGACAGCAACCCGCTCACTCGCATGCCCAAAGGCTTCATGCCAGACGACCCCGCCGCCGAACTCCTCCTCTGCCGCCAGTGGGCGCTCTCCGCCAAGCTGCCCGGCGACATTGCCATTTCGCCCCGTCTGGTTCCTGAAATCCTTAAACGCTTCCGCGCCGCGACACCGTTGGTCATGCTCCTCAACACCCCGCTCACCCGTGCAACACCACGCAGAAGCCTCTTCTAATATTCAGGAAATCCCTTGGGCCGCTGATCGCTGACCCTGCTAACCCGCCTGACTGTTGGCTCGCTGCCGCATGAAAACGAACCATTCTTGGCACCTTTCCACACGGAAATACCCAAAATGCCAGCAAAATAGGCACACCGCACCACATTCCGCATTGACAAGCACCCGGCAAGAGTCCATCGTGATATGCGGAACGGTTGCGGAAACCCGCATGAACACTGGCGATTGTGTCGTCATACCTCATGGGAGGCAAACCTCTCCGCGCCGACACACTCGCTTCAAGGAGCAACACACAATGGCAAAAGGACTCACCAAGACCGCACTCATCCGCACCATGGCCGACGAACTGCAGCTGCCAACCAAGCAGGTAGGTCAGTTCTTCGACGTGATGGCGCAGACTGCCGTGAAGGAAACCAAGAAAAACGGCGAGTTCACCATTCCCGGCCTCGGCAAACTCGTCAAGGCCGAGCGCAAGGCCCGCACCGGACGTAATCCCCAAACGGGCGAATCGATCAAGATCAAAGCCAAAACGGTCGTTAAGTTCCGCATTGCGAAGGCCGCTAAAGACGCTATCGCACCTGTCAAGGCAGCAGCCGTCAAAAAGTAGTTAGAAAACGAACCGTTCCGCAGCCGCTGCATGAATGAACTTATGCGGCGGCTGTTAACCGCTCTCATCAATCCTCTACAGATTTCATCCGGCACCCGGTATGGCACCTGTCATCCCGCAGCGATACATCGCTTGTCGTCCCGTAGCGAAGCGTAGGAATCTGCATTCCACTGGGCACGCTCCCCCTCAAAGAAGCGTAAGCATTCCCCAGGATGTCGGCATCTCCCAGCTGGTCAAAACGTCGCCTTGGGGATGAACGCGCGCGCCGCGACAGAAAGCCCTAAAGAGATAATCACACCCTGCATCACCCGCACCACAGAGGCCTCCCAGCCAAACCCGCGCGACCACCCCACCAGCAGCAGCGTCAAAGCAAAGCCCAGCATGTAGATTTCGCTCAGCACGCCCTGTTTCCAGCGTGGACGAGATGTTCCGGGTGGGAGACGCGGCGTAAACGGCGGGGTAAGCCGCGGGACACGCACAAGGTACGCCCGGTACGGTCCGCCAAGCCGCTCTTCCAGATATGGCTCTTCCCGGCCGATCTGCCGGAACTGCATGAGCGTAATGAGAGCGACGCACAGCACGCCCGCTTCCGGCCGCATGACAAACGCGAAAGCAATCGTATGCAAGATCGTGCCCAGGTACAGCGGATTGCGGACCCACCGGAATGGCCCATCCGCCACCAGTTCGTCGCTCACCATGCCGCCGCGTTGCACCGTGCTGGCACCCAGATACGCCGCGCCCCATACCCGCAGTGCCGCGCCCGCCACCGCAAGCAGAATCATCGCTCCAAGCACCGCGTCCCACACCAGGGCAAAGTGCTGATACAGCGGTCTGGTCAAGGCACTGCTCAACAAAAACCAGCCACTGCCGTTCTGCACAAAGCTCCACAGCGACGCGCGGAACGGGATGGGCAACAGTGGGGACCAGGGAGCCGCCAGGCACAGGAAGTACACCAGGCCATGCAGAGCATAGCGGTGCCGGTACTCAAACGCGCTCGCTTGCATCACGCTAACTTGTCTCCTAAAAACTTAGGTAACATGCAAGTCCTAATAAATTAGGAATCGAGTTGGAAGAGAAGGTCATCTGGATAGCGCCTCCAGCAGTGCATCGAAATCCTCCAGGCTGCCGTACTCGATCACCACACGCCCTTTGCCCCGCGTGTCCTCGATGCGCACCTTCAGTCCAAGCGTGCGTTGCAGTTGCTCCTGCGCTTCCTTAACGTTGGGATCGATCTCCTCCACCGCCGTCTTCTTCGGCACGCCTATCTTGCGCTCCGGCGATAGCAGCTTCTTCACATACGTCTCGGCCTGCCGCACCGACATCGCGAGCGCAATGATGTTCTCCGCCGCACCCAGCATCTGTTGCTGCGACTCCAGCGCCAGCAACGCGCGCGCGTGCCCAAAGGAAAGCTCGCTATTCTCCAACTTCCCTTGCACCTGCTCCGGCAGCCGGAGCAGACGCAGGAAATTCGATACGGTGGCACGTTCCTTTCCGGTGCGCTGCGCCATCTGGTCCTGCGTCAGCCGAAAATCCCGTCCCAAACGTTCGAAAGCGCGCGCCTGCTCCATGGGGTTTAAATCCGCGCGCTGCAAATTTTCGACGATGGTCATTTCCATCGTCTGCTCGTCAGACACTTCGCGCACAATGGAAGGAATGGTCAGCTTGCCGGCGCGCTTCGATGCAAGCCACCGCCGCTCGCCTGCGATCAGTTGATACCGCCCGCCGCCGAGGGCACGAACCACAACGGGCTGAATCACTCCTGAGAATGAGATTGATGTTGCAAGTTCGTCTAGTGCGGTGTCGTCGAACTGAGTTCGCGTCTGGAACGGATTGCGCTCAATGCTGTCGACGGGGATCTCTAATGGAGTCCCTGTAAGACTTGGGCGAGATTCTGTCTTTTGCTCTGCCGCAGCGGGACGAGCGGGCAGTAGAGCTTCTAAACCGCGCCCCAGGGCGCGACGCTTCGGTTCTACAGGCGTGGTTTCAGACACCGGATTTCTCCTCGGAACCGCTCGGAACAGCTGTGGTTGGGACGGTTGCACCAATGCCGTTCCGTCGCAGCAGTTCAGCCGCAAGGTCCCGGTATGCTTCCGCCCCCCGAGATTTTGGGTCATACAGCAGGACGGGCTGCCCATGGCTAGGCGCCTCTGCCACCCGCACGTTTCGCGGCACAGTTGTCGTATACACCTTATCTCCGAAGAACTCGCGAATGTTCTCCGCCACCTGTTGCGACAGCGACATGCGCGGATCATACATGGTGAGCACTACACCTTCCAGCGCGAGCTCAGGCTGGAATGCCGCCGCAACACGGTCCAGGGTACCGGCCAGTTCGGAGATACCCTCAAGTGCAAAGTATTCCGCCTGCAAGGGCACCAGCAGCGAGTCGGCTGCTACCAGTGCATTGAGTGTGAGCAAGTCAAGAGCGGGTGGGCAGTCTATCAGAATGAAGTCGTGGTGCTTTCGGGCAGGCCGCAACGCCTCCTGCAAGCGGTGTTCCCGGCGTGGCTTTGCCGCCAAATCAAAGTTCGCTCCAATCAGATCTTTGCTGCTGGGCACAAGGTGCAGCCGTTCAACCGATGTACGGTGCTGCACGTCAGCGATTTGCGCCTCCTGTAGAAGCACGTCATAGATGGAAAGCCGTTCGGGATCGCGGCGAAATCCCAGCCCGCTGGTCGTGTTGCTCTGCGGGTCGCTGTCGATCAGGAGCACATCGTGCCCGAGAAGCGCGAGGGCGGCCGAGAGATTGATGGCCGTTGTCGTCTTACCAACGCCGCCTTTCTGATTCACGACCGCGATTACCTTGCCCATGTCACCTGGGAAAGAGTAGCAGATGACTCGCCTGAAAGTGTTCCACGTGGAACGTTGACAGCGAGCAGCTTTCGAATCAGGCGGAAAGTGTTCCACGTGGAACGTTGGCAGCGAGCAGCTTACGAATCAGGCGGAAGTATTCCACGTGGAACAGTCTTCCAGGCACCGCTTCCGCTCGGCTTAGCTGCTCTCGCGCCGAGTACGTCACCAATTGAACGGTGTTCCACGTGGAACGTTGTCACATTCGTGGGCTCGATCACATCTTCCGTGTTAAAGCACATTATCAGACGTTCCACGTGGAACGTATACCGGAGCCGGTTGCGCCAGCAACCCTCAGCTCAGACCCGCGCCTTCGCCGTCCGTAGCTGAAACACGCTCAAACTGCACCACTCGCCCTCCGAACACAGGCAGTCTGCTCTCGCTCAACACACGCCAGCAAGGCCGCCGGAACTCAGCCTCCGCAGGCAAGAACCGCATCATCCGGCCGCCAGCCGTGACGCGCGCCTCCGCAACCGGAAGCACCCCCTTGCTGCGGTCCACGGCGCGCAGCGTAACTACATCAAAGCTCCGTCCAGCAGGCAACTCTTCCACACGCTTCGGCCAGACCTCGGATCTCAGGCCCAGCTCTCGCACCGCTTCACGCAGAAAGCTAGCCTTCTTGCCTTGGGATTCGGCCAGAGTCACCACCATGGACCGGTGCATCAACTGCATCGGTACACCCGGAAAGCCCGCGCCGGAACCGAAATCCAGCAGGGAACCCTCTGCTGGCAGACTCTGTGCTGCGAATAGGCTTTCGCCCATATGCCGCTGCACGAGCATCTCGGGATCGCGAACCGCCGTTAGGTTCGTCCTCGCATTCCAGTGCATCAGGAGATCGAGATAGTGACTTAACCCGCTTAACAGCACCGAATTTCCAACCTCTGGCGGAAGAAATGGTGCGAGCAATTCCCCGATGCGTTCTTCCGTCAGGACGGCCATGCAGACGAAGAGGCGTTCAGAAACGCAGCAAACAACGCTGCGGAAGTTCCGCTCGAGTGGAACGTACGCTCTGGATGCCATTGCACGCCTACCAGCCAGTGCGCCGGGTCGACACCCTCCAGGGCCTCGATAACACCGTCCTCCGGACACCGTGCAACGACCCGCAGTGTGTCTCCGGGCGTGCCAACTGCCTGATGATGGCTCGAATTCACGGGAATACGCCCAGACTGCGCACCCGTGCCATTCGCAGCTCCCAGCAGGAAGCCGAGCCGGCTGCTGTCGTCAATCACTGCCGCGTGAGCAACCGCTACGGACCGGCCCGCACGATGATTAACCGGCACCGGATCCAAATCCTGGATGAGAGTTCCACCGTAGTACACATTCAACGATTGCAAGCCAAGACAAATCCCGAGTAGCGGTTTATGTGTACGTGCGGCACTCTCCAGAATCGCCCGGTCTGTCACTTCACGCAATGTGTCAGAGGGCGCCGATGCCGGATCACGATCGTGCCCGTAGCGTGCGGGATCCACGTCCGCCCCGCTTCCCGGCAGCAGCACACCAGCAGAACCTTCAACCAGCGCCTGCAACTCGCCAGGGGAGTGGGTAAGGGCCAACTGCACAGGAGCGCCGCCGGCTCCGCTTACGGCGGCAGCATACTCCGGCCAGCTCTTCGCGTTATAGACCTCGTCAAAGCTCGTGGGAATCGGGATCAGGATACGTGGCAGACTCACAACCAAATGGTACGCCCTCGTACCGGTCCCGCCTCGCTGAACCGCTTCGGTGCGCACGATTCAGGAGAGTGTCCATAGAGTTGTCCAGGCGGATAACGAACCGTCGTCGAGTTGCGACCCCTCTAGCCACAACGCGCGTCCAGTCGCGGCCGGAAACCCTTCGTG
>CAXUBG010000048.1:14739-17450 GCA_964249285.1 uncultured Terriglobus sp. | reverse complement strand
AGGAACTCGACGTCATCCGCCGTTACGGTCACGCCGTCTTCGCGCCGCAGCAGATTTTCCAGCAGCACGCGCAGGGAGAAAGGCAGGCGTGCGAGCTCGATGCCGCGGCTTGCAATCGCGTCAAGCCGGTAAAGAGTGAGCGTTTTGCCGCTGGAGGTAAGCGTTGCGCGAGCGTCGAAGCTGTTGCTGGTAGCCGCCGCTAATGCAGTCAAGGGTGTCGTGCTCATCGAAGGTCAGTCCTCAGCGCGTTTAAGGACGCGCAGTCTCTGCCGCGAAAGATGCCAGCGGCTGGTCGCTCAAAAGAGTAGCAAAGAGGGACGTAGTCAGACAGCGTTAGCGGCCGCGATCATGCCTGCCATGGCGAAAGCGCTTCAACCGGACCCGGCAGCGGCTCATGCGTCCTATGGTAACGCGATGCAACGGTCTTTGGTACGCTCTCCCGCAATGCCGCAACCTTGGCTCTCAAGTGGGTCTATATCTCCAGCGTCTGTCGCGGGATGGTGCAGGCCGGTGAACGGGACCGGGGCCACCACGCATCAGACGAGTGTTGAGGTTTTCATGAGAAATCGTATCGTATGCGTGTCAGCCATGGTGTTGACCGGGTTTGCACCCTTAGTGACGGGCTGTAACGGTAATCAGGTGGCGCAACCCGCGCCTGTTGTCGACGGCATCGCTGCGGCGAATGATCCTGCTAACGTGAACCTCCTGCCAGTCAGCGCGGGTGCGGCTCAGCAATATGGTGCTGCACCCTATCCGGCCGCTTCCCAGGGCACGGTGCGGTACGCAGCGCCTCCGCAGCGTTACACGCAGGTAGCACAGCAGACCGGCTATCCTGCACCGCAACAGCAGGGGACAAACTACGGCGGGGGAAACAGCCAGCAGAATGAAGCCTACCGTTACAACACGCAGCAGCCGCAATACGACCAGCAGCAGGTGCAGGCTGGTCAGCAGCCATCGGCCGACGGCCAGCAAATGACATCGCAGGAATACGACGGGTATGCTGACCTGCTGGATCCCAGCGTTCCGCAGGCGGCGCAAGCTCCGCCTCCGCTGCCAGCGGATTACGAGCAGCCCGAGGCACCCGGTCCAAATTATCTATGGACGCCGGGCTATTGGGATTACGCTTCCAGCGGCTACTACTATGTCCCGGGCGTCTGGGTTGGCGCGCCGTATGCCGGAGCGCTGTGGACACCCGGCTGGTGGGGCTACTACGGCCATGGCTACCGGTGGCATCACGGCTACTGGGGAGAGCACGTCGGATATTACGGTGGCATCAATTACGGTTTCGGCTTTGTGGGCTATGGGTACCAGGGTGGCTACTGGCGCGACCGGAACTTCTATTACAACCGCGCGGTGAATCGCGTCGACACACGCGTGGTAAATAACTACGTGTACCAGCGCAACGTGACTGTGGTGAACAACACGTACATCAACAACTCACGTACCAGCTACTACGGTGGACCGGGAGGGCTGCACCGCCCGCCCGCGCCACAGGAGTTTGCCGCCCTGCGTGAGCAGCGCGTTGCGCCCATGCAGGCGCAAGTCGAGCACCGCCAAGCCGCAGCCAGCAATCGCCAGCAGTTTTTTAACGTTAATAACGGGCGTCCACAGATGCTGTTTGCTGCGCACGCACTCCAGGCAGACAGAAACGTTGCCATTCCGCAGAACCGCCCGCAACCGGGACAGGGGCTGAACACGAATCAGCCGGGCGGCTTCCGAAATGGCATTGCAAGCAGCTCGCCGGAACAGCGGCAGGCCTTCGAGCAACAGCGAACGCAGCAGGTCCAGCAGGGAACCCCGCAGAGCGAGCAACAACGGCAGCAGTTTAATCAGCAGCGCGAGGCGCAGACACAAGGGCAGCCGAATCAGCAGCGCCAGCAATTCGATCAGCAGCGGCTGGTCGAACAGCAGCGGGAACAGGCAGCTCAGAGCAACCTGCAACATCAACAACTGGAGCTACAACGGCAGCAGAACACTGTTCAGCGCGATCAGCAGACGAACACCCAGCAGCAGTTGCAGGATCAGCAGCGCGCGCAGCAGCAGCGGCAGCAACTGGATGCACAACATCAGCAGCAGGACAGTGCGCGACGTCAGGCGCTGGATGTGCAGCGCCAGCAAGTGGACGTCCAGCGTCAACAGGCACAGGATCAGCAGCAGCGGGCGCAACAACAACGCCAGCAGATCGATGCACAACGCCAAGGGCAGATCAATGCGCAGCAGCAAGCAAATGCCGCGCGTGAACAGCAGGCCGTTCAGCAGCGGCAGCAGCTGATTCAGCAGCAATCCGTTCAGCAGCGTCCCGCGCCGGTTGCGCCGCGCGTAGAAACACCACGGCCGGTTGCCCCGCAATCGCAGCACTTTGACGCACCCCGCGCGGCACCGGCACCGGCAGCACCACACGTCGAGTCACACCCGGCACAGAGCGCACCGCACCACTAGTGCGATGACAAGCGGAACGGGCCGGGCGAGTGTGCAAGGCCCGTTCTCTCTGTGGCATTTTCAGTTGCCGTGGCCGGTAAGAATCTTCCAGAGAAGAGCGCCGTTCAAGGCAAGAATGAGAGCGGTTACTACCCATCCAGCAATGGCCGTTGGTTTAAGATTGCGAAATCCTTGCATGACACGGTCGCGCCCCGTCAGGATCAGCAGCGGAACGAGCGCAAACGGGATGCCGAACGAGAGCACGGCCTGCGACAACAGCATCACTTTAACTT
>CAXUBG010000048.1:9094-14729 GCA_964249285.1 uncultured Terriglobus sp. | reverse complement strand
CATCCAGGCCGGCCGCGATGACCACGACAGCTGGAATGATTGTGATGAGCCGGCGCAAATAGATAGGGAACTTCACCGCCAGAAATCCTTCAATAACCACTTGACCAGCGAGTACGCCGACCGTGGACGACGAAAGCCCGGAGCACAGCAGAGCGACCGCGAATGCAGCCTGTGCCACCGGTCCCAGCAGGGGTCCCAACGTCTGATGCGCTCCTTCAAACTTGCTCATGGTATCCGCGCTGGCACCGCGCATGGATGCGGCCGCCATGATGAGCATGGCGGAGTTGATCAACCAGGCACCATTCATCGCGGCCATGATGTCGATGCGTTCATACCGGAGGTGCAGCCGCCTCGAAGCAGTGTTCGCAAGGTCCGCGCGTGGCAGGGTCAATGCGGAGTGCAGATAGATGACGTGGGGCATGACCGTTGCGCCCAGCATCGTCACAACGATGTACAGCGACTGACGGGAGAGCGTTGGAACCAGCACCGAATGCAAAGCGCTGGGCCAATCAGGGTGCGCAAGGAAGACCTCGACCGCGTAGCACCCGCCGATGATCCCGACCATGACGATGATGATGCGCTCAAAGCCGCGAAATCCACGCTGGTTGAGCGCCAGCAGCAGAAAGACAAACACTGTGGTGCCCAGAGCGGCCACCAGCATCACGGCAGTTCGGCTGATACCATGCGCGAGCAGCCCCGGCCCAACCAGCAGATAGAGGCCAACTGACGCGCCGAGAAACTCCGCGAGATCGGTCGCGATCGCGCTGACCTCCGCGCCCACCCACAGCAGCCAGACTACCGGCCTGGAGAAGTGGTCCCGGCAGTTCTGCGGCAGGCTCTTGCCCGTGGCAATGCCCAGCTTGGCGGACAGGTACTGCACCAGAATGGCCATGGCGTTCGACCACAGCAGCACCCACAGCAGGGTATAGCCGAACTGCGAACCACCTGCAATGTTGCTGGCGAAGTTACCAGGGTCGATGTAGGCCACGGAGGCAACAAAGGCCGGTCCCGCGAACCGAAAAAAATCGCGCGGTGACAGCTTCGGTCTCTCTTCGCTGCCCACCGCCTCCGCTGTCTGCATTGACGTAAGTATAGGTGTGCGGCGCACGTCCGCGCGGTGCTAGCCTCAAGGGGTGTTGTCCACACGGCAAGGGCGCGGCGTATACCGCCGCGGTAAGCATCGTTCATCGCTGGCAAAGTCAGGCGTACGGTCATGACGGTCCTGGTGTTCGGCGCAGGCGGTCGCGAGCACGCCTTATGCTGGGCCTTGCTGCGCTCTTCACGTGTCACAGGCTTGGTCTGCGCGCCAGGTAACGCTGGCATTGCGGCACTGGCCACCTGCCTTCCCGTGCAACAAGACGACGTGTCCGACATGCTCCGCGTGGTCGACAAGACGGCACCGGACGTAGTGGTCGTTGGCCCCGAGGTTCCGCTCGCTGCTGGCATCGTGGACGCACTCACCGCGCGTGGCATTCGCGCCTTCGGACCAAGCCAGGCCGCGGCACGGCTGGAGAGTTCGAAAGCATTCACGAAAGACTTTCTTCATCGCCATGGCATTCCGACCGCGCGCTACGTTGTGGTCAGCAACATGGAAGAAGTAGATGCCGCGCTGCCCGGCTTCACGTTACCGTTGGTCGTGAAGGCAGATGGTCTCGCGGCAGGCAAGGGCGTCGTCATTGCCGCGACGCATGGCGAGGCGCGCACCGCTGCGCACAGCCTCCTGCCGGTCAGCAATTCCCTTGTACTGGAGGAGTTCCTCACCGGTGAGGAGCTGTCTTTCTTTGCCGTGTGCGATGGGAAGCAAGCGGTCGCCATCGCTGCCGCGCAGGACCATAAGCGGCTGGGCGAGGGAGACACCGGACCCAACACCGGCGGCATGGGAGCGTACTCGACCGATGCCTTGCTGCCGGATGAACTGCGCCGCTGGTTGCTGGAGCATGTCGCGCAGCCAACCGTGGACGGCATGCGTGCGGAAGGAGCTCCGTTCAAGGGCATCCTGTTCTGCGGGATGATGCTGACAGAGGACGGCCCAAAAGTGCTGGAGTTCAACACGCGCTGGGGCGACCCTGAAACCGAGGCCATCCTGATGCGCATGGACACGGACCTCGTGGACTTGATTGACGCGTCGATTGATGGCACGGCAGATGCGCTGGAAATCCAGATGCGGCCGGGCGCGAGCGCGTGTGTGATTGCAGCGTCGGCGGGGTATCCCGCAGGCGCGGAACGTGGGATTCCAATTCACGGACTTGATGCCCCATGTCCGGAAGCGGTGAAAGTCTTCCACGCAGGAACCGCCCGGAACAGCGAAGGCACGGTCGTAACGGCAGGGGGCCGCGTGCTGGCCATCTCCGCTGTCGCGGACACCTTGAGCGACGCGCTGGATCAAGCCTACGCGGCGCTCGGCAAGATCACGTTTCGCGGGATGCAGTATCGCCGTGACATCGGCCACCGCGCCCCTATTCGCGACTAGCAACTGCGGCCCCTGCGACCTACTCCCGGCTGTTCTACTGTAAGGCACTTGCCCTGCAACTACCGCCACGATCATGCGAGACTTGCAGGGAGCAGGGAGGAACCGAGGCAATGGCAATCTTCCGGATCGTCACGTTTCTGATCCACGCCATCGCGCTCGCCTTTGCATCGCTGCTAACGGCCGTCTTCACGCACCTTCTTCCTGCCCTGTTGGTGCTTACAGTGCTTGTGGCCGCCGTGCTGCTCGCATGTTCCTGTGCGGGCATGGGTGGCATCGCATTGGTGCGCCGGAAACGAAAAGGAAGCTAGAAGTTGCTGCTACGCTGCTCCGCGCAGGTGTTCCTCGTACCGCCGGAGAAAGCGGCCCAGCAGGATAGCACCACCAAATGTGTAGTCATACATCCGGTCGGGCGCGCCGCGGTGAGCCGTGAGCATCGCAGGCGAAAAGCTGTCAAGCATGACCCGCATCCGCGGCAGGTCCAGCACCCGGTTCACCATGGGTGAAGTCTCCATGCGCTCCATCTCACCCCGGAATTCATCAATCGATTCGGCAAACAATTCCAGCACATCGCTGCCCTGCAGGCCGCGGCGGCGCTCCTGCAGCAATTCAGCCGGCAGGTCGTTCCGCATCGCCTCACGGTAGAGATCTCGAGGCCGGTCGCCGGGACGAAACGCAGCATCCGGAATCGAAAAGCAGAGCTCCACGACGCGCCGGTCCGCAGTGGGATCAGCCCGTTGCAGGCCGAATGCTCGCATCTCGCCCGCCGCCGCCATGCCGGGATCCCCTCGCGCCAGAATGGACGCGCGCCATGTGCGCCCGTTTGATCGATCGCCATCAATCATCTGCCCTATGGGAGATGCGCTCCCGCCTCCCCGGCGCGCCGCACTATAGAAGTCCGCGCGCATTAAGCTGGTATCGAAGAGACTTGGCATTTTCCGCCCTGTGATCCGTTGGATACGGTTCATCCAGCGCGCGGATGGCAGCAGCGTTCCGCGCGCAAGCGTCTTCCACGTCTCTCCGCCCCGGTGACGGTGCCGCACCGACCGGAGTAAGTCGCGGTACCGGCCCGTTTTGCGGAAGTGAAATAGGCTCATGCCGCCGTCATAACTTGTTGTCATGTTGCCGGCGGCACCCGTAAACATCGTCCTGACACCCCGTTGCTGCGCGTGGCGGCTCAGACCGTAGTACCACCGTATGTTGCGCAGGAATCCGTGCGGCGTGGCAAAGACATCCGTAAACAGGTCGATGGGTTCCCACCAATTGCCAGAGTTGGTGGGTATGGCGATGTGCTCAACGTTGGGGTACATGGCGGCCGCTTTGGCCGCGAGCGGCCACTCATTGCTGAAGCGGTTCCGGCTGATCTCCGTCGCATCCACTGTATGTACCGGAACTGCGGTGTACGCCAGCAACGGGCGGTTTTGCCGCAGCAACGCCTGCGCCACCAACGCTGCTACCCCGGAGCTGTCATATCCGGAACTAAGATGACTGCCTACCAAACCGGTTGCGGGAAGGCGCCGTTCAACTGCCGTTGCTAGAGCAGAACGGATTGCCTCTGCGTACTCGTGCGTGTTCTTCAGCCGGAGTTCCGGCCCATTTGCTGGAAACCAGAGCGGGGTTACGTGCTCGGGGGTACTGGAACTAACACGCAGCAGGTGACCGGCGGGGAGTTGGCGTATGCCGCGAAAAAAAGTCCGCCCTCGCTCGGGAATAATGGCCAGCAAGCGAGCAACGACCTCTTCATCGATCCTGGAATCTATACCACGCCACCCGAGCAGTCCGCGCGGTTCACTGGCAAAACAGAAGGATGCGCCGCTTCGTCCGTAGAACAGTGGCCGCCCTCCTGTTACGTCCGTACCAAGCAGCAACTGGCCCGCCCCTTTATCCCAGACGGCAAATGCAAACTCCCCGTCCAGTTGCAGGACGAACTCCGGACCCCAGCGCAGATACGCGGCAAGCACTAGATCCGCACCGGTATGCAGACAGAGCGAGTCGCCTTGGGACGGTTTGGGCGGAAGGCTTTCTGCGAGAACACGATAGATTATGTTCCGACCGAACAGGACGCCGTCGAATGCGACCGCGACATCACCTCCGGCAGCCAGATGAGCGCCGTTGACAGCGCCAAAAGCGCTCAGCCCCGCCTGCTTTGTGCAGGGCATGGGGGAATCAACGTACGCCAAGCGCGAAAGACTGGAGTGCAAATCGGGGAGATTCGCCTCCTCACCTAGAAATCCGGCGATCGACAAAGGAACTCCGGAGTAGTGGTATGGGTTCGCTAAACAGAACCCATACTCCAACCAATTCGGCGGTCCTAAGCGGACTTCTTATGCCGACATGTGACATTAAGGACTGGGTGCAGCACCGAAGTATGTCACTCCGAGGCAAGTCAATTCGCTTGCTGCGTCCCAACAAAATTTCTTCTTCAGTCAGAGCCAATTGGAACTGTTTTGCGCATTCCGCAGATCCCATTAGGCGAAACCCGTTTGAGTCGATACGGGTTAGGAGACGAACAGATGCTGACCGTTGATGGAAAAGTCAAGGATAACGTTGCTTTGGCCGAACTCAGCGCTTGCGAGAGAGACGGTGGTGAGGGAGGGCTTGGTCCATGTTTTCTTGGGTGTCGTCATGAAGTGCTCCTGGGAACAAGATTTCTCAAATGTACACCACCTGTGACGCAAATTATTTGTGAAAGTTGTCAATATGGGAAAATTTAGTCTGGACCAGCGTCTGATTGCGCTCCTCCTGTATTCATCCGGCCTGTCTTGCCGATGATTAAGCCTCACCTCCCACGCAGGCCGGCAAATTCCATCAGGCGGGCCGTGGCATTGTAGGCCTCTTCGACCCACTGTACGATTTTTTCCGGATCGGGTGAGTACTCCAGCTCGAGCGACACCGGACCGTCAATCGCTAGTTCCTTGATGGCCTGGAGGTATGGGGAGAACTTTACGACGCCGCGTCCTGGCGGCAGATCACCATGCACCTTGCCGTCGCAGTCGCTGATGTGCACGTGGATGGCGCTGCCCGCAAGCGCAGCCAAGGTCTCCGGCCCGCAATCCGAGAGCACCAGGTGGCTGATGTCGATGTTGGCTTTCACGTGTGGATGGGCGCAGTCCGCCAGGAAGCGGGCCATCTCGCCCACGTTGTTCAGCAGGGCCATGCGGAACGGCT
>CAXUBG010000048.1:0-9084 GCA_964249285.1 uncultured Terriglobus sp. | reverse complement strand
ACTGATCTGCGGGCGAGATGATTTCGCGCTGCCAGATGTACTCGCCCAGCACCAGCAGGATATTGCGTGCGCCGAACTCCGCTGCAAGGTCGATAAAACGCTTTACCCGTTCCACATGGAAGGCCCGCACAGGCCTGTTGAAGTCAATCAACCCGAACGCAACGACCGGCAGTGAAACAATGGGAAGTCTCAGCCGCGCACACGTGTCCGCAATCGTGCGCTTTTCCTGCGGCGTGATCGTCATCGCTTCCGTGAAGATGTCCACGCAGTCGAAGCCAATCCGGGCAATGTGCTCCAGGCCCGTGGCCGTTTCTATGCCCACCTGGTCGAAGCAGCTATTGATAATGCCAAGCTTCATTGCACACACGTCCTAGGGCAACACAAAGGCGTACATTGTGTCCTGCGCCGCGACGGCAATGTACTGCCGGCCATCCAGTTCGTATGTAATGGGGCCATTCGACACGGGCGTGCCAAGTCCTGCGTGCCACAGGATGTTCCCCTTGGCGGCGTCGAAGGCGACGAGGCTGGACACTGTATCACCCGTGAAGAGCACGCCGGAGGCCGTCGTCAGAATGCCCGAACGCGCGGTTCCGGTTGGCCACTCGTGCTCCCATTTCAACTTGCCGGTACGGTAGTCCAACGCGCGCAGCGCGAACTTTGCGTAGCCCCCGCGGTCGTTGCCCGCCCAGCCTTCCGGCTTCTTGTTGTTGTCGAAGATGTAATACATGCTATAGGCGTCCGAGGCCTGCACGTAGAACAGGCCGCTCACGGGATCAAAGGAGGGAGGCCACCAATTGGAAGCGCCGCCCTGGTTGGGCGACACCAGTGTCCCGTTTGTCTTGGCGAACTTCGCCGGGTCCGGAATGGGTGAACCCTTGTCGTCCAGCCCGAGCGTCCAGTTCTGATTCGCGAACGGTGTGCTGACCAGCGCCTTGCCATTCGTCCGGTCGATGAGGAAATACCATCCGTTGCGGCTGGCCTGCGCCAGCAGCTTGCGCTTCTGGCCGTTCAGGACGCCGTCGATCAGGATGGGCGTCTGCACCGCGTCCCAGTCGTGCGTGTCATGCGGGTTGGGTTGGAAGTACCAGACCAGCTTCCCGGTATCCGGGTTCAGCGCGCAGATGGTGCCGGTAAACAGGTTTGCTCCGGGCCGCGCGCTGCCGTTGATGACGGGCTGGGCGTTGCCGGTGCCGAAGTAGTACAGGTTCAGGTCCGGATCGTACGTTCCGGCGACCCACGTGGTACCGCCGCCATGCGTCATGGCTTCGTCGTTGGGCCAGGTCTTGGCTTCTGGAGTACCTGGCTCGGGATGGGTGTACCAGCGCCATTGCAGCTTGCCGGTGTCTGGGTCATGCGCCTCGACGTAGCCCGGCATGTCGAAGTCATCACCGGAGATGCCGACCAGCACGTGGTTCTTTACGAGTGTAGGAGGCACGCTGCCGAAGTTGAAGTGGTCGCGGTCGCCAATCTCGCTGCGCCATCTCTCCTGGCCATTCGAAATGTCGAGTGCCACCAGGTAGCAGTCCTCCGTCTCGAAATACAGCGTGTTTCCGCGAATTGCCGCACCGCGATTCCCGATGGTTTCGCCGCCCTTGCTTGTCCAGTCGAACTGCCACAGCTTGACCCCGGTCCGTGCATCGACCGCCCACACGTGGCTCGGAACGGTAAAGTACATGACGCCATCCACTACGAGCGGCGTCGCGGAAATTCGCTTGCCACCACCCGTCGTCGTGACGACGCGGTAGGTCCACGCTAGTTGCAGGCGGCCGACAGTATTTGCGTTGATCTTGGTCAGCGGACTGTACCGGCGGCCGGTGAGGTCACCGTTGTACGTCGGCCACTCGCCGGAAGCGAGGCTTGGCGTGTGCGACGCGTCCGGCGCAGTCTGCTTGGCGGGCAATGTCAGGTCAGACGGATCGCGCTTGGTCGTGTCGTGCGGATTGTTTTTGTTGACCGGGCTCTGCGCCAGCAACGCAGGAGACAAGACGGCGAGAAGAGCGAGAATGAGGAGCCGGTTCACTTCAGTGTCTCCAGGTACGCGGTCAGGTTGTGGATGTCGGCATCCGTGTACTTGCTCAAGAGGGCATCGTGCGCCGCGAACGGGTCTACCACCGTGACCTTGCTTCCCGCTGTTCGTGAAACAGTGTGCGAGACGCCGTCTTTACCACGCAATGTCACGTTGAAATCATCCATGCGCACAACGTCACCGGAGTAGCTCTGCCCGTTCGGGAGAACAATGGTCACCTGCGGCTTTTGCTTGACGCCAAAGCCACTGCCAGGAAACAGGAACTTCTGCTGCAACGCCGCCGCGCTGTACCGGGTCGCCACGCCTTTCAGGTTGCCCGTGACGGAATGGCATTGGCTGCAGGTGCCTGCGCCGTTGAAGTACGCTTCACCGGCCTTTGCATCGCCGCTTAATAGATTCGTGGGCTGGTCGTTATAGCCGCTCCGCAGAATCTTGCCCACGCGATCGGCGAAGAACTGCGAAAGATCATTTAACTGCGCGTCCGTGTAGTTGTAGCTATGTCCCGGCAGCGTTTTCAGCAGCGGCCCAAGCTCCTTGCCGTGCAGCGATTCGCGCCGGTCGTGCAGGATGGCCTCTGACCGCAGCATATCCGGTGCCGTTGGCGTGCCGCGCGCATCCTCGCCATGGCACTGTGCGCAATCTTTACCGTAGAGTGCGGCACCGCGCTGGGCGGAGGCAGGATCCACTACCGGCCGGGGGAACTGCGCCACCAACGCTGTCATCGCGAGGGCACCCGCCAGCAAAACCGGTATCATCAGCTTCTTCTTCACGCATCCACTCCCAGGTGGCGGCTCGGAACCGGGCCGCACGCGCGCTCTGTGCGCACTCCTTTATACTTGCTCGCCATGGCGAAGGAGAAATCATGATGCGTCGCGAGTTCGGCCCAGTGTTGATAGGGGCAACCTTTGGGGCGGCGATATCGCGTCCTGTCGTGCACGCACAGGCTGCTGGAACTGCGGGAACGCCACGTTTCTCGGTGATGCTGTGGTCGCTGGGAAAGTCACTCACCATGGAGCAGCGGCTCGATCTGGTAGCAGCTGCGGGATATAGCGGCGGCGAACTGGTCACAGAATGGAAGGGTTGGAGCCCGGAGCAACGCAAACGCGTTGTTGAGAAGAAGAACGCGCTCAATCTTGTCGTCGACCTCATGTTTCCCGGCGGACCATCGCTCACCGATGCTGCTAATCGCGATACCGTTGTGCAACAGGTTCAAGCCGCGCTGCCCATTGCACAGGAGCTTGGCTGCAGGCAGTTTGGGTTCAAGGCAGGAAACCGCGTTGAGGGACAGTCGCCGGAGCAGATGAAGGCGAACGTCGCAGACGGCCTGAAGGCGGCAGCCGCGGCCTGCGAGGGTTCCGGCATGGAACTGCTGCTGGAACCGATTGACCTGATCGAGGATAAGCGGGAGGCAGTCAACTCCGTCGCAGACGCCTTTGACATCGTTCGGATGGTTGCCAATCCGCAGGTCAAGGTGCTGTACGACTTCTACCATGAGCAGCGTGGCGGCGGAAACATGCTTGAAAAGCTGCAGAAGAATATCGATCTGGTCGGCCTGGTTCACATCGCGGACGTACCCGGACGCCATCACCCCGGGACCGGCGAAATCGAGTACTCCAACATCTATCGCGCACTCGCGGCGCTCCGCTATACCCGCTTCATCACCATGGAGTTCGTGCCGCAGGGAGACCCTGTAGCCGAGCTGAAGGCGGCCCGGCTGCAAGCGCTCACCGCTATGCAGGCCATTTGACGCGTTTCTCTTCTATACTTCCTCATCACCGCAGGAGCGCCATGAACCGTCGCGACTTTCACAAGCTTTCCCTCGGCACCGCCGCCGCGTCCATGCTTCCCTTTGCCACCGCACACGCTGCGGCACCACGCGACAACGGCGGCCACAAGTTCACGCTGATGCTATGGACGCTGCCCAAGACGATGACCTTTGAGCAGCGTCTGCAGGTGGCGGCGGATGCAGGCTGCGACAGCGTCGAAGTCGGAAATGAATATGAAAAGTGGACACCTGAGGAGTGGACACGCTACACGGCCAAGCTGCATGACCTCAGTCTGACGGTGGATAGCGCGGTGCCAGGCCGCAATCCATTGGCCGATCACTCGAAGCGCACCGCCCTGCACGACGACATCATCAAGGCGCTGCCCGGAGCCAAGCAGCTCAACTGCCCGCAGTTCATCTACACGGCTTTTACGCGAGTGCCCGGCCAGACGCCAGAGCAGCAGCGTGCCGCCATCGTCGATTCCCTTAAGTACGCGGCTGATCTTTGCGAGAAGGACAACATTGAGATTGTGCTGGAACCGATCGACCTGTTGGAATACAAGCTGGAAGCCGTCCCCAGCGTTGCGGAAGCGTTTGAGATCGTCCGGCAAGTTGGCAGCTCCAAGGTCAAGGTGCTGTACGACTTCTACCATGAGCAACGCGGCTCCGGAAACCTCATCGAGAAGCTGGACGGCAACATCGACCTGGTCGGCCTGGTGCACATCGCCGACGTTCCGGGACGCCACCGTCCCGGGACCGGGGAAATCAATTACGCCAACGTCTACAAAAAGCTGGCACAGCTTCACTACAACCGCTTCATCGGTCTCGAGTTCAACTACCAGGGTGATCCGGTGACGGAACTGCGTGCCGCACGCGAGCAGGCCATCACCGCCATGAACAACTCCTGAACAGGCTTAGCGGCGATGCTTGGTCTTAGGCGCTGACGCTTTCCTGCTGCTCTTTGCCTTGGCAGACCCGGCACCGGAAGCGCGCGTTGAGGTGTGAGCCCCTTTGCGCGCGGAGCCTCGCGCCGCCGCACCACGAGCAGCCCTCCGCCGTCCTCGTCCCGCAGGGGCCAGACGTACTGGCTCCGCCACATAAATCCTGTGCCCAACCGGCAGGGTAGCCGAGCGGAAGTGATTCCACTGCCGCAGATCGTCCGTCGTCACGTTGAAGCGGTCGGCGACGGTAATCAGGGTGTCACCACGGCGCGGCGTGTACTGCAGCGGATGGACTCCGTTGTTGCTGCTGCCCGCCACCGGGATGACGAGTTCGTCGCCTTCCTCGAGCGCCGAATCCGCCGGAAGATCATTCGCTGCCAGCACATCTGGCGCGCTCACGTGAAAGAGCTGCGCCACCTGTGTCAGCGTTTCGCCCGCGGCCACCTCATGGAAGCGCCACGACGAGCGCTTGTCACCCGGGATGGCCGCAATGCGATCCATAAATTGCTGCTTTGTACCAGCCGGCAGGTGCAGGTCGTAGGAGATGTCACGCGGCGTGCTAAGCCGCAGCAGCGCCGGATTCAACGACACCAGATTCGCCAGCGTTGTCCCTGTCACGTCCGCCGCCAGCCGCAGGTCCAGCGCGTAATCCACGCGCACCGTCTCCACCTGCAGCGGAGGGTCTGCCGTGTAGCGGTTTAACCCGTACTTCTCCGGATTTTTCGCCATGATGATGGCGGCAAGGATCTGTGGAACGTAGTTCTTGGTCTCGCGCGGCATGGCATTGCGGCGGTAAAGCTCCCAGAAATCCGCATACCCGGTGCGCATCACAGCTTTCTGAATGTTGCCTGGACCCCAGTCGTACCCCGCCATCGCCAGATACCAGTCGCCAAACTGGTTGTACAGAGTCTTGATGTAACGGGCGTAAGCGCGGGAACTCTTCTCCGGATCGAAGCGCTCATCGAAATAGCCGTTGCGCGTCAAGCCGTACGCACCCTGAAACGGCATGAACTGCCACATGCCGCCCGCGCCGCTGCTGGGGTTGACCACTTGCAGCTCGAAACCCGACTCGGCCACCGCAAGATAAATCAGGTCTTGCGGCACACCCTCTTCTTTCAAAACGTTCTGGATCAGAACCTGGTATTTGCTGGCCCGCTGCAACGAACTCACCATGTGCGCCTTGAACTTGGCTGAATTCGCGAACGCATTAATATAGCCCGCGACCTCGTCGTTGATGACCAGCGGCAGGTCCGACGTGGTGTTCAGGGTGCTCTTCAGGGAGGCCGTCAGTTCCGGGCTGGTCTTGAAGGTCAGCTCGTTGGCAACATCGATGGGGGATTCTTCTGCCTTGGGGCTGAAGCCATTGCCCTGCTTCAATGCCACCATCTCCAATGCGTTCACCGCATCGACGGTACGCTCGAACTCATCGTTCAGCACCGGGTCGTTTTTGATGTCGATGCCGCTGGTCAGCATCTGATCCACGGCAAAATCGAAGTCCATGCGCGCCGCGTCCAGGCGGTTGTTGCGGTAGTTCTCCACGCCACTGCGATAGCTCTTATCCACGCGCTGAATCAGCGCGGCTACGCGCGCGTCGGAGGTCTGTTGCGCGGTGGAGCCATTGTCCCCAGCCAGAGCCTTGGGCAGGTTGGGCGCGGTAGCATTTGCAGGTTGTTTGATCGCGACGGGCTGCTGCTGTGGGCATCCCGCCAACAGGACGGTGGACGCGCTTGCGACCAGTGTTAAGAGCACCCGGAAAACGGAGACGGCACGTTGGCCGAGGATCATCACCACACCACTCATTGTAGCGGGGTACACCTTCGCGATGGAACGTGCCGCCGCTGCCGTCGCAAGGCCTTTCATGCATCGCGTTCCGCCCTGCGGTACTCTAACGACTCATCATGCGCACTGCCCGCGCCATTCTTGCCGCGCTTCTTGGATCTGCCGTCACACTGGCACTTTATCTGGCGTGGTTTTTTAAACTTACCCATCACGTCACGCCGTGGGACGGAGCCGCCACCGGCTTCATCGCACTCACCTGCGTGATCGCCGCACTGCTTGGCTCGCTGGGTGGCTACCTGGCCGCGCTCGCCGCGCCGGAAACACCGAAGGGGGCTGCCGAAGCATCTGCCGGATTCATCGCGCTGGCCGCTCTGTTCGCGGAAACACATACGCCCGGGCAGCATCACTACGCTCAGATTGTTGCCCTGCTCGCCGCCGCGCCCGCCGCATACATCAGCGGACGCCTGCGCCGCCCCGTCGCCCCACCGCTCGCGGCTTCGCGGTGACGCGCATCATGCATTAGCCTCTTGCTTGCTTGGGGAACAACATAATGACCAGCAGACGCACACTCCTAAAGACCGCGGGCATGCTCTCCGCCGGCGCGGCATTCCACGCCTCTGCTCCGAAGCTGCTGGCACAGTACACCAAGCGTGAACTCACGGAGCGTCCCGCACCGGGAGACCGGCTCTTCCGTTCCGCTGCCGTCGAAGACGCCATCACGTCCGTCAGCCGCGATATGGCGGACGCTGAACTGCGCACCATCTTCGCCAACTGCCTGCCTAACACGCTGGACACTACCGTCTTTCCAGGCACCCGCAACGGCAAGCCGGACACCTTTGTCATCACCGGCGACATTGACGCGCTCTGGCTGCGCGACTCCTCTGCCCAGATGCATCCCTACCTGCCGTTCGTGAGGCAGGACAAGGCGCTTGCGCAACTGGTCGAGGGACTGATTCACCGCCACGCAGCCTCCATCCAGCTGGACCCGTACGCCAACAGCTTCCGCCGCAACCCCACCGACCCGCCACTGGAGTGGGCTGTTCGCGACGCCACGGACCACAAGCCAGGCGTCGGTGAGCGGAAGTGGGAGGTGGACTCGCTCTGCTACCCGATCCGGCTGGCGCACGGTTACTGGCAAGCAACCGGCAACACAGCCGTCTTTGACGCCGAGTGGCAGCAGACCGCCCGGCTGATCGTTGCCACCTTTCGCGAACAGCAGCGCCTGCATGGCCGGGGTCCCTACCACTTCCAACGACGGGCGGAAAGTCCGACAGACTCCGTTGTGCTGGGCGGTTACGGCGCGCCAACCAAACCGAACGGGATGCTCCACTCCATCTTTCGCCCGTCGGATGACGCCTGCACTTACCCGCTGTTTGTCCCGGCAAACCTCTTCGCGGTCACCGCGCTGAACATGCTGGCGGAGATCGCAACCGCCGTTGGCAACGCCAGCTTGAACAACGACGCGCGCTCACTTGCCACCGAGGTGATGGCCGCGGCACAGCAGCACGGGCGCGTCACGCATCCCCGCCACGGCGAAATCTGGGCGTACGAGATCGACGGCTTCGGCAACGCTAACCTGATGGATGACGCCAACGCGCCCTCCCTCCTGAGCATGGCGTATCTCCGCTCGGCACCGGTGAACGACCCGCTATACCAACGCACCCGTTCCTTTGTGCTTTCCGAGGACAACCCCTACTTCTTCCGGGGCAAAGCGGGCGAGGGCGTGGGCGGACCGCACGTCGGCCTTGGCTACATCTGGCCTATGGCCGTGATGATGCGCGCGCTCACAAGTACAGACGACGCCGAGATCATGACCGCGCTGCGCACCCTGCGCAACACCACCGCAGGAACGCACTTCATGCACGAGACGTTCCAGATGGATGATCTTGCCAACTACACGCGGCCGTGGTTCGCCTGGGCAAATACGCTCTTCGGCGAAGTGATTCTGAAGCTCCATGTCGAACGTCCGTCCCTGCTGCGCGCGTCATTTGCCTGATCGCAGATGAGCCGTGCATGTGGACGCGCTGCATCTAAACTGAGCACATGAGCTTGAGGGAACGCCGCGATGTAGTTGCGCTGTGCCGGAACGCCCCGGCGGCAAGCGGCGTGCTGTTCACCCTGATCCGCGTCAGCGGCTCGTCGTACCGGCGTCCGGGAGCGCACATGGTGGCGCTTGCGGATGGACGAACGGCAGGCACGCTTTCCGGCGGTTGCCTGGAGGCCGATCTGCTGCGCCGTGCCGCGTGGACAGTCCGCAACGGCGCCGCCGTGGAACACTTCTCGACGGCCTACGATGATACGGCTGAGATCCCGTACGGGCTGGGATGTGGAGGTGAGATCGACATCCTGGCCGAAGCACTGGACACGCCTGAGGCGGCCGCCTTGCTGGACGCGCTGGAAGCGACCTTGCACGGTAAGCCCCGCACGATTGTCACCGTTCTGCCGAAAAGCAAAGACGGCATAGGCTGCGAGCAGTTCGCGCGAGTCGTCCTCGCAAAAGGGCAGACGATCTTCGCCAGCGAAACGCCGCGTACCAGCCCTTTGCAGCGTTTCCATGAAGCCCAGGCGGTAAA
>CAXUBG010000047.1:1767-17525 GCA_964249285.1 uncultured Terriglobus sp. | reverse complement strand
AAAATTCAGGCGGTAGTTCGCCCAGCCTGCGCCGCGAGCTTCGCCGGCTTAAAAGACCAGCCGCGCGGTAACCTGGATTTGACGAGGCGATCCACGAAGCCCGGTAATTCTTCCGAAGTTAGTAGAGGGGCCGCCGTTGTAATTATTGGGGTTGGAGAAATTGGCGGTGTTCGTGACATTGAAGGCATCGCCGTGCAACTCAAGCGTTTTACTTTCCGCCAGGCGCAGGTTCTTCTGCAGGCCCAGATTCGTCATGCGATTGCCTGGACCATAGACCTGGTTTCGGCCCAGAGTTCCGACGCGCGTGTATACGCCCGTTCCTGTTCCGTCGGTCGCAATCTGGAAGGGTATGTTATTTGCAAACGCGCTCGGATCGAACCACTGGCCGCTAATGCTCTTGGGATAGCGGATAGGTCCGACTAGATCAGGCCGGTTGTTTGGCGCTGCGCTGCCCTACGCGTTCAGATCCACCGGCTGCCCGGTTGAGAGCAAAACGATGTTATAGATTTGCCAGCCGCCGAGAGCAAGATCGACCGCCCGGTTGACGTTTGGGCGAAGCGCTGCCCTCGCCCAAACGGCAGATTATAGACAAATGACGTGCTGGCGATATGCCGCTCATCCTGCTTGAGTTACCGTAATTTGCCGCCTGGTAGTAGTACAGCAGGATGGTGACTGGCGTTCCATCGAAAGGACTGTCCGTGTTATCTAACGCGTGGGACCACGCGTAGGACGCCGTAGCAAGAAAGTTATTGGCGCGATGCTCGTAATGCAGTTGCAGACCATTGTAGTTTGATGATCCGTTGTAGACGTTATAGGGGAGATATCCAAGGTTTGGGAATAGGCGGGTCGTTTCACCAATGGTGTACGCATTGTATTGCGTGACGTTGTTGTAGTACGTCGAAAGGCGGTCTCCACGCGTGCCGACGTAGGCCATGCTGAAGACGTCCCGTGCGCCGAACTGTTGTTGCAGTTGCAGGTTGTATTGCTGCAGACGGCTGTGTTTATTGTTGCGGTCAACGACGGTCTCGCCCAGTCCCTGCGGAGGATTATCCGGATCAAAATTAGGAAAACCAGGAGCGGGCAACGGGTTGGAAGCGGCAGTACCACTGTTGTAGCCCTGGCAGGTGTAGGGTGCGCCCTGTGACGCGGTCTGACCCGTAAAGGTGATGCAATACCCGTTGCTGGCCAGATTCGACGTGGAGTTGTCGTAGGAGAAGCGAGCAAAGAACTGATTGCTCGGCGAAAGATTCCAATCCGTGCGCGCATTGAAGCGGTTGTACTTCGAGTTGGATCTGTTATGCGTCAGGTAGTTGTTCAGCACGCGATCCGTCCGGGTTGGCAGCGGGAAGGCGTTGAAGTAGTTCACCGCAGCTGGGTTCAGCCGTCCGGCGGGAATGATGTTCCCGCCGAAGGGCGTGCACCCTCCAGGGTTGCCGGCGGTCTGCGGATCGTAAATCTGTTCCAGGCTGCTGGTGCGCAGCAATCTTTCGTCTGCCTCTGAGCAGCCGTTGTGGATTGTGCCTTCCGCAGGCGGAAGCGGACAGCGTGTTGCTAGTGTGCTGGCCCACGATGCCGCCTGGATGCCAGATGGCCTTTCCATCCTCTATGCAAATGAGAACGAGCTGGACGTGATCCGTCCCGAAGACGGCATCTCCGTTCCGTATGTCCGGTTGCAAGGGCGTGCGTTCTGGCTGCGATGGTCTCCGGACGGTACGCTGCTGCGCTTCACGCTGGTGAACCCGGTTACTCACGCAAGCACTATTTGGCAGATGGATAGCCGAAGCCGGGTGCCGCGGCCTGTTCCTGCCCTGGAGGGCAAGCATCTTGCCGCATGTTGCGGAGTCTGGACTGCGGACGGTGGTTCGTATGTATTCCAGGCAGACGACAACTTGTGGAAGATGACGGGTTCGGGCCGGGGCGCAGCGCTGGTTCAGCTCACGAACGGGCCGCTGCGCTTTCTGTCTCCCGTTGCCTCGCGCAGTGGCGCTCGCATCTTCTTGGTGGGTCTGGAGTCTCCATCCGGACTTCAAGAATTGGACGGGAAACATCATGAGTTCAAGCCAGCGCCAGGTTTCCTGGCAAATGCAAACCGCATCGAGTACTCGCGCGACGGTAAGTGAGTAGCCTGGACGGATGTCTACGAGAAGCTTTGGCCTGCGCGGGCCAGCGACGGCTCTGACAAAATACAACTGACCTCCGATGGTGTCGAAGTCTTTCTCGCACATTGGTCGCCTGATGGCAAACGGCTGGCAATGATGGCCCGGGAGAAAGGGGGCATCTGGCAGAAATATCTGGTCGACGCTTCAGGCGGCAGGCCCGAGGCGCTCTTGAAAGAGACAAGAAACTCGGCTGATCCGGGGTGGGCACCGGATAGAACACATCTGGTTTACGGGCGGGAACCCGACCTGATGGGCAAAGAGAGTGGGCCGCGTAATCTGAGCATCGTGGATCTTACAACCCACCAGACGGAAGTCATCCCCGACTCCGAGGGTCTCTTTAGTCCCCGTTGGTCACCCGACGGGGCGTGGATTGTGGCGCTCTCGCTGGACCAGAAAAGCCTATCGCTATACGACGTGAAACAGCGCCACTGGAAGCAACTCGCGCTAACCAGCGCGGCAGATCCGGCATGGAGTGCCGACAGTAAATACGTTTACGTCCACGCGTTTCTCGCTGATCGCGAACCCATTCTCAAGGTAAGCGTGCCCGGCGGAACAATGCAAACCATCGCGGATTTAGATAACTTCCATGACCAGGCTACTGCTAATTACTTCTTCGGGGGTCTCACGGCACTGGACGCACCCCTGGTGCAGCCGCGGATTGGCACCGGCAACCTGTACACCCTTGACCTGTCGCATTAGCATCATCGCGCCTCAAGCGATGATGCAGCTAACGGCAAGGTTTGCTCCGCATTCGATGTTTCTGTAAGCACTCAGTTTCGCGGCGATACCATCAATGTAAGTATTCCGTGCGACGTGATCTTCGCCGAGAGGCTCCGTTGCGGAATGATTTGCCGGTGTACGACGGAGATATCTCCCGTCGAGACCGCACCCATCCACGACGACCCTCGCGCAGCGTTCCGGCTTGAGGGTGTGCATCGCGCTATTTTCTTCCGCGACTACAGCAGCACCGCAACCTAATTTCGCGTTGCAAGATGGGAGCGATTTGCGCATTGCCCGGCTACGCGCGACGAAGCATACAAGCATTGCAACAGGTCGCCAGCAGCATACTCTAGGTAAATGGACGCCAGCTCCGCGCGTGGAGCAGTTCGCGATCCGTTACCAGCGGTGCGCGTACCCCGCTCAACAAACACGCGGTAATCAAGGGTAAGCGAGATCGATGCGGGAGATGCGTGGCAACAAATTTTCGCCCTTGAGCGAGCGCGCGGGCACATTGCGTCCGGGGCAGAGGCTTCTTTGCAGCACGGCGGCCGGGTGGACTTCCGCGTTGCTGCAGACATACGAGCAGCCCGGATCAGTTGAGCAATATGACACGGCACCATCGCCCGATCCGCTTATCGTAATGGTCCTGAAGGGATCGTACGAGATGGAGAGCTTTTCGGGGGGAATGTGGAAGAGGGCCGCATACGCGCCGGGCACGGGAGGTGTTACGGCTGCCCACACGTCCAATCGTCTGCGCTGGCATTCGAGGACAGCTTTCGCCGCAACTGTTTTGCGTCTGTATATACCTCCGGTGTATTTCGTGGAAGCGAGCGAAGAATACCGGCGGGCGGGCGAACGGTCCAGCGTCGCGGCGCTCGACCAGCTTTCCTTCACGGATCCGATGGTCTGCTCCGTGTTGACATCACTGGCGCAGGCAGCATCCCGCGGCGCGCCGGACCTGTATGCCGATGCGGGTGCCCGCTTCCTCGCGATTCATCTGCTGTCGATGGGAGCGCACTGGTCTCAAGCGAAGCTGGCGCGAAATCCCGGATCCGAGCTCACGGACCGGCGGCTGACGCGTGTTCTCGACTTCATGCAGCACCACTGTGCAAGTGATTTAACTCTGAACCAGCTTGCCAGCGAAGCAGCAATCAGCCGTTTCCACTTCTCGCGACTCTTCAAAGCCAAACTCGGCGTTACACCGCACCAGCACCTTGTGCAATTACGCATGCGGAAGGCGAGGGAACTTTTGCGGCACACCAACTATTCGATCGGGGAGATCGCGATCATGTGCGGCTATTGCAGCCCGGGCCACTTTGCCGCTGCATTCCTCCGCAGCTGCAACGTAACCCCCAGCGCCTTCCGCACCTTGCGTTCGCCCTAGCCATGTCATGAGCACGTTTTCGGCAACAATCCCGCACGTTTCGGATCGTCCCGTGTCGATGCCCCGCATCAGAAGTCGTGTAATGGCGTGACAGCTGCTCGGCCTGCCGAGCCCCGCCGGTGTGACCTGCTGAGACTCACCTGCGCAGAGCAGCCTGAGGAGTTCCGAGTTACGGGAGACGTTCTATGACGACGGTGTACATCACCTATCCAGGTGACGCCTCGACTTATTTCGACCGGAACTACTACCGGACGGAGCATTTGCCGCTCGTGATGCGCAAGTGGGAACAGTATGGGTTGCAGAGTCTCGCAGCTTTTTACCCCGATGGTAGCGGCTCGCATATCGTTGCCATCTGTGTGTGCGAATTCCGTGACGAAAACGCCGTATCAGCCTCGTTCAAATCCGCCGACGCGGCTCAGATCATGGCCGACGTCAAGCACTTTACAAACAGCACCCCATCGCAAAGCGGAGTAGTCCCGCTTGCACCGTGAGCGGCAGTTGCGAGTGAACAGGTCCAAATACTAAGGGGGTTTAAGTGGAAGCGCAATCGACACCTGCCGAGGCAGGCCCGGAGCACGCAGCAACGGCAGACATCACGCAGCCTCTACGTTCTGAACCGTTTTGGCGGACAGCGCCGCTGCGGGCTTCGCGCAGAGGCGAGTTCTGGATTCCGGGCGAGCGGGTTCAGCACGACGGGCACTCCTACCAGCGCGGGCCCATGTACGTCGCATGGGAGGCTCCCGAACGGGTGACAAAGCCGTGTCCAATTGTGCTGGTGCACGGAGGCGCGCTGCAAGGGACCGAGTGGATGGACACACCGGACGGCCGTCCAGGCTGGGCACAACGTCTCGTCGAGGCGGGATACGCCGTCTTCACGGTGGACCGGCCCGGGCACGGACGCTCTCCCTACAACCCGGATGTACTGGGCCCCATGACCCCGCAGTTTGCATACGAGGAAGGTGAAATGGTGTTTTTCCCGGAGAAGACGGCCGCGAAGCATACCCAGTGGCCTCTCGACAAAGAGGATGGAGGCGCACTCGATGCATACATTGCACCGTTTGGGCCCCTGCCGGCCGACATCGCCGCATGGCAGGAGATGGATGCTGACCGCCTTGCGGACTTGCTCGACCGCATCGGCCCAGCGGTCATCATGACACACTCCGCATCCGGTTCCGATGGTTGGCTCGTTGCGGACCGCCGCCCGGACAAGGTTGCAGCCATCGTCACGGTCGAGCCGATGGGACCGCCCTTCGCCGATGTGCCCAACATCGGTGCCTTATCGTGGGGTCTCACGTCCGCACCCATCACCTACGATCCACCTGTCGCAAACCCAGGTCAGGCCCGCGCCGCGAAGCCGGAGTCACTTCACATTCCCGCGCTGAAGAACAAGCCCGTCGCCGTCGTAAGCGGAGAGGTCTCTCCGCAGGCTGGTTACGCGCCGCAGATTTTAGAGTTTCTCCTTCATGCGGGCGCGAAAGCCACTCTGATCCACCTTCCAGACCACGGCATCTACGGCAACGGTCATGGGCTGATCTACGAGAAGAACTCCGACGCGGCATTGCAGCCGGTTCTACAGTGGCTCGACGCGCAGGTCAGCCTTCCAGTCAGCGAGAAAGAGATGCACGCATGAGACTGAAGCCACTTCTGCCATCTGAACTCAATCCGGAGCAACGCACGCTCTTAGACCAGATCCATAGCCTGACGCAGGGACAGGATCGCGGTTTCACCATGGCTCGCGCGGATGGTGCCATGCTCGGCCCCTACAATCCGATGCTGCACTTTCCGCAGTTTGGGAGTGCTGCGTGGGGGGTCAATGCGGCGCTCGTAAAGAATACGAGCCTGCCCAAGCCGGTCCATGAACTCGTGATTCTGGTCACGGGTGCTCACTTCAGCGCGCGCTACGAACTCTATGCGCATGAGTTTACGGCGGAGAAGGCGGGGCTTTCGCAGGCCAAGATCGCCGCGTTGGCCGCCGGTGCGCGCCCCGGCGATCTGACCGGGGAGGAGGCGGTAGCCTACGACGTCGCCACCGCGCTGACACGCGGCGCGCAGTTGCCAGAGTCCGCCTACCAGCTGGCGGTCAAGACGTTCGGCGAAGCTGGCGTGGGAGAGATGGTGTTCCTCATTGGGTTCTACTGCCTCATCTCCGTCGTGCTCAATGGGTTCGATGTTCCGGTTCCCGGCCGCGACAGTGATGCGGCATGAGCGCCCTCGTTGGCATGCCGGTAAGCCGGGTCGAAGGACCGGCGAAGGTCACCGGCCGGGCGACGTACGCGGCTGAGTTCCATCCCGCCGGACTTGCCTATGCGGCGATGGTCGAAAGCACGATTGCCGCTGGCCGCGTCATCGCCATGGATACTGCTGCGGCAGAACGAGCTTCCGGCGTGGTGCTTGTCCTCACGCACCTGAACGCGCCCCGGCTGGCGTACGCTCCCTTTAAAGAGCGTCCCGCGGTCGAGCCGGTCTCGGGAGATCAGCTTCAGATGCTCCAGGATGCAGACGTCAAGTTCTTCGGTCAGCCGATTGGTGTTGTCGTGGCCAGAAGCCAGGCGCAAGCTGAGTATGCGGCGTCTCTTGTCCGTGTTACCTATCAGGCCGCAGCCGCGCCACTCACCCGCTTCGAACCGGCCCGCAGTGTTCCGGCTTCTCACGCTGCCGAGAAGAAGGGCCGGGGTCCGGAGACAAAGCAGGGCGATCCCGATGCGATGTTTGCAGCAGCGGCCATCCAGGTGGATCAGCGCTACACGCAACCGCGCGAACACCACAACGCGATGGAGCCGCACGCAACCGTCGCGCAGTGGACCGAGGGCCACCTCACGCTGTGGGACAAAACGCAGTGGGTCGATAACGTTCGCGAGGAGATGGCACGCATCTTCGGCATCCCGCCGGAACAGATCCGTGTCATCAATCCCTTTGTAGGGGGAGCTTTTGGCTCAGCCCTGCGCACATGGCCGCACGTCATCCTCGCTGCCATGGCCGCGAAGCTGGCGAACTGTCCCGTGCGGCTGGAACTCACGCGAAAGCAGCTGTTTTACTCCATCGGATTTCGCCCTCATACGGAACAGCGCGTTGCCTTCGGCGCGGACCGTGAAGGGCACCTCACCGCCATGATTCACGAGGCAACCGGGCAAACCTCGACCTATGAAGAATTCGCGGAGGCAACGCTCGATCCTGCTGCCGTGACCTACGCCTGTGCCGATCGGCGCACGAGCTATCGCCTTATCCCGATGCATACCAACACGCCATGCCCGATGCGCGGTCCCGGCCATGCCACCGGCCTGTTTGCGCAGGAGAGCGCCATGGACGAGTTGGCCGCGGCGCTCGCGCTGGATCCCGTCGAACTCCGGCTGCGTAACTTCGCCGGACGCTCCCCCAAGAAGGATCTGCCGTGGTCGAGCAACCGGCTGCGCGAGTGCTACCAGACCGGGGCGGAGCAGTTTGGCTGGAGCCGCCGAACAGCCCAACCCGGGTCCATGCGCAGCGGTCGCACGCTTGTCGGCCTAGGCATGGCGACTGCCGTTAACACCGCGCCTCGATATCCGGCGCAGGCCTCTGCAACGCTGTACGCGGATGGCCGTATCGCCGTCCGGAGTGCCACCAGCGACATGGGTCCGGGCACGTACACGGCCATGACACAGGTGGCGGCTGACGCGATTGGCCTTCCCTTGCATCGCGTGCGCTTTGAACTGGGTGACTCAACTCTGCCAAAAGCGGAGGAGCATGGCGGATCCACGACGACGGCCAGCATCGGTCCCGCGGTGCGTGACGCGTGCGCAACACTGCGGTCGAAGCTCGACCAGCTAAGGCGGATGCACTCTCATGACGCAGCAGATCTCCCGGGTCTTCTGCAACGGGCCGGCCTTTCGCAACTGAGCGCGGACGCGGACAGCAAGCCCGGCAATGAGAAGGAGAACTATGCCATGTACTCCTTCGGCGCAGTCTTCGCCGAAGTGCAGGTTGACGTCGATCTCGGGATCATACGTGTGACGCGCATGCTCGGAGTCTACGACGCCGGACGCATTATCAATCCCAAGCTGGCACGCAGCCAGTGCATCGGCGGCATGGTGGGTGGCATGGGTATGGCGCTCACGGAAGACACGGCGTGGGATCCTCGATTTGGCCGCGTGATGAACGCGAGTCTTGCGGAGTACCACGTGCCGGTCTGTGCCGATGTCCTCGCGCTGGATGCGGTTTTTCTCTCCGGCGAGGACACGATCGTGAGTCCGCTTGGCGTCAAGGGACTTGCAGAGCTTGGCCTGTGCGGCGTGGCACCCGCCATTGCAAACGCGGTGTGGCACGCCACCGGAACGCGCTGCCGCGATCTGCCAATCACACTGGACAAACTGCTGGCGCATGCTTGATGCCAACGGCGCAGGCTATGCTGCAGCTCGCGAACGTCAGCGGTAGCGGGCCAGCAACACATTTGAGACATGGATCACAAGTGCGCCAAGTAACACGGCGGGTACCAGTAAGGCGCGTGATGTGGTGCTTCGCCGGATCTCCGGCAGGAAGTCAGTTGCCGCCAGATGCAGAAAGAAGCCCGCTGCCAGGACCAGCAGGAAGACAGAAGCAAACGGCGTAAGAGACCATGCCACGGTGAGAAGCACCCCAATGCAGGGAGCGGCAGCGTCAGCGGCTAAGAAGAGGTAGTCCGGCTTGTTCGGGCGCTCCCCGCCGGTGGTAAGGATGACCGTGTTCATGCCGTCGCCCAGGTCATGCGCCGCGATGCCGAATGCAACGGCATAGCCGGCGCTATGCGACGCCGCATAGGCTGCACCAATGGCCAACCCATCCCGGAAGCTGTGAAAGATGAGCATGGCGGCCCCCGCTCGTCCAATGACCCGCCGCTCCATGCCCTTGGCGTGCCAGCGTTGCGCCAGCGCGTCCAGCCCGTTCTCGAAGGCGTAGAAGATGAAGTACGAGACGAGCGTCATCCCGAGAACAGCGGAGACCGTGAATCCATTCCGCTCGCCAAGGCCGATGGCTTCCGGCAGCAAATCCAGAAACGCTGCTCCCAGCAGCAGACCCGCGCCAGCGGCAATCAGAAGTGTGACGAAACGCCGAAACCGGATGGCGAGAAGTCCGCCGAGGAGCGTGGATGCAACCGGCAGAAAAAGGAGAACAGGCACTCCTTGATCGTATTACGCATGCAATCGCACCAAGCTGTCTAGTGGACCGGGTCCGAGAGCATCCTGTTGCTGACGCTTACCCAATGGAAGGAGTGGAGCCGACGAACGGACTTGAACCGTTGACCTGCTGATTACGAATCAGCTGCTCTACCAACTGAGCTACGTCGGCCTACAGCACCTGATTCTAACTGGCGGGAAGCGCGTTCGCAAAGCGGCTTGCGTGCCGAGGCACTTCGATGCTCGCGCCCCCGTTGGAAGCAAGAAAGCCACCCGGTCCGGGTGGCTTTCTTTTTCAGGGAGAATAGTCCGGACGGAGGCAAAGCCATCAGAACTTTCTGGCCAAAGCATATGGCGGTGCGTGGCACGTGTCAAGAAGAAATCGTAAGTGCTTTACGTGGCTATACTTACCGCGAAACAGCGGGTTTGCGCCGATTCTCTCGGGTTCGCCACATGTTCGCCCTTAAGCACCGGATCGCGCCCTACTGAATGCCATGCTTTGGTTTGCCGCGCAGGCCAAGGCTGATGATTTCCATGTCGTCGATAGAAGAAATGGGCTTGCCGCGTGCCCGCCGGATGGCTGCGCGACCGCCTCCGAGCACGACGCCCAGCACCAATGCCGCGGCGCACATCACCATGACGAAGATGATGATCTGCACCATAACACTGGCGGCGTTCGTCACCTTGAACTGATCCATGTAGCCTTCCGGCTTGTTCCAGGTAATTGCTGCTTCGTAGTGGATGCGATTGACAAGATCCTTGGCTTCTCGCGCGGAGAAGCCGCTGCTCGCAATGCTCACGATGGGGCCGGAGCGAGCAGTGTCCGGCTCGCCCGCGCGAAACGAGACAGGCAGCGCACCATCCTTTAGCGCGGCCTGTACCGCACGCATCCTGTCGCCCGCGATGGCGGGTGTTGGATAAAAGATGGTGGTCAGGACACCATGCCCTGCGCGGCTGCTGTAATGGGCCGTCAGTATCTCGGGCGATTTGCTGAAGTCGATGGTGGATGCTGGGATCTGGCCTCCACCGGCAGCATAGGTTAATGGGCCGACGGCATAGCGCAGGCTCTCCCGCTGCAGGCCATCCGGGGGCAGGCGCGTGGGCAGTACTGGCAACGCGCCCTTCGCTCCGAACGGTTTAGGTAACATGCCCGCCAACGCCGCGAAGGACCCGGCACCTACCGGCCTGCTGCCAGCCGGGGTAATGGAGACGACGGTATTGCCCGTCCAGAAGAGCAGCTTGCCAGCGGACACGGAGCAATCCACGCCTAAGCTGTTACTGGCCGCGCAGGGGTGCATTTCCGGCGTGCGCAGCAACGTGTAGGCGCTGTAGGCGCCCGTTGCGTCTGCGAATTCGATGGCTGACACGCTGGCCGCATTGCCCTCTGCGCTGTAGTTCTTTGCATCGCGGCGGTTCACGATCAACTCTTTCGCGACGTCCTCCGCCAGCGGGATGGCGTTGTCCGCAGCTCCACTTGCCTGCCATGCGCCGAAGTGGTCCGGGAGCAGCGGCGCTTGCGGCATGGTGATGGTGGACGGCGAAGCTGGCGCGGACGGCTGCTGTGCGGGCAGCGATGCCGCGAACCCAGCCAGCAGAACGAAAGGTAACGAAAACCGGACCATATACCGGTGAGACTACCACCGCGGGCTACTGGATAGCGATGATTCCTGGCGCTGTTATTCAGCGCGCCCCGATGTTTTCGCGGCGGCTGCAATGCGTGTCCCGGAAAGGCCGCCGGTATACGTCGCGATGCCGCGATAGATTGATTCCGCTACGCGCTCGCGGTACTCCGGCGTGCGAAGCTGCGCGGCGTCTTTGCTGTTGGTGACAAAGCTGATCTCCGTGAGGATCGACGGCATGTTGGCACCGATGAGGACGACGAACGGTGCTTTCTTCACGCCTCGATTCTTAAGTCCGTCGTTGCCTTTGCGCAGGCCGTCGTAGAGCGACTGCTCCACGTCAGAGGCGAACTCACGGGACTCGTCAATCTTGTCCTTCAGCGTGATCTTCTTCACCAGGTCCGCCAGCTGGTGCACGCCCTGATCGCTGACGGCGTTCTCTCTCGCGGCGACATCCAGCGCGTCAGGCTGCGCCGTGAAGTTGAGATAGTAGGTCTCCACGCCGCGCGCGGTTTCGTCGTCCGAGCTGTTGGCGTGCACGCTGATGAAGAGATCGGCTTCCGCTTTGTTAGCAATGGCGGTGCGCGTCTCCAGCGGAATGAAGGTGTCGTCGGAACGGGTGTAGATGATGGTTGCGCCGAGTTTGTCGTGGAGCAACGTGCCGAGCCGCAGCGCGACATCCAGCACCACGTCCTTCTCCATGATGCCGTCCGCGCCGATGGTGCCGCTATCGTGGCCGCCGTGGCCGGGATCGATGACGATCCGGCTGATTTTCAGGCCCAAGGCGCGTTGCAGGGTACGCTGGCCATCGGTGGTGGGCAAGGGCGGGTTAACCGGTGCAGCGCTGGCGGCAGCTTCAGTCTTTGTGCCGTGTCCGCCCTTTGTTGACGTAGCCGGTACAGGTGCGACCACGGCGATGGGGAGTGATGTCGGCTGTGCCGTTGCTGGCTGCTTTGCTGATGATTTGCCCAGCGCAGCCATCTCCTGTCCGCTGGTCGAGCGCGTTGCGACGGCACCGGGTGTCACGCTGACATCGTTGGTCACATGCCCAAGATTGCGCGGCGAAGGCGTGATATCACGGAAGCGGTCGATCGCATCCTGAGTGCTGTCCAGCGGCAATGCCGCGGAAGCAGTGTCTGACACCGATCCCGGTTCCGGCGGCCGGGGCGGCGTACTCTTCGCGTCCCCGTGTATGTCAATAATCAGACGGTAAGGATTGGGCAGCAGGAACGCTGAATAGTCCTTCACGTCGTTCACATCCAGCACCACACGCGCGGTGTCGTTGCTGTATTGCGCTGTACGAATCCGTTCCAGAAATCCGGTATCTGTCACGGTAAACGACTTGCCCGCGATCTCCTGTGCGAGGCGCGTTCCGTGGAGGTCGAAGTAGATGCGGTCGGGGTTGGGGACACGCGCTGCCTCGTATTGCACATCGTCACCCAGATCGATGGCAACACGGGTATAGGTGGGGGTGGACCAATGGCGGATGCTGAAGATCGCTGCCAGGCCGTTGCCGGTGTGCGCTGGCATTTGAGCGCTGGCATCCAGCACCGCGGTTCCGTTGCCTTTGGTAAGCGGAGCGGTGGAATGTGCGGCGTTGCGTGGCGGAACCGGCGTGGCGATGGGCTGCGATGCGCTGCCCTGCGAGGCGGCAAGGCTCGCCTCGGCGTGCACCTCTGGTGGAACAGCGGCACCAGGCACGCCGTTGGAGGTGGCAGCCGCGGCACGCGCGATGCTGGCCTCGACCGCTGTTCGTGGCACGGGCCCGGTCGGCAGCTGGCCGGTGCGCAGTTGCTGCAGAGCCGACTGCGCTTCGGCGATGTGCGTGGAGTGGGGGTATTGCTCTGCGAACTCGGTGTACTTCGCGCGTGCCAGCTTCACGTCGCGTAAGCCTTCCGCGGCCACATGGGCCTCTTCCAGAAGGGCCGCGATGCGGAAGGAAGACTGCGGGTACTGCGTCCGCAGGAAGTCAAACTGGCCGATGCTGGCCTGCAGCATCTTCGGTTGATGGAGCGTCTCTCCCTCGTCGGCCAGCAGGAGGCCGACCGCGAAGACGGCCTCGGGCGCGTGCATATCCGCGGGATTGGCGTGATAGATCAGGCGGTAGGCGTCCATGACGGTGCGGTAGTCGTTTGCCGCGCGTTGTTCCGGAGGGATATGCAGGAGCTGCTGGCGCGCGCGTTCGGCTATCTGCCATGGGACCGGTGGCGAGGGCTTTTTGGGCGCGCACCACAGGAGCACAGGCCAACCCAGCAGAAGAGCGCCCCACCGCACGCGACGGGATGAAGATGTACCGCGCATCTCCATCAGTGTAGAGCGGTGCCGCCGCCCGGGGCCCGGTAGCTTGGCGGATAACCCAAACGCATGGAACGGAGTGTTCCACGTGGAACATTTGCCAAGGCGGCCTGAGGGCGACGACTTTCTTGGCACCAGATTGCGAACCGTTCCGAAGGGGGAAGATGAGCGGCAGATGAGAGCGTACAACTGTGGCTGAAACCTCGCCGCGCCGCGGGACACCATCTCTCGCGGGAAAAAGGTGAAGATCGTGCTGCTGAGAATCCTGAATGACGAACGGTCACCCGGCTGATAGGATAGTCACGCTTCCAAGACAAGTAGGTTTAGCGCCTCAGAATCTTCCGGGGTCCCGTTGTCTCCTTTTGCCGCAGTACCTGTGGAGGATGTTCGGTTGTCCCAGTCGTTGCCTTGTCCGTATCCGGGATGCAGTTGCGTTCTTGAGGACGCTCCTGTGGTCGAGCGTTGCGCGTGCGCTCTGCGGCAACCGGTTGCGGTGTGTGCGGCCTGTGGAATGCCGAACCGTTCAGCCGCGAGATTCTGCCGGCGTTGCCGGTCCGAAGCAGCCGATGCCCGGCCCGGGGCATGGAAGCCGTCTCCGGCGGAACTGTTGAGCGTGCCGGGCACGTTCCGCCGCCCACCATTGCTGCTGCGGCGAATGCTGTATGGGCTGGATGTAAGTGGATCGCTTTGCTGTTCCCCTCTTGCGCGTGGAGCGGGACGGCAGGCGATCGCAGCCTTGGAGCCGGAAGCTGCCTTCAACGGGGCAGCACTTGCGCCGGTCTTGCGTCTCGGCGCGGCGTTTCCAGAGGTGACGTTTGTTGGTGTAAGCCGTGCTTCCGTGCAGGCGGTGACAGTTGCAACGGGTGAGGTTCGCACGGTGTACAAGCCGCGAGCGGGCCGGACTCTAGCGGCAAACGAGGCGGGCGCGGCCTCAGGCTTTGGAGGCGTGGTGGCGACGCTGAGTGCGTGTGGAGTTGCCGAACGGCTGGATAACGGCCGGATCGCCCTGGTCATGCAGTCCTTTTCGCCAGGCCAGCCTTCGGAGCAGGCCTTTGTGCTGGAGGGTGAGGCTGCTGCCGGACCCACTGTGCACGACCGCGTGCTTGCGCTGTGCACGCGGGAGCAGATTGGCGTGTTCGACACTGTTTCAGGAACGGCAGTGACCATGGCGTTACCCAGAGGCTTTCAGCCGTACATGGCCCGGCGGCAGGGGGCGATGGTGCTTGCGCCGGGGACGATTCCGCTGCTGGGAGCGCGCTGGCCTGAGGGACTGTGCGCCGTGGTGGCGGGAGAACAGGGTGGCGTTACCGGTATTCTCACGGTTCGGTTCGCTGGGCAGACGAGCCGGTTTGAGCCCATGGGAGAAGGCAGCAGCCTGACCGCAAGTCAGGATGGGACGTTGGTGATTGCGGAAGGAGAAGAATTGCGCGTTGCCGGCGCGGGCGGGTGGCAGACGCTCCGCGCACCAGGACTTCGCAGCGAGATGCCCGTGAGCTTTGCTGCGCCGTTTGCTTTCAGCTTTGCCGGCGCGTTAACCCCTGGTGAGCACCGGCTAGCAGTCCGCACCGCGGAGCGGGGCCGTATGACGGAACTGACGTTTACCGATCCGCAGTGCCGCCCGCACTATTGCTGCGCACCGGTGCTCTCCGGGAATGATCTTGCCGTACCGTATTTCGATACCGGTGCCGATGGCGAACCCGCGCTGAAGCTGGCGCACTGGGCCTTGTAACGCATGTGTCTGCCGTAGTGGAGGATTAAGGAAGCATGTCGAATGATAAGTCGACCTCCGGAATTTTTATTGTGTTCGGGGTATTAGTACTGGCCGGCATTCTCGTCATCTTGTTTGGACGCGGAACAAAGGCGGCACCGATACCGGCACCAAAAGACGATGCCGCGCATCTTGCGGACAGCGTTAGTATCCATGTGTATGTGGACGGATCGGGATCGATAAAACATTTCCTGCAGGCGGACGCACCCGCCGGGTCACATAATTATTTTCGTGAATTACTGGATAAGTGCGATACGACACTGAACAATGCGCCGATGGAGCCGGCGGAAGATGGAAGCGGTAAGCAGGTTGGATGGAAGCCCAAGCCGTCGGTGTCGTTCAGGAAATTCGGCAACGGCAAGGTGACTCCCGTCGCAAATCTTCAATCGATGAACCGCGATTTCTCGCAGTTTGGTGAGGGCAACACTTTTATCGAGACAGCCATTACGGATACCTTCGCGCAAAAGGACGACCCAAAGCCAGAGGTGAAGGTGATCCTTACGGACCTTTACGAGACAGGGAACCGGATGGAAGAACCCGCGAACAGGCTTGCGGATAAGTATCTGCAAGGTGACGGCGATGCCGTGGAGATCGTGGCCGTACGCAACCCGTTTAGCGGCGGCGTCGAAGATCTGCCGTCAATGGCACCAAATCAGGTGTTAGAGAACGGCGCAGCAACGATGCCCT
>CAXUBG010000047.1:0-1757 GCA_964249285.1 uncultured Terriglobus sp. | reverse complement strand
TTTTACGTCATTGTTGCGGGTCCGGCAGCGGATGTCCGTCATACAGTGACGGTGCTGGAGAACGGCACGGGGCTGCTGGATGCGCTGAACAAGCGGCAGGCCATTCAGTTTTATTTCTCGCGCGCCGCCATGCCGCTGCGACGTATGCCACCGGCTGTTGTGGCGGACAAGGGGGCACAGTTCAGCACGGTGAAGGCAGATTACGACAACCGCCGGATCCCTTTAGTCGCGCTTGCAAACGGAGCACTTCAATTCACCTGGGCGGACACGCCCCGGCCCGCGGATTTTGTGGCGGCCGGGGTGGGTGACAGGCTCACTGGGCACGTGAGTTCCGTTGACGCCAAAGGGACATTGCAGGATGACCCGGGCGCCGCGCTCGCCGTGACCGAATGCAGCCCGCCACAGGACCTTTGCACGCGGGTGGACCGTGCCAAGCTGGAGAAGGGTAAGACGTACGTGATTGAACGGGACCGCGATGCGGTGATCTCGCATGACCTGGACAGGGAATCACCCGCGATGGACGCGTGGAATATAGAGCAGCCAGATGCAGAGCGCATTGTGCGCACAAGTAAGGTCTTTCCTGACAAGCCGCACGTTGGACCAAGGGCGGGACTGACGCCGGACTTATCGAAGTTTCTCACTGCGTTGCAGGGGCGAATGTTCAGTGCTCCTGTACGGCTTTCGACCTATTACCTTTACGTGCAGGCGAACTAATGGCAAATGATAACAAGCTGGCGTTGAATGTACTTGGCATTGTGATGGTGTTCGCGCTTTTCTTCCTGGTGATCGTGTTCCTGATGCAGGCGAGCTGGTTGCCTGCGACGGGAAGCCTCAATGCAGACGAGGTCCTGTCCGTGGTGAAGACGTATTGCTACACCATGCTAGGGACATCATTCGGGTGCGTGTTCCTCTGGTTTGCGCTTGGGGAATGGGCGATCCCGCCTTGGGCACCGTCGCGGACGTGGTATTTGACGTGGTGTACGCTTCTGCTGGTGATCGTGGTGACCGGATGCGTGATGGCGTTCAAGGGACCCAGGATAGACCCGCTGCAGCCTGTGAACTCGACCATCGCGGCGTACTATTTAGCTTTTGGAATCCTGCCATTTTGGATAGCCACGGTATGTTTTTCGCCGGTGAGCGGGAAATTTATTGTCTGGCCCGCGAAATTGGTTCGCACGTGGTAAGTCAGGAGCGGATGTGAGTTACTTCGTGATTGGAGTGGGCGGTACCGGTGCCAAGCTGATGCAGACGCTGGTGCATCTGGCGGCTGCGGGAATGCTGCCGGATGCGTCGCGGGAGCTGGATGGATTGCTAGTCGATCCGGACGATTCAAACGGCAACGTGGACGAGTGCAGCCAACTGGCGCGGGCGTATGCCAGCTGCACCCGGCTGCACATGGGATCGACGGATCTGTTTACGCGCAGGGTGTCGGTCAAGGGCCCGTGGACGCCGGTACGCAAGGAGTCCGTGGACACGCTGGATGAGATCTTTCAGTACACCCAGCGCAAGGAAAGTATGCCGCTGGAATCCGATCTGATGGAGCTGCTCTTCTCAAAGGATGAGCGGGCGATGGAGATTCATCAGGGCTTTCGCGGCCGGCCAGGCATTGGCGCAACGGTACTGGGCAACACGATCAGCTTCACGGATCAGCGTGATGTCTGGCACGGATTGCTGGAGAAGGCGAAGGCGGCGGGCAGCGCCTCGGGCGGGGTGCCTGTGCTGCTGGCGGGGTCGGTGTTTGGTGGGTCGGGTGCCGC
>CAXUBG010000046.1:4991-17551 GCA_964249285.1 uncultured Terriglobus sp. | reverse complement strand
GCCAATATTATGGGACCGGCACTTGGGGGCTTGTTATTCACCCTTGCTTTGCCGGGCCGCGCCGCAAGCTGGTCGGGCGCGCCACTGGTGTACATTGTCACTTTGTCGACGATGGTGTCGTTTGTCGTCCTGGTGAGCACCCTGCGTCCCCGCGCGGAAAATACGGAGAAGAAGGGCTTCAGCCTGAGCACAGTGCTTGCCGGCGGGCGGTATGTGCGCCATGCCAAGCTGCTGCTCGGGTCCATTTCGCTTGATATGTTTGCCGTGCTGCTGGGCGGCGCAGTTTCGCTGATGCCAGTTTTCGCGAAAGACATCCTCCATGCAGGTCCGCGCGGACTCGGCATGTTGCGCGCGGCTCCGGCCGTCGGCGCGTTGTGCACCTCGATCGTTCTGGCCCGGCGGCCGATACGCCACCGTGCAGGCAAGCTGATGCTGGTGTCCGTCGCCGCATTTGGCGCGGCGACTGTCGTCTTTGGTGCGTCGAAGTCGTTCCCGCTTTCACTGCTGGCCCTGGTCTGTATCGGTGCCAGTGACAACGTGTCCGTCATTATCCGGCAGACGATCCTGCAACTGGGAACGCCGCCGGAAATGCGTGGCCGCGTGTCTGCCATCAACTGGCTTTTTCTTGGAGCGTCCAATGAATTCGGCGAGTTTGAAAGCGGGCTGACGGCTCATTGGTTTGGAACAGTGCGCGCGGTGATCTATGGCGGTGCCGGCTCGTTGATGGTGACGGGACTGTGGAGCGTCTTCTTCCCACGCCTGCGCAACGTCAATTCGCTGGACCCAACAGAACTGCTGGCAGCCAACCAGGCCTACGCGGAAAGCGAACCCATCGACTAGCCTTGTATTCACGTCCGGCCAGGATACGTTTCATCCAGACGACGTAAAAACTCCCACGAGTAAATGCCGCTCTCGTGACCGTCGGCCCATTTGAACTTAATGGCGTACCGTCCTGCGGGATGCGCTTCCAGCGGACGCGCGGGCGGCGTATAGATGGGGAACATCTGCTTCGGCGCGGGTCTTGGCTCGCCGGGAGAGCGGCCGGTCTTCTCGCGTTCATCATGACAGGTGGCACAGGGGCAGGCATCACGCAGAAACGGGAAACTCCAGTGCGAGCGGTGCCCGTCTTTCCATTCGATGTCCACGCCCGTGCCCTCGGTCAGTGCAATCCGCACTTTCGACGGCGTCACTGCTGCCTGCGGCAACGGCCGTTCCGCACGCGCGGCTTGCTCGTGTTCCTCGCGGCTGACCAGGCGAATGCCTTCATGACTCACGGTGCTTTCCTCGTCGACTTCTAATCAGATGCACGCACGGCTGGTGCTTGGATTGACGCTGGAACACCTGCTCTGGAGTTGGCTGAGTGTCGCGCCCCGCCGCTGCTGGGCGAGGCAAGCTACTCGTTCTATCTCATCTGCTTCATCTTCAACAATTTCTCCACGGCAGTCTTGCTTGGAAGACCACCGTCGCCGGCCTGCTTCCGCGCAGGGCGATGCTAGTGCCACTCTATCTCGCGCTTCACCTCTGGGTGGAGAGGCCGGGCAGGCGATGTGTGCTGTAGCGGTACGCGTCGCACAAAGGCCGAAGCGCCATCGTCTCTGTGCAGCCGGATGGGCAGCTACAAGCCAAGGGTGAGCTCGGGCGTCGCAGCGATGAGCTGCCGTGTGTACTGCTCTCGAGGACGATCGCACAGTGTGACTGCATCGCCCATTTCGACGATGCGTCCACGTTGCATCACGGCCACGCGGCCGCATACGTAGCGCACCAGCGGCATGGAATGCGAGATGAACAGGCATGTCAACCCGCGCGTGCGTTGCAGGTCACGCAGAAGGTTGATGATCTGCGCACCGATCGAGACATCCAGCGCGCTGACCGGCTCGTCCAGCAGGAGAAACTCCGGCTGCAGTGCCAGCGCACGCGCGATGTTGATGCGCTGGCGCTGCCCTCCGCTGAAGGCGTGCGGATAGCGCGTAAGCGCCGTTGCTTCCAGACCCACCTCCGCTAGCATCGCGCTTAGTTTTGTGTCGAGCGCCTTTCCGCGAAGCCGAACATCGCTGTGGATGGCGAAGGGTTCCTCCAGGATGCCGCGCACCGTCATGCGTGGATCGAGCGCCGCGTACGGATCTTGAAAGACGACGCCCATGCGCCGCCGCACGGACTTCATCCCCTGCTTGTTTACGCGGAGGACATCGACGCCGTCGAAGTGAACCGTGCCCGCGGACGCCTCAATCAGGCGCAGAATCATGCGCGCCACGGTGCTTTTACCGCTGCCGCTTTCGCCCACAAGGCCCAGGATCTCTCCGCGTGCGATGGAAAGGCTGACGTCCGCGACAACGCGGCTGTTGCCGTAGCTCTTGGAAAGGCCTTCGGCAACCAGCAGGGGTGAATCCGGCGGCATATGCCGGATGCTAACACTCCGCGTGAGTGCTTCGGAATCGATGAAGTTCGATAGGCTCGTTCCATGGATACGCTTCGTTCATTCTGCGTTCTTCTGCTGGCGCAATGTGCCGGCGAGGTGCTGCGCCGTACGTTGCATCTCTCCATCCCGGGTCCGGTACTGGGCATGGCCTTGCTGGCCGCCGCCTTGCTGCTCCGCAAGCGGGCACCCGACGCCTCACTTGTGCAGACCTCGCAGATGCTTCTGCGCTGGTTGGGTCTCCTGTTCGTACCCGCGGGAGTGGGAGTGGTCGTTTACCTCGATCAACTGCGGAGAGCGTGGCTGCCTGTTGTCGCGGCCCTGACAGGGTCCACCCTGCTGACCTTTGCCGTTACCGCGTTCGTGATGCAGGCCTCGGGCCGGCGCGGCGGGCGTGCTGCATGAATCCCGTCGCAAACTTGTTTGCGCAGCCAGTCTTTCTGCTCGCCCTGACGATCGGTATGTTTCTTCTAGGGGCCGCGCTCCAGCGGCGCACGGGAGCATCGCTGGCCAATCCAACCCTGGTGGCGATGGTGCTGATCGGCCTGGTGCTCCGCCTCAGTGGGCTCTCCTATGCGCGTTATTTCGCGGGGGTGCAGCTATTGCACTTCCTGCTTGGCCCCGCGACGGTTGCTCTGGCCATTCCGCTGGTGCAATCGCTGGAACACCTCAGGCGAAGCCTCGCGCCTGCCCTTGCAGCGCTGCTGGCCGGAGCGTTAACGGGAGCCATCACCGCGTACTTTCTGGTGCGTCTGTTCGGCGGCGACAAAACTCTGGCGTTAACCATGATGCCGAAGTCGCTGACCACGCCCATCGCTCTAGAGGTGTCACAGGTTGTGGGCGGCGTCCCTTCGCTGACGGCGGTCTTCGGCATCACGGCCGGTATCTTAACGGCGGTCATGCTGCCTTCGCTGGTGAAGTGGTTGCGTGTGGAAGATCCTGCGGCTGCTGGTCTGGCGGCAGGCACCGCCGGCAGTGGCATTGCGACCGCACGTGCCATCGCAATGGGACCAGTACCGGCGGCGTTCGCGGGAATCGCCATCGGGATAAACGGACTTGTCACGGCTGTACTTGCCCCTGCCTTGGCACGGCTGTTCGCCCGCCTGTAACGTCGTTCGTCCGTGCTGGAGGTGACGTGATGCGCAGATCGCCGCACATCACGTTCGTGTGAGCGCTTACCGGAACGAGCACGCCGTGCCGTCGAGATCGCGCGTGACCAGCAGCTTCACACTCCGGTCCTCGCCATAGACGTGCGTACCTTCGGCTGCTTTCAACTCGTACTCCCCGTTGGCCGCAATAGTGACGGGCTTGTCTTCGATCAGGATGTTCATGGGTGCCGCCGTGCGATTGCGCAGCGTGATCTTTACCATTTTCAGCTTGGCCGAGGCATTGGAACTGCCGCCGCGGCCGCCAAACAGGGCGGCATGGGACACGGAGGGGACGGCGAGACTGACCGCGAGAGCGGTTGCGGTTACGATGGGACGAATCATGAGACATTCTCCTAAATGCTTAGTAGCTGAGCGAAGTCTCACTGCAGTTGAAACATCGTCGCGCACTGAGAGATACGCACAAAAGGCGCTCCCGTTCCACGATTTGTGGAGATGCTTGCAGAATTCTTCTTGCGTTCATACGGCGCGTGATGCGCACAGCGCTGTTCTGGCGGAGAGGACCGACAAGTGAGAAAATCGTGCGATGAAACGCTTGCTCGTCACGTTGATGGTTGCCGCTTCTCTTGCCGCAGCCGGCCAGTTCGCCCAGGCCCAGGAGATCAAGTCGGCGCCCGGTCAGTTCGACTTCTACGTGCTGAATCTTTCATGGGCACCGGAGTTTTGCTACACCCTGCGCACCCTGTCACCCGGGGAGCGCGCGGAGAAGGGCAGTGACGAGTGCGCGACGCCGCACACGTTTGTGCTGCATGGCCTTTGGCCGCAGAACGTCGACGGAACCTATCCTGCGTCGTGCGCTGAACGCCCCGGGCCAGCGCATCCGGAGCGCAACCTGGACATGACACCCAGCCTGCCGCTGCTGAAGCATGAATGGGCAAAGCATGGCACCTGCACCACGCTGTCACCCGAGGCCTACTTTGCGACAGCGCGTCAGGACTACTCCGCCATTGAGTTCCCTGCGATGTTCAAGCGGCTGGACCACCAGGTCATGCTCCGCCCTGATGAGATACTTGGCATGTTTTACCGTGTCAACCCGTCGTTTCCGGAGGGCAGTTTCGTGCTGTCGTGCGGGCGCAACTACCTGACCGCGATTGAAGCTTGTTTCAACAGGGAGGGCAAGCCAATTGCGTGTCAGAACCTTCGCGGTTGCCGTGCCAACGTGGTCAAGGTCACTCCCGAACCATCGGGCGGCGTTGTGCAGTAATCGCACCGGCCAACGTCGTAAACTAAGGGTTGTCTGGAGCCCCGCGCCGTGTCCCGCCTGCTTGAAAAGATGAATCCGCAACAGCGCGAAGGCGTGCTGAGCGTGGATGGTCCGGTACTGCTGCTCGCCGGTGCCGGTTCCGGAAAGACGCGCGTCATCACGCATCGCATCGCGTACCTCATTGAGGAGCGCGGCGTTCCGCCGGACTCCATTCTGGCCGTCACGTTCACCAACAAGGCAGCCAAGGAAATGGGTGAACGCGTGGATGCGCTGATTGGGCACAGCTCGCTGGCGCGCCCTTCCATCAGTACCTTTCATTCCATGTGTGTGCGCACGTTGCGGCGCGATATCGAGGCGCTTCGCGTCGACGGGCAAGGGCTGACCAAAAGCTTTGCTATCTACGACGAGAGCGATCAGCAAGCCATTGTGAAGCAGGCGCTGAAGCGGCTGGGCGTGGATGACAAGCAGCTGAAGCCGCGCGTGGCGCTGGGCCGCATTTCGTGGGCGAAGAACCTCAGGATCGATCCGCAGGAGTACTTCCTGGCGTCGACCAATCCGCTGGAAGAGCGCATCGCACACATCTTCAAGATTTACCGGGACGAGCTCGCGAAAAACAATGCGATGGACTTCGACGATCTTCTGCTGGAGACGGTGCGCCTGCTCAAGACAAGCCGGGAAACACGCGAGAAATATCAGCGCCGCTACCGCTATCTGCTGATCGACGAGTACCAGGATACGAACCGGCCGCAATACGAACTGATGCGCCTGCTGAGCGGCGAGCATGGCAACGTCTGCGTGGTGGGCGATGAGGATCAGTCCATCTATAGCTGGCGCGGCGCGGACATCAAGAACATTCTCGACTTCGAGAAGGATTTCCCCGAGACGAAGGTGATCCGGCTGGAGCAGAATTACCGCTCGACACAGGTGATCCTGGAGGGCGCGGGCGCGGTGGTGCGCAACAACACACAGCGCAAGGGCAAGGAGCTGTTCACGACGCGCGAGGGCGGCTCGCTGATCGGCTACTATGAAGCTCCTGACGGCGAGAACGAGGCGCTCTTTGTCGCGGACCGCGTGCAGGCGTACCTGCGCGAAGCGGGCCAGAACGGCGACACGCCAAAGTGCGCGATCCTGTACCGGACCAATTCGCAGTCGCGGCTGGTGGAGGAGGCGCTGCGGCGCTACGCGATTCAATACCATATGGTCGGCGGCTTCAGCTTCTATGAACGCGCGGAGGTGAAGGACCTCCTGAGCTACCTGAAGCTGGTGCAGAATCCGCATGACTCCATTGCGCTGAACCGGGTGGTCAACTCGCCCGCACGGGGCATTGGCAAGACGACGCTTGAAGTGTTGGAGCGCATCGCCCTGACCACCGGATTGAGCACGTGGGATGCGATAGGCCGCGCGATCACAGAGCAACTGTTGCCCGCGCGCGCCCTGACCGCCCTGCAAGGGTTTCAGCGCATCATCCTGGATGCGCGCGCCATGCTTGGACCAGGATTTGGCGATGCCCTGGCAACGGACGCGGGGCTCCCGCTGGCTGCGGAGAGCGCGGAGTTTGTCGGCGATGAGGAGAATGCGTCCGCCGAGGACGTTGCGGAAGACACCAGCTTCGATACGAGCTTCAACTTTGGCTTCGACTTCGGCCCCAGTGAGGAACGCAGCACGCTGGCTGCGGAAAATACTCAGATTCAAGATGATGACGCAGATGAGGACGACACCAGCTTCGACTTCACGTTTCGGGATGAGTCGATCGATCCCACTGATGCGCAAGGCGGGCGCATGAATGGGGCACCCGCTTCTCCGCCGGCCGGGGGGCCGTCCATCGCGTTCAATCCGTTCGAAGCCAACCAGCAGGCGCGTACGAAGAGCACCGCGGACGTGTTCGCCGAACTCAGAGCAAAGGCGGCACCGGTGATTGAGGAAAGCAATGCGGAGGTGAACACGTCCGGGCGCATCGATGGCTTTCGAGCGCCTGGTGATCCGGCCACGCTGCCAGAATTAATTAAGTTTCTGAACGATCGCACTGGGTACATCAAAGCGCTGGAAACAGAGGGCACGCCCGAGGCCTTCAGCCGGATTGAGAACCTGAAGGAACTGGCGAATGCCGCCCAGGATGCGCAGGAGCGTGGCGAAACATTGGCCGACTTTCTTGATCATGCCGCGCTCGTCTCCGATGCGGACGGCATCAACATGGACGCGCGCGTCACGTTGATGACGCTGCACGCGGCCAAGGGACTGGAGTTTCCGCTGGTATTCCTCTGCGGCATGGAGGAGGGCCTCTTCCCGCACTCGCGCGTCCTGCAGGACCCCACCGGCTTGGAGGAGGAGCGCCGCCTCTGCTACGTCGGCATGACGCGCGCCATGGACACGCTGGTGCTGACCCGCGCACGCTACCGCCGCCGCTATGGGTCGGACATGCCGGAGGCCAGCATCGCGTCCCGCTTCCTGGAGGAAGTGCCCTCGAAGCTCGTGGAGGACTTGGGTTCACCCGCCGGACGGCCCGCCTTCCGCAGCGAGTATGGCTACGGCGCAGGACGTTTTGGCAAAGGTAACAGCTGGGCCAGCAAGCGGAGCGATGAAGACATGGGCGAGCGTCACTATAACTACGAAGACGAAGACCAGAGCGGCGGCACTCCACCGCAGCGGCCCCGTAGCAACTACGGCCTCCAGTTCGGCGCATCGAAAAGACTGGTGACCAGCGGAGCAAAAAAGCCAGACTCGATCGACAACATCGCAACCTTTTTCGGCGGTGGCGGAAAGTTCACACGACCCAAGATGGACATCCCGCAACTGGCAGGCGCGACGGAGCTGCGGCGCGGCAGCCGCGTCCGGCACCCCAAGTATGGCGAAGGTGTGATCGCGCAACGCGAAGGCGACGGCCCCGATGCCAAGATCACGGTACAATTTCAGGGGCACGGCGTGAAAAAGCTGGTGGAGAAGTTCGCCCAGCTGGAACGGCTTTAGATCGACTAGCCAGCCCGCACAAGGTTCAGAGAAAGAGTTCAATCACATGGCAAATACAAAGGCACTGGAACACGACGAGCGGAAGACAGCCAAACGTACCGCGCGCAAGAACGCAGCACCGAAGGTGGCCCGCACCACGCCGCGTGGCTCGCGCAAGAAGAAGGTGGGCACGCTGTCGCGCGGAAAGTCTAAACGCTGAGCAGCAAACAGCAAACGAGAGAGGCCCGGCAAATTGCCGGGCCTCTCTCGTTGTGAGCTGACTGCCTACTGATTGGTGACGTTCCTCGGGTATTGGACGAGCAGGTTCGGCACAGCCGCCGCCGCACCGGTCGTGTTGCTGGGCAGCTTGGGTGCGATCTGGCTGGTGTCCGTCAGCGAACTGCGTGTGATGACGTGCACCTGGTTATCCCCGGCTGTTCCCGCAAAGAAAAACTTGTTGTCGGTCGAAAAGACACCCGCCACGGGTGCCGTCGCACCGTTTGCGAGCTTCACGCTCGACACCGCGCCTGTTCCTGAGAGACCCGGCGTGTACGCAGGCAGCAGGGTGCCTGTGCTTGTCGCACCGCTGGCAGGCAGGTACGTAGTGAAGGCGATGCTTGAATCAGACGCCGGGAAGAGGCCGGTGACAGCGGCAGCGTTCACTCCGGTCAGAATGGCGGTGTTCACGGCAGTACCGAAGTGCGGCACGGGACCGTATGTCGCGGCGGACAGATCTTCAGGGCAATCACCGCTCGGCAGTGTGTTGGTGAACGTCGCCACGCCAGGCGTTCTGGCGATGGAACCGTCCGGGTTCTTGGTGATCGTGTCGCGTGCCGATGTGGACGTTGGAAAGGTCACGTCGTCGAGTACGGGCGTGCTGCCAGCCACAGGAAGACGCGCGTCCAGCAGATGCAGGCCGTCGTTGGTTGTGGCAACACGATCGCCTGCAGCTTGCGCGACGGGCGTGGTGGAAGCCTGTGGGTAAAAGACCGTAGGCGAGACGCTGCTGTTCGGGCAGTACGAGCGGCCGTTGATGGCTGTTGCGCCTCCCACGAACGCACCCACCGACGGTACCGCAATGGCCACGTCGTTTGCGCCTGTAGCGGATAGATCGTAGCTCTGCCAACTGGTGAAGTTGGAATAGACCAGGAGGCGGTTGTCCGTCGTCGTTATGTACAGCGTCGAGCCATCTGGCGTGTATGCCGCGCGCGTGCCAACACCGTTATACGTGCTGACCACCGCCGGAGTTGCGGTGTTGTAGAGCGTGATGATCTTCCGCGCCGGATCGCTGATCACCACGGTAGTGCTGTCGGGCGAGACGGTCAGCACCGTGCCCTGGAGTGCGATGTTGGCGCCGGTGACAGAATTGGAGCTGGTGCTGTAGGTCATCAGCGCCGTGTCAGACCCCATGTAGATGGCCGAGCCATTCTGTGTAATCACCATGGAATTCGGCGTGTAGGGCAACCGCGTGGGCGAGGGCACTGAACCCGTCGTCAGGTCGACCGGCACCAGGTAGATCGAGTCCGTGCTGCCAATCCACAGCCGCGTGCTGTTGCTGCCGGGCGTCGTCGAAAGCAGCGTGTTGGAACTGACCGGCTTCCCCGTTCCCAGCAGGCCCACGTTGCCATAGGGGGAGGGATTGCAGGTGGGCGGCAGGCAGAAGGCGTTGATCGCCGCTGTACCGGGAAAGACCGGCGTAATGCCGGTGCTGGATGCCGGGATCGAAGTCGGCGTGGTGGACGTGATCGTCAGCGGAAGGCCGGTTAAGGCAACGCCATTAATGTCCGTGACGGTCGCGGTGATCTGTTCGGTGTTGTTGGGGTTTACGGTCACCGCACCGTTCACAGTGTTGGGCGTGCTGATCGTGATGGTCTTCGGCGGGCAGACGGAAATAAGGCCGGCCGCGGATGTGGAATTCGCGATACTCGCGGTTACTACCGTGGTGCCGGGAAGCAGGGCAGTGGCGACACCACTGGTGTTCTCAAAGCTGACCAGGCCACCGGTCTGGGCGGTGAAGGTGGCGTGACCGGCCGAGTAGGTAATGTTCTGTGCTCCGGCGAAAAAGCGTGCCACCAGCTGCCGGCTCTGCCCGAACGAGATGCACGTATTTGGTATATACGCCGGGGCAGCTGTAGTCGATGTCGCCGTGTACTGCTGGCAACTGGTCGCGGGGTCGTTGACGCAGTCGGTGGACGGCGCGCCCAACGTGATGGCCGTAATCTGCGGATGCACGTACACCAGCACCTTGTTGCTGTTCGCGCCGCCGCCCGACGCCTGCAACTCCGCGATGCCCGCGACAGTACCTGGAATGCAGGTAGAGTAGTCTGGCGTACCTCCAGGCGTGTTGCGGTTCCACGTGCCTGCGCACAGGGCACCTGTGGTTGGATTAACATCGGCTACTGCGGGCGCCGTGGCACTGGCCGGATTGGTTGTGCTGTAGGTGTATCGCGCAATGCTGACCGTGTTGTTTTTGCAGTCGGTCGCGATCGGCGTTGTCACCGATTGGGTCTGCCCGAATCCAATGCTGACGCCGCCGACGGTCGGCTGCAAGGTAATGTTCTGCGCATCCCCTATACGGGCTCCCGCAGAGCCGGTACAGAAAGAATTGACATTGCTTTTACCGCAACCGGAAAGCGAAACTCCCACGGGCAGGGCAAACAGCGTAAAGAACAGCACAAGCAGGATACGGCGCAAAGAAAACCTCCCCGCATCACGGACTGCGCACGCGATGCGGTCTCTACAAGGGACGAGAAGTGCCCGGAAATGTCTTACAGATAAGTGTAACCGAGTGAAGCCCCACGCCCGGCCGGGAGCTGTCGTCAGGAGTCGCAGGATGCGTGTATCCTTCTCTTCACCATGACGCACGCCCGGATCACCTTGCTCACCGCCGCTGCCGCACTCTCGTTCTCGACCGTGGTTGCTGCCGCACAGCAGACTGCCGCGCCCGCCCAGACCGGCGCGAAGCCGGCCCACGAGGACACGGAGTTCTACAAGCCCGTCCCGCCCGTGGTGACGCCCGCCGCCACGGTAGGGCAGCCGCCCTCCGATGCCGTAGTGCTCTTCAACGGCACGGACGTGTCGCAGTGGGTCGCGGCAAAGGACGGCTCCCCCGCCGACTGGACCGTGACGGACGGCGTGATGACGGTGAAGAAGGGCGGCGCTGGCAACATCGAAACCAGGCGCAAGTTCAAGGATTATCAGCTGCACCTTGAATGGAAGATCCCCGCCAGCATCACGGGGGAAGGCCAGGGCCGCGGTAACAGCGGCGTCTTTCTCGCCTCGCTCGGTCAGGGCGACGCAGGCTACGAGTTGCAGATCATGGACAGCTACAACAACCCGACGTACACCAACGGCATGCTGGGCAGCATCTATAAGCAGGCCGTTCCGCTGGCCAACGCCGCGCGCAAGCCCGGCGAGTGGTCCAGCTACGACATCGTGTGGACCGCACCGCGCTTCAACGACGACGGCACCGTCAAATCCCCGGCCCATGCCACGGTCTTCCTCAACGGTGTGCTGGTCGAGAACAACTTCGCTCTTAAGGGGCAAACACTCTACGTGGGCCAGCCGTTCTACAAATCCTATGACACCGCGCCGATTAAACTGCAGGCGCACGGCGACAAGAGCGAACCCATCAGTTTCCGCAACATCTGGGCGCGCGATGTGAAGCCCTGGGACGTCGAGCCAAGCAAGTAACGGCAACAAGGGACCGAGCTTAGGCTCTGCGTGAATCTTTCCGGAAGGGCAAAGCCTAGTTTGTACCTCGCCTACGCGTCCTGAAGGTCAAAGCTGAATCTCAACCCGCCTCAAGAATAAGGAAGGGCATCGCCCAAATCTCGACCTTCAAGAACCCGGAAGGGTAAAGCTTTAGCTATGTCGCCTGGTCCAAGAAAGAAGAACCGGCTTTAGCCGCCGAGGTCAGCTTTTCCCGCTTGCCCTCAGATAGGCGGCCCAAAAGCCCGGCGCGGACGCAACGCATACAGCGCAAGCGCAGCCACATTGCTCACCACCGTAGTCCCCAGAATCTTGAAGGCATACGCGCGTGCATTCACCACGTCCACGAAGGGATACGCCGACACCAGCAGGCTGAAGAGCGTCGCCGCGAACCCAACAGCGGACGTCCACCGCAGCCATCGCGGCAAGCTCCTGCGCAGCGGCACCGCACCCGCCAGCGGAATCGCGAACATCGCCAGGTACGCCAGTTCATAGTGCGTCAGGCTGGCGTTGGACAGCAGTTGATATGCTTCCTGCGCATGGACTCCAACGCTGCCCAGCGCCACCAGCAGCAGTACCAACACTGCCGCGAACAGGATCGAGTTCGATGGCGTCCCCCAGCGCGGGTGCAGCCGCGCAAACCACGCAGGCACCAGGTGGTCCCACCCCACCGTCATGGGCAGCCGCGTGATCCCGGTGAACAGATAGCTCGCCGCCCCAATCAGCCGCAATTGCAGCAGGAAAATCGCCGCCATTGCAACGAGATTGCCGAAGCCTGTGCTGCCCAGCGCAAGCCGCAGCGTTTGCGGAATGGGCGCAATAAAGTCGATGTGCCCCGGTACCGCAAACGTCACCACCGATCCGGTGCCCAGGATAAACATCAGGCAGATCACGGGTGAACTGATCCAGACGGAGCGGCCGATGTTCCGCGCCGGCTGCTTGCTCTCACCCGCCAGGATGGCAATGTATTCCAGCCCGCACAGCGCGCCAAAGATCATCTGCCCGAACAATGCGAGCGACCGCAGCGTATGCTGCGGCAGACCCATGGCAAACGGCCTCCAATGAACCGGCGCACCCCGCCAAAGCGCCCAGGCTGGCAGCAGAATCAGCGCGCCATACACCC
>CAXUBG010000046.1:0-4951 GCA_964249285.1 uncultured Terriglobus sp. | reverse complement strand
ATGGATCCACTTGCCAATCTCCAGACCCAGCAGCGCCGCGACGGCCATCAGCACCACCAGCGCCGACACAATCGCAAACGACGCCGTGTGGCTCTCCGGCAGCCAGGCAGCCGAAGGTCCGATCAGGTATGCCAGCTCTGTCGGGATGGCATACAGCACGGTCGCTGTCACGGCAACGCCATAGACCCATAGATTCCACACCGTCAGGAAGCCAAAAAGGTCGCCGAAGGCCTTGTGCGCCCAGACATACAGCCCGCCCTCCAGCGGCATTGCCCGGTTCAGCGCAATCACGGATCAGGCCATCGGCAGGTAGAACACCAGCATCGCCGCCACCCAGGGCAGCGTCTGTCCGCGCCCTAGCCCCGCCGCCACGCCCACCCAGGAACTGCCCACCACGCACAGAATCTGCGCCAGCACCAGGTCGCGCAGCCGGAGCCGGCGTTCGAGCGCGTGATCTGCCAGGCCAGGCAGGACATCTTGGGACATATGGTTGCTTCTTGATACCACATGCACTCGAATCTCGCGGACGATCCTTTTTTAACGAACACTGAAGAAGCGCCGATAGCGTAGACGAGGGAGTTGACCCATGACGAAACCTGTGCCAGAAGTGGTTCTCGTGCAGGCCTGCGTGACGGACGCCATCGCGCAGGTGCGCCAGGCCATGATGATGGCCGAACACCGCGAGATCAGCCATGGCGTTAACGCGGGCGAGCCATGCGACCAGGCCAACGCCGCCGAAGACGCCGCCTTCCGCAACGCCCTCCAGCAATCCGAAGACGCCATGCTCGACGTCCTCGAAACACTTCCACCTATCTCTACGCAACCGGATCTGCGCGCGAACTAGTCATTGAACGCCGGTTCAAGGCCCCTCGGGGAATCTCACCGGGCACGAGGGCGGGTGGTGGGGAGCGATGCCCGCCCGCGATTTGCATCCTACGCACCATGCGCACGTGCCGCCGTGAGGAGCCTGGACGGGCAAACAGTTCGTGGAAACGGGCCCCTCAAGTCGCTGTACTGGCTGCGCTGTACACGATTGCGGGCCGGGTGTTGGCCCAGACCGTCACGCCGCTTGATGATCCCAGTGCAAGTTCAACAGCACGGAGTCAGAGCAGTTTTCTCGGTCGATGGGTAGATTTCTATCGCAAAGATTGGACTGGCACGGCGGCCGCAAGCCCACCGGCACCGCGGCGTGGTGTGCCTTCCCCCTTAAGCTCGCCGCCGTTTCCCATCTCAGACTGGCCGTACGGTGGCTCGCCCACTATCGGCGAGTCGGATGGGAACGTGTATCCCTTGCAGACGGCAATCAATGGTGCGCAGGGCCGCACGAAAGTCTACGGATGGATAGAACCCACGGGCAACGTCTCAACATCGCGGGATCGAAACTATCCCGAGACTAATGACCTGTACTCCAATCGAGTCGAGTTAGGGCAAGCGGTACTGTACGTGGAGCGCCTGCCTGATTCTGTCCAGCAGGATCATATTGACTGGGGCTATCACCTGACGGCGTTCTTCGGCACAGATTACCGTTCAACGACCAATAAAGGCTATTTCAGCCAGCAGCTGTTGAACAACAACCGTCAGTATGGTTTCGACCCGGTGCTGGAATACGTGGATGTCTACTTTCCCCATGTTGCCCGGGGTATGAACGTCCGGGCAGGGCGGTACATCTCGATCCCCGGCATTGAGGCGCAACTGACGCCCAACAACTATATGTTCAGCCACTCACTGCTCTATGCGGTCGATCCCTTTACCGACACGGGAATCCTGGCAACCATCCAAGTCAATGACCGCTGGACGGTACAGGCCGGTATGTCCGCCAGCCACGATGTCGCGCCGTGGACTCCGGACGCGAAGCCGTCACTTACCAGCTGCGTCAGTTACACAACAAAGAGCGTAAACGATAATATCTATCTCTGCGCGAATGGCATCAATGACGGCGAGTATGCCTTCAACAATCTGCAGATGTACGACGGAACCTGGTACCACAAGATCGGGAAAACCTGGCATACCGCAACCGAGGTCTACATCATGTATCAACGTGATGTGCCAAGCCTGAACGGAAGCATCGTACCGGAAAAGGGAACCAACGGAGCGAACTGCAGAGCCGGGCTCCAGAAGTGTCTCGCGCCCGAGTGGGCCTACACAACCTACCTGAACAAGCAGTTTTCAGCGCACGACTACATCTCCTTACGCAACGATCTCCTGAACGACAAGAAGGGTCAACGGACCGGCTACGCCACGAAGTACAGCGAAGGAACGATTTCCTACAATCACTGGATCGGCTCAACCGTCCAGTTGCGCCCGGAAATCCGTTTCGACCACGCCTGGGACCGCCGCTCCTACGACAACGGCACACGGACGAACCAGTTCACAGTTGCCAGCGATCTCATTTTCCACTTCTAAGGATCCGCCGGCACCCGTTCGTTAGCGCAAGCAACCACCGCCGAGCGGCTTACTTCATGTTGTCTTCAAACCATGCCACAGTCCTGGCGGTGCGGTCTGCGTTATGGGCCGGATTAACGAAGCCGTGGCCCTCGTTGGGGTAGACGACGAGTTCCGTCTTCTTGCCCAGCGCGCGCAGGGCGTGCCACATCTCGTAGCTTTGCGGGGCAGGGCACTCGCCGTCGCGGTCGCCGACGAGTATCAGCTCGGGCGTGGTCACGTTCTTGATGTAGTTGATCGCTGAACTCTTCGCGTAGACGGCAGGGTCCTCATACACCGTTGCACCGAAAAACGGCACCATCCACTGGTCGATGCTGTTTTCGCCGTAGTAGCTGAGCCAATCACTGATGCCCGCGCCCGCCACCGCCGCGCGAAACCGGGTCGTCTGGGTGACGGCGAACATGCTCATGAAGCCGCCGTAGCTCCACCCCGTCAGACCCAGGCGCTTGTCGTCAATAGAGTACCTCGCTTCCGCCGCGTCCACGCCCTTCAGCACGTCATGCAGGTCGCCGTACCCAAAGTCCTTGCGGTTGGCCTGCGTGAACGCCTCGCCCTGGCCAAATGAGCCGCGCGGATTGGGCTGCAGGAAGAAATACCCTAGATGCGCCCATAGCCCGCCCTGTCCACCGACAAAGCTGGGGCCAACCTCCGCCGAAGGGGCGCCATGCACGCTGACGATCATGGGGTACCGCTTGTTCCGGTCGTAGTTCTCCGGCAAGGTGAGCCAGCCCTGTACGCGCAACCCGTCGTTGGTCCACTCGAGGGAAACTGTCCTGCTCTTTGCCCCCGTGGCGTGCTCATTCAGGCTGGTCACGGCGCGAATGCCGCGCGGATCGCCTGCGTAAACCTCAGGTGCTTTGTCCGGACCACCCGACACAAATGCAATCTTCTTCGCCGCGGGCGCGAACGCAAACGACAGCGATGCTCGTCCGCTGCCGATGGACTGCGGCGCGGTCCAGCCGGAGAGCACTTCCTTACCGTTCGTGCCCATCACGCCCAGGTGCGACTGCCCCGGCTGATCCTCGGAAAATACGATGTGGTCCGGGTCGGCCCAGGCCAGGTATACCGGAGACGACTTCCGGCCGGCCGTCAGGTCCTGCAGACCGCTGCCATCCGCACCCATCAGGTAGATGTCACCGCCCGTCGAACCCTGATCGCTCATCAGGCCGCCGATAAACGCGATATTCCTGCCATCGGTCGAGTAGCGCGGGACCGCAATCTGCAAGCCGTGCAATGGTCCGCCCACGGACTGCGGGTTCAGAATGCTTTTCGCGGCGTCCGGCTGGCCGCAGGGCACGGTGTACATTTGCGCAATCCACCAGGTGTTTTCTCCCGGCGGGTTCGCGGCAACAAACGCGAGGTGTTTGCTGTCCGGTGCCCAGTCAAACTCGTAGGCGTGCAGCGTCTTCGGCGTCAGAACGCTGATCTCGCCTGTTTTGGCATTCGCCCCCGCAACCCACTGCACCTCGACGCCATCCTCGCCAATGATCCCGGCGGGCGGCTTCATGGCGGCCAACGCTCCTGCGGATCGGGTAGCGTTCTCAACGTATAAAAACGCGATGCTGCTGCCGTCGGGTGCCCACGCGGGCGAAGTCATCGTGCCCTTAATGTGAGTCAGCTGCTTGACGGCACCGTTACCTTCCCGCAGATACAGTTGCGGCTGCCGGTCCGCACAGGTGCCCACGAAGGCGAGGATCTGTCCATCCGGTGACCAGCGCGGCGTGGAGGCGCTGCAGCCCTCACCGGCAGACACCACCGGATCGCTTACGCTCGGAGCGCCCACGCTGCTGATGCGCAACTCCATGCCGCCCCGCCGCCCGCGTCCGCCCGTCTCACCGCCGGATGGAGCACCGGCCACCATCCACGCGATCTGCTTGCCGTCCGGCGAAAGCTCCACCGCGCCAATGCCCCGCACTGGCGTGCCGGAGCGCTGTTGCTGCTCGTATTCCGCAATCCGCGGATCAGAATTCGCAAAGAGCTTCATCTCCGGCGTGAAAACGGAGCCGGTCTGCTCCCCCGCGGGGCGTTGTGCGTCAAGCGGCAGGACGAGGCAGAAGGGAAGAAGAGCGGCAACAGAAAAGCGCATGAAAGAAGGCTAGCACTTCGCCGGTCTGTGAGAGCTTCAGCGTGCGCGTACACGATGGCGTACAGCGTCAATGCGGCAATCCGCACGAGGGTAAGGCAACGGACCTGGATCAAGCTAATGACTGCGCTGTCGTGTAGCTTGTGCTCGCACCATGTCGAAACGTGCCAGCAGCCGCCAGGGAGGGGGGTCAGGCGGAGAGCACGTAACGTCCTTCAGGTTTGTCTTAACCTTCACGTATTCGGACCGGGAACGAACGCCTCAGCTGACCGGCTGCACGCCACACGCGCCGAGCGGCTTGCCGTGGTAGAGCGGCCCCTTGTCGTGCGCCGCGACACGGCCGGCGGAGGCGAGAAGGAGGGCGGCGGGCAGGAGATGGCGCATGGGGGTTACCGGGGTGGGTCCAGCCCTCTGGGCGGGGGGGCG
>CAXUBG010000045.1:258-17726 GCA_964249285.1 uncultured Terriglobus sp. | reverse complement strand
GGGAAAGTCTCGGCATAGCCCAGAGTGCCGGTGCCCAAGAGCTTCAAGTATGTTTTCTCTCACCGCAACACGTGTGCAGCGCAAAGTGCCCATTGTATTGTGTGTCCTATGGGTGGGCGTCTGCATACCGGCGAGGTCCGTATGGGCGCAAGGCGCTGCACCGGTTACCGCCACAGCGGAGTACAAGGCCGCTGCTGCGGCCTACCAGGCGGGACAGTACGCGGATGCACAACGGCGCTTGGAGTCTCTCAAGCATGCGTATCCCAAGAGCTTCGACATCAATGAACTGCTCGGATTAACTTACAGCGCGGAAGGAAGCTTACCTCAGGCCGTAGCGCAACTCCGCATAGCAGCTGGCCTCGCACCGGTATCCGCAACGGCCGAAGTGAACCTTGGAACCACGTTGCTGCGTACCGGGGAGACCGGTCAGGCGAAAACGTCATTCGAGCAGGCGCTGGTACACGATCCACGCGACTTTGACGCTAACCGGGACCTTGCAGCGTTGCTGCTGGCGCAGGGCCGTCTAGCAGACGCAGTCCCCTATCTGCGGACCGCACACGACGTTCGCCCGGATGATTACGGCAGCAGCTACAATCTCGCACTGACGCTCCTGCTGACAGGCGACCTGCAGGCCGCGAGGACACTGGCGGAGTCGCTGCTGGCCAAAGGGGAGACCGGCGAGTTGCACAACCTGCTGGGGCGGATCGACGAGCAGGAGGGCCGCTTCCTTCCCGCAGCGGCCGAGTTCGCATCTGCCGCCCGCATCGACCCCAGTGAAGAGAACCTGTTCGTATGGGGGAGCGAGATGCTCTTGCATCGCACCTATCAGGCCGCCATCACAATTTTCCGCGACGCATCCCAGCGCTACCCTCAGTCGCCGCGCCTGTGGGCTGGATTGGGAATGGCGCTGTACTCGCGTGGAGAGTATGGGGACGCGGTGCATTCGCTGCTGCAGGCTGCCGCACTCGACCCGAGTGATCCTCGCGCATACCTGTTCCTCTCAAAGGCGTACCTTAGCGCTCCAGACCAGGCACCGGCCGTTATAGAGTGCTTCCGGAAATATGCCGCGCTCGAGCCAACAAATGCCCGCGCGCAGTTCTACTATGCGATGGCTTTGTGGAAGGGTCGTAGAGTGGCAAGCGCCGAGATCGACTACCTGGCGGTCGAAGCTCTTTTAATCAGATCGATCCAGTTGGATAACACGTTCGCGGAGTCGCATCTTCAGCTGGGAATCCTCTACAATGACCAACACGCGGATGCGAAGGCACTCCCGGAGTACGAACGCGCTCTCCAGCTCGACCCAAACCTTGCCGAGGGGCACTTCCGGCTGGGCCGCTACTATCTCCGTACGGGAGAGAAGGACAAGGCACAGGTAGAACTGGATCACTTTAAGACGCTGCAGGCAGAGCATCAGGCGCAAGTGGATAAGGGACGCGCCGAAGTGCAGCAGTTTGTCGTAGAAGGGGATGCCGCTCCCAAGGCAGCACATCAGTGACTTGGGAGAAAATAAAGGTGAGCCGAGTGTGAACGCTATGTTCCAGGACGTGATCCGTAATGCTTCCAGTAGCCGGGACATTTCAGGCTGGCTTAGCCGAAACCGGCGTGATTTCCTGCGCGACGCCGCCGGCCTTGCCTTGGGTTCTGCCCTGGTCTCCGGCAGTCCTTTTCTGCATGGGCAGGCGATTGCGGCAAAGCGCAAGGTGATCGTCGTTACGTTCGGCGGGGGTGCCCGCGATCAGGAGACATTTGCCCCTGAAGGCCAGCACAACATTCCCCACTTACTAGGCGAACTCGCGCCGCAGTCCACCTTCTTCACGCACATGATGAACCGGGGTATTCTGGGTCATTACGTCGCTACCGCCAGCCTGGTCACGGGCGTTTACGAAACGCTGAATAACTTCGCGGCCGTGCCCCCCGCCCATCCCACCGCGTTTGAATATTTTCGCAAAGACCTGAAGCAGCCGGTCTCCAATACCTGGGTCGTGGCGCCCAGCAACGGATTCAACCGCATTGGGGAGAGTGACGATCGCTCCTACGGGCCCGGTCTGGGAGCGCGTGTCATTTTGCCGAAGCATCTGCTCCAGGCAGCGACGCAGGGCAACCACGCGGACCTTGGACACCTGCTCCGGGACAATTACGAATCGCCGCTCTTCACGCCTGTATTGGGCGGCGGCGAAGCGGACCTGCAGCAGCTCGAGATGGTTCTCAGGTTGTCTGTCACGGACTTCGCCGCGCACGCCCGCACGCTCTCCAGCCCAGACGAGCTTTCGGTGTACATCGTGAAGCAACTGATGCGGCAGCAGGCCCCCAGCCTCCTCTGGGTCACCCTGCACGACGTTGACGTTGCGCACACCGGCGCATATTCCTTGTATGTGGAGGCGATTCGCCGCACGGACCGCTTGTGCGCCGAGCTTTGGCAAGCAGCCCAGAGCGATCCAGAGTATGCCCGCAACACGACAATGTTCATTCTCCCCGACTTCGGGCGGGACTCTGATATGGAGGCTGGCGGAAATGGATTCCAGCATCATCGCACGGGGGATGCCGCGTCACGCACTACCTGGATGATGGCGCTGGGAGCGGGCGTGCGCGAAGGTGTTGTGTACGACCGTCCAGTGGAGTCGGTCGACCTGGTGCCCACACTTGGTGCCGTGCTGGGCTTCTCTGCCCGCCGTTCGCAGGGCCATCCCATTCGCGAGTTGCTGTAGTTATGCTGCCCACCGCCCTCGTTGGCACCAGCTTTGCGGCATATCCCGCTGAAGCAAAAGATCTTGTCACGTCGCACCTCGGTCTGCTGCGACAAATGCCCCTTGCATTCCTGCCCAGCCTGCTGCAGGAGATTATTGAATATGATTACAAGTTTCCGGTAGAACGCTCGGAACTCGATGGGCAGCTTGCCGCAATGTCTGTGCTCCCGCCTGACAGGATAAAGACATTGTTCGCTGATTTCTGGGAAATTCGGATGTCACCCGATCAGGAGAAAGTGGACTGGGTAAATGAGCCGCAACGCTTCACGGAACAGTTCTCCGCTTATCTTTGGAGCACGCACCAAATGGATGCGTTTCGTCAGGCTGCTACCAGCTTTGCTACAACTGTGCAGCCACGGCCCGCGCCGGAACCTGAAGTTCAACAGCGTTTGGGTATTGCAGTTATCGGACAAGGTGTAGGTGGGAGCGCACCTTTGCCGCTGTTCGCAAAGCTGCGCCCGTTAGGAACATACTTCACCAACGTTGAGCCCGCCGGAGGTCTACAGCAGCTTCTCGCGGCAGCTGCCGCGCGTGCCGTCGCCTACCCTGCCGCGTACGCGCACTGGTATGTGGATGGAGGACAAGCTGCACCGTGCAGCCCATTGCTGTGTCAAGTGTCTTACACCGCTCTAGCCCCTGTTCGTAACCTGCTGCTGCAAAAAATACAGCGCCAGGTGAGCCTACCTGGCATGGGGCCGGAACGGTTACGTGATTACTTGGCGCGGATGACACCAGACGATCTGGGCTTGCACAGGGATCCTTTGCTCGACCGGTTCAATATAAAGATATTAGCGGAGGGGTCTGGCACCCAAATTTACAGCACGACCTTTGCCCAGTGGACGGCCCGCGAGGTGTTGCGGCGTTCCGCTGCATCAACCCTGCTGGTGCGCTTCGCACCGCGCCAGCGCCAGCGCTCCATGAGCGAGTTACTTGCCAACCCGGCGCAGGGTACAGAACTTGATCCGGCGGGGTCGCTCGTGGACGCAGACATGGCGGCGTACTATCACTGGATCAATCAGCAGCGGCTGCCGGGATCTCAACACTCCGGCTTTCTTGCGTGGTTTGAGGACCAGAAACAGGCAATTGTTATTGGCCCGTCAGTTTCGCGCGGTGTAACGTCCGCATCTCCGCTCACACTGGGCGAACTGGTCGCACTTGCGACAGCCTAAGTTCTTTTCCTCCTCGCCATCGACGAGAAGGACCACACATCACACGCGAAATGCTTCGATCAATGAGGCACTTTGCAAAGCGTTGCGATGGTGGCTGATTGCATTTGCGTTCAGCGTAACGATCTTGACCGGCAGCTGGCGTTTTCTTCAAGCACAGGCAAGTGCTCCCGCTTCTTCCGGAGCTCACTTCTCTGATGTTGCAGAGAAGCTCGGCCTGAGCTTTCGAGCGCAGGCATACCACACCACCACAAAGTATCTACTCGAAACCATGGGGTCGGGCGTCGCTGCATTTGATTATGACAACGATGGCCTGCTGGACATCTTTTTCGTAAACGGCGCTCCCCTGACCGCAGCCACCCCGAAAGGATCGGTGCCACAGAAGCGGTCGCCCCAGGACTGGAACCGGCTGTATCGTCAACGCAAGGACGGCACCTTTGAAGATGTCACGGAGCAATCTGGCCTGCAAGGTTCCGGGTACGGAATGGGCGTTGCTGTGGGCGATTATGACAACGATGGATTCGAAGACTTATACGTAACCGCGTACGGAGGCAATCGCTTGTACCATAACACTGGTCATGGCACTTTCGTCGATGTAACAAAATCGTCAGGCACGGCGGGCGACATGCGACCGGGACAGAGCTGGTCTACATCAGCGGCGTGGGTTGATTTGGACAACGATGGAAAGCTTGACTTAGTCGTTCTTCGCTATGTCAAGTGGGATTTCGAAGATGTGTGGTGTGGAGAGCATCGTGAAGGATACCGCGCCTACTGCCATCCCGACATATTTCCGGCCATCCGTCCCCTTGTCTTTCGCAACAACGGTGACGGGACCTTTACAGAATCCGCAGAAAATTTCGGTATCGCGGTGCCCGGCAAAGGCCTGGGTATCGCTTGCGCGGATTACAACATGGACGGCAAGATCGACCTGGCCATCGCGAACGACTCTATGCCGGAGTTCCTCTATCGCAATAAAGGAAACAGCACCTTCGAAGAAGTGGGCCTGCCAGCCGAGATCGCAGTGGATGGCGACGGACGTACTTACGCCGGTATGGGCATCGATTTCCAGGACTACGATAACGATGGAATGCCGGACCTTTTGATGACGAATCTGGCGAACCAAAGATATGCGCTTTATCGTAACACCGGTGACGGCTCCTTTACATACGCCACATATCAGTCCGGCCTGGCGCGAATGACTTTCCTGCACTCTGGGTGGGGTATCCGTTTTCTCGATTACGACAATGATGGTTTAAAAGATTTGTTAGTGACTCAGGGTCACGATCTGGATACCATCACCTTGAATTATCCAGAATTGCACTACCGCGAACCTATGCTGCTTGCCCGTAACGTGGGCAGCGGTAAGTTCGTCGATGTGTCAGGGACTGCGGGTATGGTCTTTCAGCAGCCATGGGTTGGCCGGGGACTGGCGGTCGGAGATTTTGACAACGATGGCAAGCTGGACGCGATCGTGACGACAAACGACGGTGCCGCGCATCTGCTGCACAATGAAACAGCGTCGGTGAATCACTGGCTCACGCTGCGACTCACCGGGCATGTGTCTAATCGCGATGCCATCGGGGCGACCATCAAAGTGACCACGGCGCTTGGCTCGCAATACGTGACGGTCTCCACCGCAGGATCCTATTTATCAGCCAATGACAAGCGGGCACACTTCGGGCTCGGTACCGTCAACGCGGTGCGGGCCATCGACATCCGCTGGCCCAGCGGTATCGTCCAGCATCTCGGGCCTATAACAGCAGATCAGATATTGAACGTTGAGGAACCGGCTGCTTCAAAAGGCGCAGGGACCCATTCATAGATTGTCCTTTATTCAGACGCTGTTAGAACGCGCCTTCAATGACAAACTCCTGCAGGCCCTCGGCTTCACGCTCTTCCAGATGACGCACGCGGACACGGTCGACGCGGCTGCCGCGCGAACCCCGCCGCAGCGCCGCCTCCAACTCATTCACTTGCTCAAGGGGACCCGCCGCTATCGCTTCCACGTGCCCGGCATCGGTGTTGCGCACCCATCCTCGGAGTCCGAGTTCTGCTGCCTCCCGGTGCACAAACCACCGGAAGCCCACACCCTGCACACGGCCTTCGATCTGGTAGTGCCGCACGACAGCGGTATCGCTCACGACGCGCGGCCTCGCAGATGCCGGAGGATCTCATCCGCCACCAGGGCCGGGTTCTCACGCTGCGGGAAGTGACCCGCACGGTCCAGCAGAACGCGTTTGTACCCGCCTGTGAAGTAGCGCCCGGCTCCGTCCGTCGTTTCGGCCAACACGCACCTGTCCTCCAGCCCATGCAGCGCGAGCGTGGGGACGTTGAGCACGGTGGCGCTGTCCAGCCGCGTTTGCAGCGTGGCGTATGCCGGATCGTACTCCGCATAGCCCCAGCGCGAGCGGTAGCTGTGCAGCACCACCTCGGCAAAATCCCTGCCCAACCAGCTCTTGGCCGCGTCCGCGAACTCGTCCGGCGAATACCATCCCTCTGGACTCCAGGTATCCCACTGCCGTTTGCCAAAGGCAACCGGGTCCGCGCGGAACGATGTCTCTCCCGGTTTGGAGCAGAGAAACCACTGGTACCAATACGCCTGCGCCTGCGCCAATGAAGGCGGTTCCGCGGGGCCAGGCTTAAATGCAACAGAGATCGCGACCAGCCGATCGAGCCGTTCGGGGAACAGCGCCGCCAGGGCATAGCCCGTGCGCGCTCCCCAGTCATGCCCCACAAAATCAAATATCCTCAACTGCAGCTTGTCCGCTAGATCGATCACATCCTGCGCAAACGCAACCGGCTGGCCTGTGCGCCGTGGCTTGCGCCCGAACAGCGGCGCCCGGAATGCTGTCAACCCATACCCTCGCAAGTACGGCGCAAGCGTGCGGTATCCCGCGGCATGGAAGGCCGCCAGCACTTTGTCCCATGTGCGCGGCGAATCAGGCCAGCCATGCAGCAAAAGCAGCGGCCTGCCGTCTGCTGGCCCACCTTCCTCATAGACCAGCTTCAGCGTGGACGTCTTGATTTCGTGCACTCGCATGGTGATTGGATGCGGTTGTTTTTGTGGGGTCACTGGAGGCGAAGAAAGCAAAACGATCGCTGCCCTACCTTCTTGGCACGACCTTAATTTCAAAGATGGTGGGCCACTGCTTTCCCGTCACGAAGATACGCTCACGGTCTGCGTCATAAGCAATCCCGTTCAGCACCGACTCCGCATCACGCTTTTGGCTTTCCGGCAAAATCCCCGTCAGGTCCACCCAGCTGATCACGTGTCCGTCCTTCGGTGAAATGCGCGCGATCCGGTTGTCGTGCCACACGTTCGACCAGATTTCGCCCTTGATGAACTCCAGTTCATTCAACTGATCGACCTTCTTTGGCCCGTCATGGACGACGATGTGCCGCGTCTCCGCAAACGTCTGCGGATTGCGAAAACGCAGCGTGTCGGACCCATCGCTTGTGATGATGCTGGTCTTATCCCGCGTCATGCCCCAGCCCTCGCCCGTGTAGGTAAATTGCCGCACCTCGCGCATAGAAAACCTGTCGATGACGAAACCCACATGCGTCTGCCATGTCCACTCGTAGATACTCGGCCCGACATCGACGATTCCCTCGCCAAAGTACCGTGGAGCCAACATGCGTTGCTGCACCGGCTTTCCCGTCTCCGGCTGGAGCACCAGCAACGCGGAGCGGCCTTCCATCCCGGTGCCCTCGTAAAACAGCCCGCCTGCATAGAAGAAACCTTCCGTGTAGCTATCGGTCGAATGCGGATATTTGGCGACCACCTGGTAACCGCTAACGGGCGCTTGCGCTGGCAACGCCATGGGTCTCAGCAGAACGGACAGCGTGGCAATCGCGCTGGCGCACGCAGTATTTCGAAGGGTATCGTAGAGGGTCACAGCAGTAGATTAGACGGAGCAGCGCACTAGCGGCACGCTGCTTTGTAAACGGGAAGGAAAGCGCACGTGATCTTGATTTTGATGGGCGTCAGCGGTACCGGTAAAACCACGTTGGGTCACATGCTGGCTGCGGCAACCGGCTGGCCGTTCCTGGATGGCGACGACTTCCACCCTGCCACCAATAAGGCCAAGATGGCTGCGGGCACACCGCTCACCGATGAAGATCGCTCACCCTGGCTCGCGATCCTGCACGACAAGATCGCGCAATACTCAAACGCAGGCAAGCCGATGATCCTGGCCTGCTCCGCCCTTCGCGCGCAGTACCGGGCCGTCTTGCGTGGCGATCTACCGCCGCATCAGGTGCAATTCGCTCTGCTGGAGGCCGCTCCAGAGACCATCGCCGCGCACCTGCAGGCGCGCCACCATCAATTCATGAACCCCAACCTGCTGGGCAGCCAGCTAGCCACCCTTGAAGATCCGGGCGACGACGCCTGGACCATCTCCGTCGCAGGCACGCCTCAACAATCACTCGCTCAGTTGCAGGATCATCTGAAGTTGGCTGACTGAAACGAGTTGGCGTACAAAGACACTGGGCAAAATCGAACGTGCCTTCTTCGCGTGAACACGCCCGCCGTGCGCAGATGGAGCGCACCCTAGGAACAATCAACCGCTTGACGCCGCGAACGCTTCCACCGATCCGATTGACCATTCGTACGCAGGGTGGTGGTCGAGCCTTCGTGCTGGCTCTCGCTTCTCTACCTGTTGGCCGGCGTAGAGCAGTGCGGCAGATGGAACACCAGGAGAGCCGGCATTGTTGCTGTCTGCAAAAGGCCCGCCCTCCTTCCAGCATCGCTTCCGCTCGGGAGACGCGCGTCCAAGTTTCGCTCCGCGCATCTCGCAGCAGAGGCAGAGGCGGCCGCTTTGAACCGCCGTACATTCTTCCGGCAGTTCACAAAAGCGGGGAACTGCTAACCAGCAGCCTTCAACAACTCGCTTTGGTGAGCGCGGACCCGGTTCATCTCATCGTGCAGAATGGCCATGCCGGCTGCCAGCGCGCTGGAGGCACCTGCGGTAAAGCAGACACGGAAGTACTGCGACTCCTGCGCGCCACGATCTGGCTGAAAGGCGACACCCGGCGCAACGCTTAGTCCCCGCGCTTCCAGATCTTCGAAGAGCAGATCCATGTCCGCGGGGATCAGCAGCTTGCACCACAGATACAGGCCGCCGCCGGGCACCTTGCAACGCAGCAGGCCGGCATCGATTGATGGTTGCAGCGCCCGCAAGGCCACCTCGCACAGCGCGCGGTGATGCTGCCGAAGCCGCATCAGATGCAGTTCCATCTCGCCCGTGCGCAGCATGTCCGCCATCACCAATTGGTTCAGTCCGCCAGTAAACAGGTTTGACCGCATCTTGATCAGCGACAGCTGCTTCACCATGTACTTCGGTGCCAGCAGCCAGCCGATGCGCAGCCCGGGCGCGAACATCTTGGAGAACGTACTGAGCGTAATGACAAGTGAGTGCGCGTCGAGCTTGTAAAGAGTAGGCGGCAATGGCGTTCCAAAGGACGTTTGACTATACACATCGTCTTCCAGTACCGGCACGCAGTACCTCTTTGCCAGCTCCAGCAGACCCTGGCGCGTTTTCAAGCTCATGACACGCCCGGTCGGATTCTGGAAGGCTGGCGTCGTGAAGATCAGCTTGGGCCGGAAGCGCAGCAGCAACTCTTCCAGTCGATCCAGCGCCCAGTCGGTACTCCACGGCACCAATCGCGCGCCTGCGGAGCGCAGACTTTGAATCGCGCCTGGGTACGACGGACTGTCGATGATCGCATGGTCGCCCGGCTCCACCAGGCAGCGCGCCAGCAGGTCGATACCCTCCTGCGCTCCTGCGGTAATCATCACGTGGTGCGGCTCCGTCCCGGTCCAGCGTGCAATCTCCTCGCGCAGCGCCCACTGGCCCTCGGTATGCGCGACTGCCAACACTTGCGGCACCTTTTCCCGGAGCACGCGCGTCACGCTCTCCGCATAAGCTTCCGTTGGAAAAATCTCCAGCGATGGCGTTCCCGCTGAGAGCGGAAAATCTATCTCCCCCGCGCATCGCCGTGCCAGCATTTCCAGCACCGGCTCATCCAGCGCATTGGCACGGCTGGACACCTTGCCGCTCCAGGAGAAGGTGTCGTCCTTGACAGGCAACGCGCACAGAAATGCGCCTTTGCCATGCAGCCGCCGGATCACACCGCGCTGCTCCAACTCCGCATACGCAGCGGTGACCGTGTTGCGGCTCACCCTCAAGCGTTCCGCGTACGCGCGTTCGCTGGGCAGCCGGTCCGACGACCGGTACGCCCCGCTGTGCACCTCCGCGATCACCCGCTGCACAACCCGCGAGACGAGCGTCAGCGGCGCAGGTTGCTCTGCTTCATATGTCATGGCACCAACTCTCTGTGCTATTCGATAGGACCTAAGTCAACTTGTGAGCCGGCCAAATACTGCCGAACAGGCCAGTCGCAGACTGGCTGAACATTGAAGTTGAGAGCATCCGCGAATCCAGAGGGCAACTGTATGCGTCGACAGCGGAGGGAAAGGCGTAGCCCGATCACCCGCCGAAAAGTGTTGGCTCACTTTCCGGCACTGCCGAGCCCGCCTTGCCACCATCGCACTCTGGACACTTGCGCCCGTGCACCCGGATGCCAGGAACACCATACTCATGGCAGCACCGCGTGCATCGCAGCACATACGTGGATTGACCGGGAAGATCGTCTGCGGCACGCCCGGCCTTGCCCACCACCTTCTGCCCGTGCCGGTTCACCGTACCCGGCTCCAGCGTGAGCGCACGCACTATTTCACGCGGGGCGGGTGCTGGTGGGATGTACCGCTTCAACTGCATCTCTCTAAGATAGAGGACGATGCCCGCTGCCGACAGCTATGACCTGGTTGTGCTTGGAGCGGGTGCGGCGGGTCTGTTTTGCGCCGCGCTTGCCGGGGCACGGGGACAGCGCGTCTTGTTGCTGGAATCCGGGGAGCGGGTCGGGCGCAAGGTCCTCATCAGCGGCGGCGGACGATGCAACTTCACCAACCTGCATACCACGCCAGCCAACTATCTCAGCGAAAATCCCCACTTTGCCAAAAGCGCGCTGGCTCGCTACACGCCACAGGACTTCATCGCCCTCGTCGAACGCTACCGCATCCCGTACCACGGGAAAACTCTCGGCCAGCTCTTCTGCGATGGTTCCGCTCAAGCGATCGTCGCGATGCTGGAAAGCGAGTGCCGCGCGGCAAACGTCGAGACGCGCCTGCGCACGCCGGTGCTGCACGTGTCCCGCGTGGGCGAGTCGTTTGCCGTGACCACTTCGGCAGGCGAACTGCGCGCGCGCAACGCCGTCGTCGCTACTGGCGGACTCTCCATCCCGAAGATGGGTGCTACCGGCATCGGCTACGACATCGCCCGCGGCTTTGGCCTCCGTGTGGTCCCACCGCGCGCGGCTCTGGTCCCGGTCACCTTCAACGAGGCGGACCGGCGACAATGGAGCGATCTCTCGGGTTTGTCCTGCGAAGCCGTTGTTGTATCCGGCCCGGTGAGGCGTCCTGTCCGCTTTCGGGAGAAGATTCTCATTACACATCGCGGCCTCTCCGGCCCTGCGGTGTTGCAGGCGTCTTCCTACTGGCAGCCGGGGCAGCCGGTGCGCTTCGACCTTGCGCCAGAAGCGGAGGTGTTCCTACCCATGCTCGCGACCGCAACACAGCGTAACGCATCCGCCGCCGCGGACCTGCTCCGCCGGTATCTTCCCGCCCGCATGGCCGAGCGCTGGTTGCAGGTCAATGCTCCGGCTGCGTGGAAAAACGCGTCCATCCTCAAAATTGAGGAGCGCCTGCACGCGTGGAGCATCACACCCGCTGGCACGGAGGGCTATGCCAAAGCCGAGGTTACCGCCGGTGGTGTTAGCACTGCCGAACTCGACTCCACCAGTATGCAGGCCCGCCGCGTGCCGGGCCTGTACTTCATCGGCGAGGTCGTGGACGTCACCGGTCATCTCGGCGGGTATAACTTCCAATGGGCTTGGGCAAGCGCTTTCGCCGCTGCGGAGGCTCTTAGAGGAAGGTGAATCGCTGAGAGTCCGCCCACGTCATTGCGCGTTCCTTAAATCGCGAGAAACAAACGGCAGACATCGCTGTTCTCTTGCACAGTCCCAGCATGAAGAACGTGTTCTTGCCGATAGGTATGGAAATGGCGAGCGTACTGCAACGGGCGAGAGGGAGGCTTTGGAAGAGACCTGCTCGAAACTCCGCCCAAGACTGCTCTGGGCCGCCAGCCTCTTGCGCTGATGCCGTGGATTTTCGCGCCTTGGTAGAGCAAAGCGTGGACATGATCTGCCAGGTGCGGCAGACAAGTGGCGGCCACGTGAAGTACGTCTATGTCTCACCCTCCTCCACCGAAATCGTCGGCTGGACTCCAGAAGAGATGAAAGACGGGACGCACACCATGATCTATCCACCGGCGTCACTGGCCACCATCCGGGACGCGGGCAAGCAGCTGGTGGCTGGAGCAGCTTCGACGGTCGTGACCATCCAGGCCATTCACAAGGACGGCCACGCGATCTGGTTGGAAAACAGGGTGCGAAAACTGACGGACGACGGCAACGGCAACTGCATGGTGGTGGTGTGCATGCGCGACGCCACCGAGCGCAAGCTGCTGCAGGACCAGCTGGCGAGTCTGGTGCTGGTGGATGCTCTGACAGGTGTCGGTAACCGGCGGGCATTCGATTCGGCGCTGGACAGGGAATGGCAACAGATGGTGCAGCGGGAGAGTGCATTGTCGCTTCTGCTGATCGATGTCGACTACTTCAAGCAGATTAATGACACGTACGGGCACCAGGTGGGAGACGACTGCATTCGGTTGGTGGCACAGAAAATCAGCCAACTTCTGAACCGGCCCGAAGCGTTCGTGGCGCGGTACGGCGGCGATGAGATGGCCGTGCTCTTGCCGGGAATTGATGAAAGCGCCGCAAGTGAGCTGGGCACTGCATTGTGCCGGGGAGTCGAATCGTCCGCGCTGCTGCCCATCGACACCACGGTGGGTGCGAGACCGTTGACCATCAGTTGCGGCGGTTCCACGGCAACAGCCAAGCTCTACAACTCAAGGAGTGCGATGGCACGGGTACCGGCGGAACTCATCGCGGCGGCTGACCGCGCACTGTACACCGCAAAACGTCAGGGACGCAATCAAGCGGCAGTGGCAGCCTTCGCATGAATGCCGATAGTGCACGGATCAGTTGAGCAGGTCATCAACGCCCGTTACGATCACGCCACGTGCCACTCGCCCCGAAGAGTTTGTACCGGATGAACTTCGACACGTAACACTGCGGCTAAGAACGAGGCGTAGACTTTCCTGCATGAAGATCGCCTCAGGGCTTCTCGCGCTATCAATCATGATGCTCTGCTGCGCTATCGCCCGTGCGCAGGATGACGGCGGTGTGAGCTATGACGCGCGAGGGCATGAGTTACTGGAGAGCATCTATGTTCCGGCGTTGCCGAACGCGCCGTTCAGCCTGACACTGGCGGCGGAGTGGACGCGCCCGTTGCTGACGGGCGGCACCTTTACCATCGTGAATGCGCGACCCATCAAGCGCGACACCGCCGGACGAATCTACCAGGAGCGCCATTTGATGGAACCGAAGGGTTCCAACGTAAAGTCGCCGCTGAGCTGGATCCAGATTGAAGATCCCGTTGCGGGGGTGTACTTCGAGTGTAATCCGCATCGCAAGGTGTGCGAGGAACACAGTCTGCCACCGCAGCCCGTAACGTCTCCGGCACCAGCGCAGACCAGTTCAGGCCCGCTGCGCAATGGGCGCGGCTATCGCACCCATGAGGACAAGGGAACGGACACGGTCGCGGGGCTGCCCGTGCACGCCTACCGCGATACCATTGTGATCAACGCGGGCACGCAGGGCAACGACAGTCCGATTACCTACGTCCGCGATGTACGTTTCTCAAACGAGCTTGGGTTCAATCTGTCGTCGGTGCTGCAGTCCCCCACAGTGGGAGAGCAGCGCTTCCGTGTGATGGAGGTCACCACCTCTGAGCCGGAGCCGCGCTTCTTTCAGCCACCCGAAGGCTACCGCGTGGTAGACGTGCGAGAGCAGGACGCGCAACAACCGAAGTGATCACTGCACAACCAGCATCAGCGGGACGGAGTGTGTTACACCCGCTGCGGTTGCGCTTGCCGTAATGGTGTAGGTCCCGCTGGGCGTGGTGACAGTTGAGCCACCGCCCGTTCCGGTTCCGTCTCCGCCGCCCGTACCCGTGCCCGGCGCAGCGCTGGACTTGCCCGCGCCACAGCCATTCATCCCCAGCAGTAGCGCGCAACACCAGAGCAGCGGTAGCAGCGTGCAAGGCTGACCGCGCCGCCAGACATACCATGGCAGGAAACCGAGTATCGGCACCAGCAGGTAGACAACGGTGCTGCGTGTCGATCCGCGGATGCCAGCGGGACCGCGAACCGTGCTGGTTTTTACGCCGGTCAGCACCGTAACCGAGACCGTCTGGACGGCGGATAGGTCGCCGTATTGCGAGGTGATCTTGCACATGGCGTTGGCGGGCGCACCGGTGCAGGTGTACGTGACCGGATCGGAGGTCGTCACCAGCGGCCGCAGCAACAGCGGAAAGACCGCATTGCTGCCGTTGCTTGCAGTGACGGTCGTGTTGCCGTTGGGCAGCAGTTGAAAGTCGACGCCACTGCCGGTCAACTGCGCGGTCTGTGTGGGTGCGTTGCTGGTCACAACAACACTGCCTGTCCGCAGTCCCGCGCCAGAGGGTAGAAACGCGATGCCCAGTGTGCAGCCGCCCCCCACCGGAATAGTCGCAGAGACCGCGCACGTGCCCGTGCCAGCGACGATGCCGTAATCGCCGATGACCGTCACCCCCGTGATACCGAGCGGCGTGCCACCATTGTTGGTCAGCGTCAGGATCTGCGTAGCTCCGGCCACGCCAACGCCCGTGCTCGCGAACGTCAGGGCAGATGGCAGCAGCGATACCCCTGGACCCGCTGTCGCGGTGCCGGTCAGCGAGACGGTCTGAGCGCGCTGCACATCCGTAATTTGCAGCGTACCGGTCAGTATGCCTACGCTCTTCGGCACAAAGGTGACAGTGATGGAGCACGTACTGTGCGCCAATAGCGTGGGTCCACAGCCATTGCTGGCGGAAAAGTCGCCGGTGAGGATCTGCGCGGCGATCAATGTCAGCGCCGTGTCGCCGGTGTTGGTCAGCGTGACGGTTTGCAGACCGCTGGCCGTATTGACTTGCTGCGATCCAAAGGTGAGAGATAGCGGTGCCAAGGTATCGGTTGCGGCGGACGTTCCAGCGCCGGTCAGTGTTGCAGTTTGCGTTCCCGCACCGTCTGTAACGGTCAGCACGCCGTTGCGCACTCCGCTCGCCGTGGGCGCGAAGGCGACCGAGACAGTGCAGCCCGTCTGCGGCGGCAGCGAATTGCCGCAGGTGTTGGCCGCCAGAGTGAAGTCGCCCGATACAGTGATCGCGCCCAGTGGTCCGGGCAGCGTTCCGGTGTTCGAAATCGTGATATTGCGGACAGCGCTGGTGGTGCCGAGCAACTGCGTGCCGAAGTCGAGCGAAGCGGGCGTTAGCACAACGGAGAACGCGCCGGTGCCGTTGCCGCTGAGCGCGACGGTCGCTGAGACCGGACCTGCCCCGGTACCACTGACTGTCAGCACGCCCTGCCGCGCACCGGTCGCGACCGGTGAGAACGTCAGATTCAGTGTGCAGCTGTACCCGGCGGCAAGTGTCATTCCGGCGCAGTTGCCAGCAACATTGAAGTCACCACTGACGGCGGCTGTCGCAATCGAGAGCGGTCCGTTGCCGCTGTTGGTAACGATCACTCCCCGGGTTGCGCTGGTGCCGCCGGAGACGGTATCTGGGAATGTAACGAATGCCGGCGTCACGGTCAGCGCACCGGTCACGCCGCTGCCGGAGAGATTGGTCGTGTGATTGCCGAGCGAATCCGGTACGGAGAGAACGCCCGTGCGATTGCCGCTGACCGACGGCGTGAACGTCACGGAGATGCTGCAACTGCCCCCGGGTGCCAGGGTGGTACCGCAGGTATTGGTCGCGCTCGCGAAGTCGCCAGTGATGGTTGCCGGGCTGAGCGTGGCAGTGTCCGTTCCACCATTGGTTACGGTAATGGTTTGTGCCGTGGACGTGCTGCCCACCGCGACTTGCCCAAAGCTCAACCCGCCCGGCGCCAACGTCACTATCGGCGCTCCAACCGCTGCTCCCGTGAGCGCGACTGCATGCGTCCCATTTGCGTCGTGGATGGTCAACGTCCCCGTCCGCGTACCGCTTGCGTGGGGCGTGAAGTCCACCGAGAGCGTACAACTCGCTTGTACGGCCAGCGTGCCGCCGCAGGTACCCGCCGCGACGAAAAAGTCGCCCGTTATGGACGCTGCACCCAGCGCGATCGCAGCCGTACCGTTGTTTGTCACCGCCACCGTCTGCGCGGATGACGTACTGTTGACTGCCGTCATCCCAAAAGAAAGGGATGAAGGCGTCACCACTACGCTGGGCGTGCCGTGGCCTGTCCCCGTCAGCAGAACGATATGGGTGGTGTACTGGTCCGGCAGCGTGATCGTTCCCGTCCGGGGTCCGTCCACGCTGGGCGAGTACACAACGGAGAACGTACAACTGGAACCGGCGTATAGCGTCCCAGAGCAGGTGTTGGAAGGTACGCTGAAGTCTACCGACGGCGAGAGGACGCCCAGCTGCAGGTAGCCAAAAGTGTTGTTTGTTACGGTCACGGTCTGCGCCGCCGACGAACTGCCGGCGTTGACCGTGCCAAAGCTGAGGAAAGTGGGTGAAAAGTTCACCTGCGTGGACCCACCCGTGCCTGTAAGCGTCACGGTATGGTTTGCGGCACCGTCTGAAAGCGTGAACGTGCCATTCCGCTGACCCACGGCGGTTGGCGCAAAAAACAGGTCGATGGTGCAGCTTTGTCCGGCTGCAAGCACGGGATTGCAGAGATTCTGATACACGCCAAAATCACCCGTCAGCATAGGCGGTCCCAATGTGGAAGGCGCGTTGCCGCTGTTGTGGATGGTGACCGGCTGCACGCTGATGGTCTGACCGGCGGTGTTGTTCACTGCAACGCCGCCAAAGTCGATTGTGCCAGGGCTGAGGGTGACGCTCACTGCGCCGTTGCCGGTGCCCGTGAGGGAGGCGGTGTACATGGTAGTGCCGTCAGAGACTGAAGCCGTACCGATTTCCGTCGCGTTCTGCGACGGGCTGAAGACGACGGAGATCGTGCAGTTGCTGCCAGCGTTCAGGGTCGCGCCGCAGGTCGTCGCGGTCACGTTGAAGTCGGTGCTGGCAACGGGCGCGCTCAGAGTGGCGGCTCCCGTACCAGTGTTGGCCAGCATGATGGTTTGCGCGGCGGAGGTGCCGCCCACCGCGGTAGAGGGGAAGACCACATTGCCGGGCGTCAGAACAAGACTTGATGTGCCCTGGCCGGTGCCACTGACGGGTAACGACGCGTAGCCGCCGCTGACGTTGGCGTTCACCGTCACCGCGCCGCCGGTAACGCCTGCCGTGCTGGGAGAAAAGGTCACGGTGATCGTGCAGCTCTGATTTACGGTAAGCGATGTGCCCGCGCATGTGTCAGTC
>CAXUBG010000045.1:0-248 GCA_964249285.1 uncultured Terriglobus sp. | reverse complement strand
AGGGCGGCGGTGCCGGTGTTGGTCAGCGTCGCGGTCTGGGCCGTACTTGTGGATCCAACTGCCTGCGTCGCGAACGTCAGGGACGCTGGCGCAAACGTAACGGCAGGCTGTACCACCTGCCCAGCTGTCAGTAGCGGAATCTGCCAAATGCCCCGGCCAAACGTCCCCGCGCGCAGAACTCCGCTGTTCCCGCCCGCGGCGATGTTTCGCGATGCGACCAGCGATAGCACCGGCGCGTTCGGCAGGGA
>CAXUBG010000044.1:14716-17738 GCA_964249285.1 uncultured Terriglobus sp. | reverse complement strand
GCGATGGTGGTGATGGGCGCGGTGCGGTAGCTGTCGAGGCGGGGCAGGGCTTAAGCGATGGTTTCGACGACCTGGTCGCGGCGGATGACGCAGAGGTGATGGTCGGGCAGGAGGGTGGCGGCGCGGCGGCCCTGCTCCGCGCCGTGCTGGAGGATGACGGTGCCGCTCATGGCGATGGCGACGGTGCAGCCGGTGAGGACGGTGGGTGCGCTGTCGAGTTCAGGGATGCTGAGGGAGTGGTCGCGCAGGAGGCGGATGCCTTCTTGCGGCAGCCATGCTTCAGGGACATCCGCGGGTACGAGGAGGAGTGTCTCGTGGGCCTGCTGCATGGCCTTGAGGATGGCGTGCGGAATGCCTGCTTCGTCGGTGTGGATGATTTCGGCGTCGTAGTCGCGCAGGCGGTCGAGGAAGAGGTCCATGCGGTCATGATCGTTGAGCGCGCCGTGGCGGATGTAGTTGCGCGGAATGCGTTCGTAGGCGGTCTCGGGCGATTCGGTGAGACGGGACGCGGGCAGTTCGGGGTCGCGCGCGAGCTCTTGGCGGATGGTGTCGAGAATGGCTGTGCGGGCGTCGGTCATGTGTACGATGTGATGCTGGGCTTGGGACATACAGGGAGCATTTCTAGAGTGTGCTCTCCTTCTTCCGTAGAGCGGAAGTTTAACGCGGGCCTACAGCCCGCACCTTCTAACTATTGGCTCTACCTGGGGCTTCGCCCCAGGCTATTACAACGCAGGCTTACAGCCTGCATGCACTTGAGGCTTACAGACTTCATGCTATTGAAGCCTATGTCTGCGAAAGAGACCTTGTTTTCAGGCGTTTATCTGGATGGTTTGCGGTTTTGTTGCCACCATTCGCGGAAGGTTTGTTTTGGCAGGGGGCGGAGGTCGCGGAACTGGGTCCAGCCGCCGGCCATGCCGGGGAGGTTGACGAGCTTGCCGTCGCGCTGGAAGAGGCCCTGGCCTGCGCGGGCGAGGCGCTGTGCGGCTGCGTACTGGCGGGGGTGCTCGAACAAGTGCGCGGCCATCGTCATGCCGAGGCTTTCCTGGCTGAGTTTGCCGGTGAGGGTCTGTCGGTCCTGCGCGACGATGCGGCCGCGGAGGTGGATGAGAGTCTCGGGGATGTTGATTTTGACGGGGCAGACTTCGTAGCAGGCACCGCAGAGCGATGAGGCGAAGGGGAGGGAGCGGGAGTGCTCCATGCCGTTAAGCTGGGGCGAGAGGATGGCGCCGATGGGGCCGGAGTAGATGGAGCCGTAGGCGTGGCCGCCGGTTTCGCGGTAGACGGGGCAGCTGTTGAGGCAGGCTCCGCAGCGGATGCAGTTGAGGGTTTCGCGCTCGCGGGTGTTGCTCATCATGCGGGTGCGGCCGTTGTCCAGCAGGATGACGTGGAAGGCGCGCGGGCCGTCCTCGCCGCTGGTGCCGGTCCAAATGCTGTTGTACGGGTTCATGCGTTCGCCGGTGGCGGAGCGCGGGAGGAGTTGCAGGAAGACTTCGAGGTCCTGGAAGCGGGGAATGATTTTCTCAATGCCGATGAGCGTGATGAGGGTGCGGGGCATGGTGACGCACATGCGGCCGTTGCCCTCGGACTCGACGACGCAGACGCCGCCGGTTTCCGCGATGGCGAAGTTGGCGCCGCTGATGCCGATGCCGACGCTCAGGAACTTCTGCCGGAGGTAGTGGCGGGCGGCGGCGGTGAGGTCGGCGGCTTCGGTGCCGAGCTCGGTGAGGTGCATGTTTTCAAGGAAAAGTTCGCGGACCTGGTGCCGGTTTTTGTGCAGTGCGGGAACGACGATGTGCGAGGGTTCGTCGTGGCCCATCTGGACGATCATGTCGGCCAGGTCGGTCTCCCAGGGGATGATGTTCTCGCGCTCGAGCGCGGCGTTTAGGCCGATTTCGTCGGAGGTCATGGTTTTGACCTTGATGACCTCGGGGCGCGGCTTGTCCGGTTCGTCCCCAGCGGCGGCGGCGCGGATGAGGCGAATGGCGATGGTGTTGGCTTCGTCCGCGTCGCGTGCCCAGTGGACGCGGCCGCCGGCAGCGATGCAGTTGCGCTCGAACTGCTGGAGGTAGTGGGGCAGGTGTTCGAGGGTGTGCGTCTTGATAGCGTGGGCGGCGGTGCGGAGTTCCTGCCAATCGGGCATTTCCTCGACGCGCAGTGCGCGCTTGGCGCGGATGACATCGGTGGCGTGGCGGACGTTGCGGCGGGTTTGACCGTCCTGCAGGACGGCGTGCGCCAGGATGGGGAAGGCTGGCTTTTCGGCGGTATGGCCGACGCGGACGCTCATGCGGTGGCCTGCTCCCATGCGAGGCTTGCCGCGGTGAGCGGATTGGCGCGGGTGCTGTTGAGGATTTCGGCGAGGTGGACGGGGCGGATGCGCTGCGCCGGGCCGTTCTCGCGATGGAGGCCGCCGTCGATCTGCATGAGGCAGGAGTTATCGAGCGCGGCGACGAACCCGCCTTGTGTGTTGCGTACGCAGTGGAGCTTGTCCTGCAGCATGGCGGCGGAGACCTCCGCGTTTTTGACGGCAAAGGTGCCGCCGAAGCCGCAGCACTGGTCCGCATCTTGCATGGGAACGTATTCGAGGCCCTCGACAGCCTGCAGGAGGCGGGTGGGCCGGTCACCCACGTGCAGCAGGCGCAGGGAGTGGCAGGACGGGTGATAGGTGACGCGGTGCGGGAAGTATGCGCCCACGTCCGTGATGCGGAGCTTGTCGGTGAGCAGTTCGCTGAACTCGTAGACGCGGGGCAGGAAGGCTTGGACTTCGGCAAGCATGGCTGCGTCTCCGGCGTTGCGGGCCATCAGTTCGTAGTGGTCGCGCATCATGGCGACGCAGCTTGCGGAGGGGACGACGACCGTTTCGGCGTCGTGGAACTGTGCAAGCAGGCGCTTGACGAGGGGGAGGGCCTCGGCGTGGTAGCCGGTGTTGTAATGCATCTGGCCGCAGCAGGTTTGGGCCATGGGAAAGACGACCTGGTGGCCGAGGCGTTCCAGCAACGTGGTGACGGCGATGCCGGTGCGGGGG
>CAXUBG010000044.1:0-14706 GCA_964249285.1 uncultured Terriglobus sp. | reverse complement strand
CGAAGAGGTGGATGCGCAACGGGGGACCTATGCTGTGAGACGTTTCAGGGCGCAAGTGTATGCTACCGGAAGCTGGATCCGCCCACCATCCTCCGTGGGCAGCGGTCTGCCGGTGGTCAGATCCAGACTGTTTGCTTGAAGTTCGGCTCTTGCTGGTGATGAACGGTGACCGGGTGGTGGGGTTCAATCACTACGAACGTGAGGGAGCGGGCGTACGCTGCAGGATCGATCCGAGGGTTCGACGCCTCAAATCCCACATCTCTGCGAGATGTAGGGCACCGCTTATCCGAAAGAGAAGTGGGATGTGGGTATCCCGCCCCGGGTCTTTATCATGCAGAGCATTTCAGGTGCGGCCTGATGCCTGAAGCGCCCGCGTGTCCTCGTGAGACCGAGTGAAAAGCGTTGCGGCTTCGTTACGTCTGTCGCAGTCTGAGGGGCCAACTCGCGGCAACAAGCTGTGACTCGGCGTTTTGAAGGACCGCGCTGAAGCGGCAAAAGATCGTACGGTGTGCTTGGGTTTATTGGTGTGACTCGGTCAGGGTTTGGGCAGGGCGCAGCAGTCGCCGGCGGCGGGTGGTTCGTTGGCGCTGGCGTCGAGGGCTACTTTCCAGGTGTTGTCTGGCAGGCGTTTCCAGACGGTGATGTAGCGGCCTGACGTGGCGACGTCGTTGCCGTTGCGGTCCTTGGCGTGGCCTTCGTAGTGTCCCCAGGTGAAGCCCATGTCGCCGGATGGACCCATCTGGCCGCCCTGTGGCTGCCATTGCAGCTGGTACTGCCTGGGGTCCCATGCGGCACCGGCGGTGATGGCAGTTTTGCCCAGGACGGCTGGTTTGCCGTTGTTCAGGGTGACTGCGTCATCGGCAAACCAGGTGGCGAAGGCTTTGCCTCCGCCCAGGAGCGTGTCGCGGCTGAAGTCCGCGTCGAGCTGCATGAGTTGGAGGACACCGGGCGAGAGCGTGGGCTGGGTGAGTGGGCTGCTCTGAGGTGCTTTGCGGGAAAGCGGATCGAGTTGCGCGTGCAGCGTACCGGAAGCAAGCAGCAGCGTGAGTGTAAGCATGAGTCTTCGCATGACGAGCCTTCTTACCACACTGTATCGCTGTGCCGGACCGAACAGGTAGAGTGTGGCCATGCGTGCGAAACTCCCGGCGTGGACGGATGCTGCATTTTGGTTCACGGTACTTGTGCTGCTCGGCGCGGGTTTTGCCCTGGCCGCTGCGGGGCATGGTTCGCATGGCGTTCGCGACGCGGGTATGCCGTTGCGCGTCGCAGGAACGGCTGTATTGATCTCTTGGATGGTCTTCCGGCGGGGAAAGCTGACCGCGTGGATTATCGTCGCGATGATTGCGGGCGTGGAGATTGGGCTGGACGCGCCGGGAGTAGCGGTGGGCGCGCATTTTCTAAGCGACATCTTTCTGCGGCTGGTGAAGACGGTGGTAGCACCGCTGATCCTGGCCACGCTGGTGAGCGGCATTGCGGGGCACGGTGACCTGAAGAGCGTGGGACGCATGGGGTGGAAGAGCCTGCTCTACTTCGAGGTGCTGACGACGATTGCGCTCCTGGTGGGCCTGGTGGCGGCGAATGTGTCGCACGCCGGCGTGGGCATGGTGTTGCCGCCGGACCTGGCCGGTTCCGTGCCGGCCGGGGCGCCGATGCATTGGCAGGAGTTTCTGGCGCATGTGTTTCCGGAGAACCTGGCGAAGTCGATTGCCGAGGGGCAGGTGCTGCAGGTGGCGGTGTTCGCGGCGATCTTTGGGATGGCGCTGGCGATGACGCCGCGGGAAAAGGCCGCGCCAGTGCTGCGATTGACGGAAAGCCTGAGCGAGGTGATGTTCCGGTTTACGAATGTGGTGATGTATGCGGCTCCGCTGGGCGTGGCGTCGGCGATGGCGTACACGGTGGCGCGGATGGGGCCGGGTGTGCTGCTGCACCTGGGCAAACTGCTGCTGGTGTTTTATGCCGCAGCGCTGTTCTTTGTGATGTGCGTGCTGCTGCCGGTGGCGATGCTGGCGCGGTTGCCGTTGCGGCGGTTGCTGCGGCATGTGTCCGGGCCGGCCGCAATTGCCTTTGCCACGGCGACGAGCGAAGCGGCGCTGCCACGCGCGATGGAAGAGATGGAGGCGTTCGGCGTGCCGCGCCGGATCCTTGCGTTTGTGATTCCAGCGGGGTACTCGTTCAATCTGGATGGGTCGACACTGTACCTAGCGATGGCGATGGTGTTTGTGGCGCAGGTGGCGCAGGTGCCGTTGAGCATCGGGCAGCAGGTGTTCATGATGGGGACGCTGATGCTGGCGTCGAAGGGCGTGGCGGGTGTGCCGCGCGCGGTGCTGGTGGTGCTGCTGGCGACTGCGGGAACGCTGCGATTGCCCAGCGAGCCAATCCTGGTGCTGCTGGGCATTGACGCGCTGATGGACATGGGCCGGACGGCGATCAATGTGGCGGGAAACTGCCTAGCCAGCGCGGTGATCGCGCGGTGGGAAGGTGCGTTCGAAAGGGAACCGCAGACGTTGGCGATTGCAGACGCGATGGCGGAGTAGTTCACGAAAACGCCTACACTTTGATCAGAGCAAAATGCGCCGAATGTCCCCGGAGTCTTCCTTCGGGTCAACCGGAGCGTCTTACGGCTGTGACGTATGAGTAACTTTCTGCCCAGTATCGCTTCGCCCGCGGACGTGAAGAAGCTGTCTATCCCGCAGCTTGCGGAACTGGCGGAAGAGATTCGCGAGCGGCTGATCCGCAGCGTGGCGCGGACGGGCGGACACATTGGGCCGAATCTTGGCGTGGTGGAACTGACCATCGCGATGCATTACGTCTTTGATACGCCGCGCGATTCATTTGTCTTTGACGTGAGCCATCAGGCGTATGTGCACAAGCTGCTGACCGGGCGGGAGTCGCGCTTTGACACGATTCGTCAGCCGGGCGGGTTGAACGGTTTTATGCTGCGCACGGAGAGCGAACATGACAGCTTCGGGGCGGGCCATGCCGGAACAGCCCTGAGTGCGGCGCTGGGCATGGCCGTGGCGCGGGATATGAGCGGCGGGGATGAGCATATTGTGGCGCTGGCGGGCGATGCGGCGTTTACCTGCGGCATCTCGTATGAGGCGCTGAATAACGTTGCGGCACAGACCAAGCGGCTGATCATCGTGTTGAACGATAACGAGTGGTCGATCGACAAGAATGTCGGGGCGATTGCGTCGTACTTCCATAAAATCGTGACGCATCCCAGCTTTACGTATCTGCACGACCGGGCTTCGGAACTGATTGCACGAGTTGGCGGGAAAGCAGCGAAACACGTGCAGCGCAAGGCAGAAGAGAGCGTCAAGGGCCTGCTGGGTCCGTCGATGCTGTTTGAGGAGTTTGGGCTGGATTACTATGGCCCGATCGATGGGCATGATCTGCCGCTGCTGGTGAAGACGTTTCAGTTCCTGAGGGCGCAGAACAAGCCTGTCGTCCTGCACGCGATCACGCAAAAGGGCCGCGGATTTCAACCGGCGCTGGACAAGCAGAAGAAGTTCCACGGGCTCGGGCCGTATGACCCGACGACGGGTGAAACAGGACTCGCGGGGCAGAAGACGTACTCCGAGGTGTTTGCGGAAACGCTGGTGAAGCTGGCGCACAACGATCCCAAGGTGGTGGCGATTACGGCAGCGATGCCGAATGGGACCGCGCTTGATCTTTTCCGGCCAGTGCATCCGAACCGCTTTTTCGACGTGGGGATTGCGGAAGAGCACGCGGTCATTTTCGCGGCGGGCTTGGCTACGAAGGGATACAAGCCGTTCTGCGCGATCTATTCGACATTTTTGCAGCGTGCCTTTGATCCGATTGTGCACGATGTGGCGTTGCAGAACCTGCCGGTGGTCTTCTGCATGGATCGCGGGGGGTTGAGCGGCGATGACGGCCCGACACACCATGGATTGTTCGACATCAGCTACCTGCGTGGTGTGCCGAATCTGGTGCACATGGTGCCCAAGGATGAAGACGAACTGGCGGACATGATGCAGACGGCGCTAGAACATCCTGGCCCGTGTGCCATTCGTTATCCGCGCGGGACCGGGCCGGGCAGTGTGGTGAAAGCGCAGCCAGTTGCGTTGGAGATGGGACGGGCCCAGGTGATCGACGACGGTACTGACGTTGCGATCTTTGGGCTGGGGACGCTGCTGCCGATGGCGAAGGAGATGGCTCAGCGGCTGCGGAGAGAAGGTTGGTAGGTCGCATTATGGCCGCCGGTGCGGTCTGGTCGTCACGTTCGAGGATCATGTGCTTGCGGGCGGGTTTGGATCGGCGGTGCTGGAGACGTTGAGTGCAGCCGAGATTGGGACGCCGGTGCTCCGTATTGGGTGGCCCGATCAGTTTATCGAACACGGCAAAGTGGAAGCCCTGCGTGAGAAGTATGGGATCTCCGTGGATGCCGCGATGCGGGCTGCGCGGCCGCATCTTGAGGCGTTGTCGCAGGAGCGATTCGTCAGTCGCTAACCTTTGCGATCTCCCAATTCCTGGACGTACAGCGGCAGCAGCTTTGCGGTCGCCCTGTGACGAAAGCGGAAGATCAATCGAAGCTGCGCGCTGCCGCCGATGGCGTTGGCAAGGTCGCCGAGCGGTCCCCCCGGCAGTTCGTATTCCACGCGGTCGTGCACGGCTGTACCGTTCACGCCATCGCGCGAATCTTCGTGAACGGAATGGCAATGCCTCCAGAAGCGAAATGGGCCTGCTGTCTGGATATCGCAGAAGTGGTCGTTCCACTCGAATTCCGGGATGAGTGCAAGCCACGACAGGCGGAGCGGCAGGAGCGGCAGGGCGCGAAAGGTAAGCCGCATGGTGGTGCCTACGCCTGTTCCCAGGCGGGACGGCGATCCGGGCGGTGCGGGCGGCGGCGCAATGAGGTTCAATTCGTCGATGCGCGCCTGCTGCCACGCGGGCATGAGCGGCGGCAGGTTTTTGGGGTTAGCAAAAAAGGCAAAGACGAACGGAAGCGAGAAAGGCAACCACTGATCGGCCTCAAAGATGTGACGCATTTGCTGTTTGGAGTGCATCCGAAGCGACCGGGTTTACCTGACGGCCTTTTGTGAGCCGTTTACCGGAGAGACGCCGGGAGAGCAGATGTTTCAGGTGAGCAAAGCAAAGGCGCTCCGAAAGGAGCGCCTTTATTCAGCAAAGAGAGCAGCTACGGCATCAAGACGGTGTCGATCACGTGGATGACGCCGTTCTTCTGATAGACATCGGCTGTGGTGACGGTTGCAGTTCCGCCTTTCTGATCCGTCAGCGTAATACTTGCGCCAGACATTTTGGCCGTCAGGGTCTCGCCTTGTACGGTAGTCAGGGTCGCCATACCGCCGCCGTCCGTGATCATCTTGGCAAGCTGCTTGGAGCTGACCTTGCCTGGGACGACATGGTACGTCAGGATTTTGACCAGATCGGCTTTGTTCTCCGGCTTGACGAGGGTATCGACGGTTCCCGCCGGGAGCTTATTGAAGGCATCATCGGTCGGTGCAAAAACGGTAAATGGACCGGGCCCGTTCAGCGTGTCGACCAAGCCAGCGGCTTGTACCGCCGCAACGAGCGTCTTGTGAATGGGCGAGTTGATCGCGTTTTCCACGATTGTTTTGTTTGCGTACATGGGCGCGCCGCCCACGTCTGGGTCCTTCTGTGCGACCGCGGTTAGACTGCCGGCCAGCAGGAACAAGCCAAGCAGCGTCTTCGTAAACGTCCTCATGTGTAAACCTCAGGTGTTGTTCTGGTGCATGTGTTGATTGCGGCGCCAAGGAAGCTCCGCATGTACACACTGGGAACGAGGGCTGGAGGTCACGTGGATTGGAACTGGGACGGATCGATTGCGAGCCTTGCGTCGTGTGAACGTCAAATGGAAGTTCGTCGTTTGTCATCAACAAAGATGGACTAAGCGGTGCTGCCGCGATCATGCGTCCGGCGTGAGCACGGCATCAATGACGTGAAAAATACCCCCTCTGCTCCAGATATCAGATGTGATGACGGTTGCGGTTCCGCCTCTCGCATCGGTCAGCACCAGAATGCTGCCATATCTCTTGATTGTGAGCGGCAGGCCGGCGATTGTTTGCAGCGTAGCGGTTCCGTGACCCTTCTTGAGCAGTTTGTTCAGCTTCTTGGAGGAGAGGCGTCCCTGCACGATGTGGTACTTCAGAACGGCGGGCGAGAGCCCGGATGGCGCTGCTGTCTGCGGCGACGTGGTGGATGTCCTTCGCAGATTGCGGAAGGCGTCGTCGGTAGGCGCAAAGATGGTGTACGCCCCGGAACCAGCCGGTGTTTGATCCAGCTGGGCCGCTTGCAGGCTTTTTACGAAGATGGTGTTGATCGGCGAGGAGGCAAGATTCTCCAGGAGCGTCTTCTTGGGTGACATGGGAACGTCGCCCACATAGGGATCTTTCTGCGCAGCCATGGGCAAAGCCATCGTGCTGACAAGCAAGACTAGAAATGTGCACAGCAGCTTGCTCTTCATTGCAAACCTCAGCGCCGCGGTGTTGAGGGCCATGCTCTGATGGTAATCACTTCCAGTGTCCCCTTGTATGGAAGACTTTACGCGGGCAAGTGGCGCGTCCTGCAAACAGCGCGTGCTGCTGTTGCAATTGACAGCCAGGGGCATCGCCGCAAGACTATTCATACGGTGACTTTGTCGACACTGCATCACGAGGCCGCACCCGCTGTGACCGATAGCGGAGACGCAAGCCAAAATCCGGTGCGGCCCCGTGACTCGGGCCTGTACCTGATCGGCCTGTTCAAGCTGGCGAAGGCCATCTTTTTTCTCAGCCTGAGTCTTGGCGCGCTGCACTATGTGCATCATGACCTCCTGGGAACGGTGAACCGGGCGATCCGCGTGCTTCACTTCGACCCGGAGAGTCACCTGGTCGACCTGTTGACGGACAAGGTTGCGCTGATTACTCACCACAAGTTGCGGCTGATCAGCATGGGAACCTTTCTCTACTCGGCACTGTGCACGACGGAAGCCTATGGGCTGCTGCGGCGCAAGGTGTGGGCAGAATTCGTGACGCTTTGGTTGAGCGTATCCTTTGTGCCGTGGGAGCTGTGGGAGTTGACGCGACGGCCCACGCCATGGCACTTTGGCATCCTCTTGATGAATCTGCTGATTGTGACCTACCTGGTCTGGATGCTGAAACGAAAGAAAGTGCGTCAAGAGCAGGGACCGGAGATCGCCGGATTTAAGAGCTAGAGTCAACCGTTCATCTTTGTCCGGGTGAGCATGGCATCACGCTAAGTTCCAGCGATTTCGCTGCGTCCCGTGACGGTAACCACTTCCAATCTTACAGAAGTGGGATAGAACATTACCCCAGATGTTGGGGTAGCGTCAGCACCCAAGCCAGCATGTAGATATTTCCACAGACTCCAGGACAATTTTCGAAAGCTCTGTTTTTTCCACTTTACGGAGACGCAAAGAAGGCCGAAGATGTGGAGCGTGGTGGTACAAAATGGAGTGAAGCGGACCATAGCAGGCACGTTCACTTCATTCTTAGTCACCAAATGCCGCAACGGAGCAGCGGGAATCAGCTCTGGCTCGTGATGGGACGGGAATGTTTCGAGGCAATCACCCCGCGCGTGTGGACGAGAAGGGCCGGCTCAAGCTGCCTGCTGAGTTCAAGCGTCGCGTGGATGAGGCATACGGGCCGCAGTTCTACATCACGAGCCGTGACGGAAAGCGGGCGGAGCTCTATCCGTTGCGGGAGTGGGAGAAGGTGGAGGAACAGTTGGCCCGGATCCCGAACATGAATCCCGCGAAGAAGAAGTTTTTGGATGTGACGAACTATTACGGGCAGATGGCGGAGCTGGATACGCAGGGACGACTGACGTTGCCACAGATTTTGCGAGAGAGTGCAACGGTAACGGCAGAGGTGGTGGTGCTGGGAGCACAGACATTTCTGGAAGTGGTGAACCACGACAGCTTCCGCGGGCAGTTAGAGGCGGAGCCGCTGAACGAGGCTGATATGGCAGCTCTGGCGGAGTTTGGCTTGTAAACGATGTGGCCTGCCCGGATCGGGGAGGAAGAGTGGACGCTCCCAGTGGGCGCGCGTGGAGGCGGAAGAATGAACGGTCCGCAGCATGTGCCGGTTCTTTTGAAAGAGGTACTGGATCTTCTGGCGGTGCGGCCGGGCGGGACGTACGTGGACGCCACCCTGGGCCTGGCGGGACATGCGAGCGCGATTGCACGCCAGCTTGGGCCAAAGGGGATGCTGACCGGTTTTGATCGCGATCCGGAGGCGATGGCGATTGCACGGGAACGGCTTGAGGCTCTGCGGGCAGAGCTTGGTGACGGGATGCCAGCGGTGCGGCTCATTGCGGCCGCGTTCTCAACGGCTGCGGAGGAGCTCGCGCCCGGTTCGGTGGACGGCATTCTGGCAGACGTTGGCGTGAGCAGTTTGCAGTTGGACGGGGCGCACCGGGGGTTCAGTTTCCGTCAGGACGCGCCGCTGGACATGCGTATGGATACGCGCGGCGGTGAGACGGCGGAGCAAGTGGTAAATCAGGCGGACGAGGAAGATCTTGCCAACCTGATTTACGAATTCGGAGAGGAAAGGAGGTCGCGGAGAATCGCCAGAGCCATTGTGAGGGCGCGGCCGGTAACTACCACGGCGGAGTTAGCCAGGGTTGTGTCGGCCGCGGCCCCCTCAATGAAATCGGACAAGATACACCCCGCGACACGGACTTTCCAGGCACTTCGAATTCGAGTCAATGATGAATTAGGGGAAATACAGAGATTGCTGGACAGTGCACAAGCTCTGCTGAAAACGGGAGGAAGGCTGGCAATGATCAGTTTTCATTCGCTGGAGGACCGGCTGGTAAAGGATTCGTTTCGCGAGGGTACAAAGCTGGGAATCTGGCATCCAGTGACGCGCAAACCGGTGATTGCGGGTGAAGACGAGATACGTAGAAATCCGAGGTCGAGAAGCGCCAAATTGCGCGTTGCAGAGCGCCTGAGCAAATCGAGTTAGAGGTTGTGGATAAATCTGTGGGAAGTTAGGATAACTTCTCGCGGGGCCAGCAAGAAAGTTAGAAGCTCTTTAGGAGCTTAGAAAGTGTTGATCAGGAGCGGCAATGGAACAAGTCATGCCAGCATTCGGAATCGCGGGCCGTGCTCCACGGGAGCGCGTGGAGACCTTCCGTGAATACAACCGTTGTATTTATGAAGTGCAAAGGCGTGCACGGCGCGGGCCTACACCGGAAGTATTTTTCACCAAACATATTGATAACAGCCGTATGGTCAAGGCGGACGACCCAGAGCGCCGCAAGGAGATTCGATCGTTCACGGTTGCGACGAGCGTACTGTTCTTGCTGGTAATGACGTACGTTTGGCAGCACTTTTCGGCGATTGAGATGGGGTATTCCATCGAGTCACAAAAGCTAAAACTGGAACATGTAAGGGAAGATAACCGGCAGCTGCTGCTCAGTGAGGCACAGCTATCCGATCCTGACCGGATCGACCGGATTGCCAAGCAGCTGGGCATGGACGCGCCGCAGCCGGGCCAGGTTGTCCGTCCGGATGGTTTGTTCGCGGCCGGCGAACCTGTACTGGCGGAGGCAAATGTCACGTCCGCGATTTTGCCGTGAGTTCCCTGGATTGAGACGATGAATGCGCACCAGCCTCTGACCGCTCCGATTCGCCGCGTCCGCTTTGTGTGGATCGCAATCGTGTTCATTGGTTGGTCCTGTGTTATCGGAGGCCGCTTGTTCTGGCTGCAGGTAGTGCGCAATCGTGATTGGGTTGACCGTGCCTCAAAGCAACAGCAGCGTACGTTCGAGGTGGCACCACGGCGGGGTGTACTGTATGACCGCAATTTACGGGAGCTTGCGGTAACGGTGCTGGCGGAATCGGTGTATGCGGTGCCGAGCGAGTTAGGGGACAACCGCGCGAATGTTGCGGAACTTATCTCGGGGATCGTGCATTCTGACCCGACGGACACGTTTACCGCGCGGGAGAGTATTCTGGCGCGGCTGAATGCTTCGCGGAACTTTGCGTGGGTTGCCCGTAAGTTGACGCCGGAACAGGCTCAGCGGGTCCGCGAGCTGAACTTGAAGGGCGTTTATCTTCAGAAAGAGTTCAAGCGCTTTTATCCGAATACCGATTTAGCGGCCCAGGTGCTGGGGTATGTGGGGCTGGATGATACGGGCCTGGGCGGTGTGGAGCGTTACTTTGAGGATGACTTGCATGGGACACCCGGACATGTGCTGACAGCGGTGGATGCGAAGCGTCATGCCCTGGGCAGTGAAGAGCGCGAACCGCTGCCCGGCGAGAATCTTGTCCTGAGCATCGACACGAACATTCAGCACATTGCGGAGCGCGCGCTGGACGCGCAGATGGAGAAGATGAAAGCGGCGCATGGCACGGTGGTGGTGCAGGATCCGCATACGGGACAGATCCTGGCATTAGCGATTTCTCCTAGATATAACCCGAACGACCTGAAGCATCAGGATCCGGCGATTCTGAAGAACTTAGCGGTGAGTGATGTGTACGAGCCTGGCTCCACGTTTAAGCTGGTGTCGTATGCCTCAGCTATTGATGGCGCCGGTGTGCAGCCGACGGACATCGTGGACTGCCAGGGCGGCGCGATGACAATGTATGGGCGGACGCTGCACGACGATAAGTCAGACCATTTCGGGCGCGTTACAGTGCAGTATGCGTTGGAGCACTCCAGCGATGTGGGTGCCGCTAAAATGGCATTGAAGCTGGGGCCGACTAAGTTCTACAACTATATTCGCGCATTTGGCTTTGGGGACCGGTCGGGCGTGGAGTTACCCAGCGAGACGCGGGGATTGTTACGTGTTCCGCGTAAGTGGGACGCGACGAGCATCCTGTCGATCGCCATTGGGCAGGAGGTTGGGGTCACCCCGGTGCAACTGGTGACAATGGTGTCGACGATAGCGAACGGCGGGACGTATCTGCCGCCGCATGTGGTGCTGAGCGAGACGGAAAAGGTGAAGGGCGACGGTCATCTGCAGCCCGCGATGTTTCGCCCGGAGACACATCTTCCGGCGGTGCTGCCGGAGGGCGCGCACCGCGTCATCAGTGAAGCCACTGCCGCCAAGATGCGCGGCATGATGGCGGGAACGGTGATTGAGGGAACGGGCCGGGCGGCGCAGTTGAACGGGTACAGCGCAGGCGGGAAGACTGGAACAGCCAACAAGGTCGATCCCGTGACGCATACCTACTCCCATACGAAGCTGGTGGCCAGCTTCGCGGGGGTTGCGCCGGTGAACAATCCGGCGGTGTCGGTTGCGGTGGTGATCGATACGCCGACGGTGGGAACAGGGTATGGTGCAGCGACCAGTGCACCGGTTTTTGCCGTGGTTACGCAGCAGGTGCTGGAGTACCTGGGCGTGCCGCACGATCAGCCGTTAAAACAAATTGCGCCGGTCGAGTTGCAGAAGCAACAGATCGCGGAGGGTGAGGGGCCGAGCGAGCCGATCGGTGACCTGACCGCGCTGTATGCGGAGGTGAACTCGTTGCCAGCGGACGATCCGTTGCGGCAGGGCGATGCCGGGGCGGTCCCGAATACGCGTGAGAGGCCCGCAGGTAAGAGCAACGGTATCTTCGCGGCTTTACCAGAGAAGCTGCTCATCGCGTTCCGGCAGCATGGCGGATCGTCCTGGATGAGCGAGGAATCGGCTTCGGTCACCATGCCAGCAGCCCCTGTTGGTGACCGCTACAGCCGGCCTGATGGGGCCGTGGTGGTGGATGCTAGCCGGAAGGTTGCTGTGCCGGTGCTGAGCGGCGGCTTACGGACGGTGATCCAGGAGGCGGCACAGGCGGGCCTACGCGTGCAGCCGGTCGGCAGCGGGCTGGCGCGCGAGCAGGTACCTGCCGCGGGGACATCCGTACCCGTTGGGACGGAAGTGGTTGTGCGGTTTACCCGGTGAGCAGCTTTCCCAGCGAGCGTGTTGCAAATGCTTCGAAGGTCCGGCGCTTAGAATCGCGTTCATGCACTGGATGGAGTTGATCGACGGCGTGTCTGTACTTGCACGCAACGAGGCCGCGCTTGCGGACGTGACGGCGGTCGAGTATGACTCGCGCCTGGTCCGGCCGGGGGCGCTGTTTGTTGCGATGCGGGGTGGCACGACCGATGGCAACCGCTATGTGCGCGCCGCTCTGGAGGCGGGCGCTGCCGCGATCTTTACGGATTCGCGTGAGAGTTTTGCATTTGCGGATGCGCGTGGCGTGCCGGTAGCGCTGGTGGCGGACGGGCGGCGAGCGCTGGCGGGTGCCAGCGCGAATTTCTGCGGGCACCCGGAGCGTGCTCTCTCGCTAAGCGGCATCACGGGGACGAATGGAAAGACAACCATAGCGTTTCTGCTGGAGCAGATGCTTGTGGCTGCAGGCAGGAGTACGGTGCTGCTTGGCACGATTGAAACCCATGTCGCGGGCGTGGTGCGGCCCAGCATGCATACGACGCCGGAGAGCCGGGATGTGCTGCAGGTGTTTGCAGATGGGGTCGCGGCACGCGCGACGGAAGCCGTGATGGAGATGAGTTCGCACGCGCTGGCGCAGGATCGGGTGTGGGGTTTGGCGGTGGACGTGGCGGTGTTCACGAACCTGACGCAGGATCATCTGGACTTTCATGGAACGATGGAGGCGTACGCTGCGGCCAAAGCTCGCTTGTTTGCAGGGGTGGGCGCGCCGCCGCCGCGTGTAGCGATCATCAATGCCGACGATGTGTATGCGGAGACGATGCTCCGGGCTGCCGCTGGATGCGCCGTGCGCTGGACGTACAGTCTGGGCGACGAGGGTGCGCAATTTATTGCTTCAAAGATTACGTACGATGCCGGTTTGACTGAGTTTGTGTTGACAACGCCGGAAGGTTCGGCGCGGGTGCGGACGCAGCTTACCGGACGCGTGAATGTCTATAACTTTGTGGCGGCGTTCGCGGCGGCGCTGGCGCGGGGCGTGCCGTTTGGACAGCTGGTGGAAGTAGCGCCTGCTTTGCAACCCGTGCCGGGTCGGTTTGAGACGGTGCCGAATGCGCTTGGCTTTGCCGTGGTGGTCGACTACGCGCACACGGATGATGCCTTGCGCAATCTGATTGCGCTGGCGCGGGAGCTGGCACCGCTTGGCCGCGTGATTACGGTGTTTGGTTGCGGCGGAGACCGGGACCGGACGAAGCGGCCGAAGATGGGCTTGGCGGCTGGGGAAGGCAGTGACGTAGTGATTGTGACCAGCGACAATCCTCGCAGCGAAGATCCGGCCGCCATCGCGGACGAGGTGCTAGCCGGTGTGCGGGCTTCAGGGAACACGCGAGTGGTTGTTGAGCTGGAGCGGGCCGCGGCTATTGCGCTTGCCATTGCAGAGGCCCGCGCCGGTGACATCGTCTTGCTGGCGGGGAAGGGACACGAGAAAACTCAAACGGCGCAAGGTGGTGAGGTGCCCTTCGATGATGTGGCGGTGGCGGCGGCTTCCCTGCGGGAGCGGGGGGCCGGACTGTGACGCTGACGCTGGGGCAGATTGCTGACTGGATCCATGCGGAGGGCGACTTTGACCTGTGCGCGGAGGTGCAGGGGTACTCCATCGATTCGCGCACGGTCGCGGCGGGCGAGCTGTTCTTTGCTGTCACCGGCGAACAGTTCGATGGTCATCAATTTGTCGAAATGGCGTTGCGGGCCGGTGCTGCTGGCGCGGTGGTAAGTACACGGTGGATTCCACCGGCGAGTGTGGGCACGGCCACTCTGCTGCGTGTGCCAGACAGTGAGGACTGCGTGCTGAAGGCGCTGCAAGGACTGGCGCGCGCGGTGCGGCGATCCTGGGGCAAGCGGGTCATCGGCATCACTGGATCGGCGGGGAAGACGACGACGAAGGAGTGTGTGGCCGCGGTTTTGTCAGCGAAGTTCAACGTGCTGAAATCGGCGGGTAACTTGAACAATGGTTTTGGCGTGCCCCTGCAGTTGCTGAAGCTGGAGCCTGAACATGATGTCGCGGTGATCGAAATGGGCATGAACCATGCCGGAGAGATTGCAGCGCTGGCGCGGATCGCAGAACCGGACTGGGCCGTGGTGAGCAATGTGGGGCCTGTGCATCTGGAGTTCTTCGCCGATGGCATTGCGGGCATCGCAGCAGCCAAGCGTGAGTTAGTGCAGGCCTTGCCGGAGAGGGGTATTGCCTTTCTGAACGCGGATGATCCCTATGTGTCGCGCTTCGGCCAAGGCAGGGGAGAAAGCGCGCGGCTGTTCGGTGTACACGCGCGAGATGCCGATGTGCGAGCGCTGCGTGTGGAGAGTCTTGGCGCGGAGGGAATGAGTTTTGCCGTGCAGGCGGATAGCGATACAGCTGAGGCACGGATCGCGCTGCTGGGCGAGCACAATGTATACAACGCGCTCTCAGGCATTGCTGTCGGGATGGAGAGCGGGATTCCCTTGCAGACCTGTGTTGAAGCCCTGGCTGCCCTGCGCCCGAGTGACAAGCGCGGTGAGCGGATTGCGTGGCGCGGGGCAACGCTCATCAACGATTGTTACAACAGCAATCCGCGTGCGCTGGATGCAATGGTGGACGCGTTGATGGCGGTTCCGGCAACGCGGCACATCGTGATCGCGGGCGAGATGCTGGAGCTTGGACCGGATGCGGACCAGCTGCACGCCTGCTGCGGGCAGCACATGCGGGCGGGCGGGGTGGACGCGGTGGTTGGGGTGCGCGGTCATGCGGCGGCACTGGTGCGGGGTGCCGGGCAAGACGCCCTGTTTGTTGAG
>CAXUBG010000043.1:0-18023 GCA_964249285.1 uncultured Terriglobus sp. | reverse complement strand
CCGTTGTCTATCATGGCTCGGCCCTTCCCTTGGACCCGCCCCGCCATTAACACTGCTGCTTACGCCACTTTGATTGCCCGGCTTACGGGCCCGCTGCTACACTTGGCATTGGCGCAAGCGTGTATGACGCGACTCCCTCCGCGCCCGCTCACCACGGCTTGGGCGGTTCGCCCGGCCTGATAGAGGATCTCGATTTTGGAAACAACAACGCGCACCCGCACCACGCCACTCGCCGTTCGGGAGAGCGGTCCATTGGCGGTCAACACCAATGTCAGCAGTACCGCCTTCTTTGATCGCATCCAGAACAACCGCGCGCTCGCGATACAGCTGCTGATCGGCATCGCCGGCCTCGCCGGTCTCATCGCAATCGTCGCGGGCGTGTACAGCTACCGCTCCAACGCCGCCAGTGCTGCGCTGGCGCGCGCGATGCAGACCTTTGACACACCCGTCAGTACACCAGACCAGCCCGTTCCACCCAGCGTGAAGAGCTTTTCCAGCACCGAAGCCCGTGCCCGCGCCGCCAACACGGAATTTGCGGCGGTGGCGGACCACTACGGCATGACGCCCGCCGGCCGCAACGCACAGTACCTGCAGGGCGTCACCGCGATGCAGAGCGGCGACAACGCCACGGCGGAGCGCCTCCTGAAGAAATCCGCGGGTGACTGGAACCATGATGTGGCTACCCTTGCCCAGTTATCGCTCGCCGGCTTGTATCACGCCACCGGCCGTGATTCGCAGGCCATCGAAACGTACCAGAAGATCGCGAAGGAGCCGTCAACACTAGTGCCTGCGGGACTTGCGCAATTACAACTCGCCAGCCTGTACGAGAGCGCGGGCAAGTCCGCGGACGCAAAGAAGCTGTACGCACAGATTAAGGATAAGGACCCTAAATCCGCTGCCGCTGAGATTGCCACGCAAAAGCTCACCGGCGCACCCTCCGCCGAGTAAGTCGATCCACCATGGCTGCACCTGAGTCCACACCGGCGTCGCTGGCACAACTCATCCGCCGCCGTGCCGGCGTACGGACGCAGCCTCAACCCGAACCCGTGCCCGACCGCCTCGGTCAGTTCGGCCTGCTCTTCACCCAGCCGGAGCCCGCACCACCCGCGCGGCCAGCCGCAACGGAGCGCAAGTTGTGGTCCGTCGCCGAACTCGTCGGCACCATGCGCGGCCGGCTAGAGCGTGACTACGCCGACATCTGGGTGCAGGGGGAAATCTCCAACTGCAAACCCGCTCCCTCGGGCCACCTCTACTTCACGCTGAAGGATGGCGATGCTCAGTTGCTGGTCGTCCTCTTCCGCAGGCAAGCCGCTCTGTTGCGCTTCCGCCCGGAGGATGGGCTGGCAGTCCTGGTTCGGGGGCGGGCTTCCGTCTACGAAAGCCGGGGACAGTTGCAGATCATCGCGGAAAGCCTGGAGCCGCGGGGTGCGGGTGCCTTGCAGCTTGCATTTGAGCAACTCAAAGGCAAGCTGCGTTCCGAGGGACTGTTCGAAACAGCGCGCAAGCGTGCACTGCCCGCCTTTCCGCGCACCCTTGGCGTTATTACGTCAACTCAGGGCGCGGTGCTGCGCGACATCGTAACTGTCTGCCGGCGGCGCCATGGCTGCCTGGATATCCTGGTCTTTCCGGCTGCGGTTCAGGGTCCGTCCTGCCCTGGTGATGTGCTGCGTGGGCTGCGCTATTTCAACACCTCTCAAACGCATCGTGTGGATGTGATCGTGATCGCGCGAGGCGGCGGCTCAGCCGAAGATCTGGCTGGCTTCAACGACGAAGCATTGGCGCGTGGGATTGCCGCGTCGGATCTACCGGTCGTCTCGGCCGTCGGGCATGAGACCGACTTCACCATCGCCGACTTTGTCGCGGACCTCCGCGCACCTACGCCCTCCGCAGCCGCTGAGCTCATCACCGCCGCGCAACATCGTGTCGAGGAGCGTGTACAGGCATTGGAAGCCCGGCTTCTTCGCGGCGTGCGCTTTCAGCAGATGCACGCGCGGCAGCGGTATACCCATGTGGCCGCAACTGCTGCGTTCGCCCGCATGACGAACGCTATCGCCCGGCGCGAGCAACGGGTCGATGCCGCCCGGTTCCGTCTGGAGACAGCATCGACGATGCTGCTGCAAAGCCGCACCGCGCATCTGCGTCGCGTGTTGGAACGTCTGCAGCGGCAGGATGTGCAGCGCAGCGTGGCATTGGCCCATGCCCGCAATCAGCGCCTTCGCGAACGCCTCCTGCGGGCCGGTGCACTGCTCTTGCAGGCACCACAGCAGCGCATGGCACGCGCCGGTGCCCGTCTGCAATCGTTGTCGCCCATGGCTGTGCTCCAGCGCGGATACGCGCTGGCCTTTCGCGCGGACGGCACCCTGTTGCGAGCATCATCCCAGGTCAGCCCCGGCGACGAACTTGTCACGCGGCTCGCGTCCGGCTCGGTACGCTCGCAGGTGATGGGAAGCGAACACCCGCCGAAAGAAGAGACAGGATCCGCATGAGAAAGCTTTTTGGCACGGACGGCATACGCGCCGTTGCAGGCGAGGCACCACTGGACAAGCTCACGATTCATGCCGTGGGCGTCGCACTGGCGCACCATGTCAGTTCCCCCGGGCAGCGTCCGCGCATCGTGCTCGGCATGGATACTCGCGAGTCCAGCGAATGGATTGCAGGGACGCTCGCCGCCGGTCTACGGCGGGGTGGCGCGGCGGTTGAGAGCGCTGGCGTCATCACGACTCCGGCCATTGCATACCTGACGCGCGCGCACGGCTTCAGCGCTGGTGTGGTGATCTCCGCCTCGCATAATCCGTGGCAGGACAACGGCATCAAAGTGTTCGGCCCGGATGGCTACAAGCTGCCGGACGCGACGGAACTGGCCATCGAAGACGAGATCTTCCGTCAGTTGGCGAATGGCCACGTGCTGGAAGACGAGAACGCCGCCGTCCCGCCCGTCGAAGAGGCCGATCGCGCCGAATATGTACGCTCACTACTGGCTGCGGTCGACGGCCTGTCCCTGGACGGCAAGCGCATCGTGATCGATTGCGCAAACGGAGCGGCATCGGCAGTTGCGCCGCAGCTGTTTGCCGGGATGCAGGGCGAAGTCCGTATCCATCACGCCAGTCCAAACGGCCGCAACATCAACGAGCACTGCGGCGCGCTCCATCCGGAAGTCGTCGCCCGCATGGTGCTGGAGGAGAAAGCCGAGATTGGCCTCACCTTCGACGGCGACGCGGACCGCGCCATCTTCGCCGACGAAAACGGCAAAATCGTCAACGGCGACGCCGTCATGCTGCTCGCCGCGCGCGATCTCCAGGCACGCGGTCTGCTGCATGACAATCTAGTGGTAGCCACGACCATGTCCAACATGGGTCTGGAGGCCGCTCTGAAGCGCAGCGGCATCCGCATGTTGCGCGCGCCAGTCGGTGACAAGTACGTGCTGGAACAGATGGGGAAGACGGGCGCGTCACTCGGCGGTGAGCAGAGCGGCCACATCCTCTTCACCGGCCGGAGCACCACCGGCGACGGTCTGCTCACCGCGCTCCTGCTGCTTGACATTGTTCACCGCAGCGGACAATCGTTAGGAGAACTAACCGCTGACCTGAAGAACTTTCCACAGGTGATCGTCAACGTGAAGGTACGTGAGAAAAAACCGCTTGAAACCATTCCCGCCGTCGCCGCGACGATCCGCGCGGCAGAAGAGGCACTCGCTGACTCAGGCCGCGTCGTCATCCGTTACAGCGGCACGGAAGCCCTCGCCCGCGTCATGATTGAAGCGGAGGACGAAGCCGCCATGCGCCACCACGCCGACAGCATCGCGCATGCCATCCGTGCCGAACTCGCCATCTGACCCTTTAGTTCCGCGCGAGGAAGGCCAGCGTTCGTTCCTCCGCGTCGCCCAGCGCCTCGCCCGTAAACCCATGTCCCTGACCGGGGTAGACATGATGCTCACACCGCAGATGTTGCAGGCCGCACAGCTTGATAAGTTGCTCCGCGTTCCCCAACGGGATGTTAGTGTCCTGTTCTCCATGCAGGATCAGCAATGGAGGCATCCCCTTAAACCGGTAGAAGAAATCGTCGGGCAGGCTGCCATACCACTCCGCGATCGCATCGACCGGCGGCAGTTGCGAACCAGCCGCGAGCGCAACCGATGCGCCCAGCGAATAGCCGATCACAAATACCTTCCGCGTCGCCGGTTCACGGCGGCACTCCGCCGCGAAATCTGTAACGAGAGCCGCCCACGCTGCATAGTTCTGCGGTTTCGGAGCGGTCGAATGCGTCGCATCGAAATAGTGCGGCATCAGCACGCGATACCCATGGCTTGCAAAGAACCGGGCCTGGTCACGGTAGGTAAGCACGGCGGGGCCGCTCGCGCCGTGCAGAAGAACAAGGCAGTCAGGCGACGCAGCATCACCAAATTCTTCATAAGTTACGGCGACACCGCTGGCCGACTGAAGGTGTTGTACTTTTTGAGTCAACGCCGGCACTTCGGCGACGCATAGACCGAGCAAGCAACCCACTCGAAGAAACAACCGTTGCACGCTGGGACCTCCGGTTCCTGGTAAGCGCCACTCTCCGTGTTGCACAGGCTTACTCGACAACGACTCGCGGCACGCGGTCACTGATCCCGCAGAGGATTTCATAGACGCTGGTGTCAGCGAGACGCGCGTGTTCGTCCGCGGAGATGTGCTCACTCCCCTGTCCGCCCAGGAGAACTACATCATCGCCAATGCCTACCTCTGCGATCATGGTGACATCCACGACCGTCAAATCCATGGATACGCGGCCAACAATGGGCGCGCGCGCGCCGTGCAGCACCGCTCCGCCTGCACGCACGTTTGATGACGACAGAGCGCGGCGCAAGCCGTCCGCGTAGCCCACCGGCAGCAATGCCAGCCGCATCGCGTGCGGGGCGGTAAAAGCCGCGTTGTAACCGACGGTGGCCCCGCGCTCAACTGCTCGCAGGCCGGCAACGCGTGTCTTCCAGGTCATTACGGATTTGAGATCCGGTGCTATCCGAGGCGGCGCGCCTTTCAGCGGCAAAGTGTGCCCGTAGAGCGCCAGTCCGGCACGGGTCATCGCCCGGGCACCGAAGCGTTCCGCCAGAGCAGGCAGTGCATCCGGCACCAGGCCGCTGTCCGTGGATGACGTATTGCCGGCATGGATGATGCGAGGAGCAAATCCCGCCCGTCGCACCTGTTCGAGCGCATTCTCAAAGGATTGCATCTGAAGTGCATTCTGCGCGTCTGCCGCGCACTCGCTAGAGGCAAGATGCGTGAGAACGCCCTCCAGCAGCAGAGGCGAGTCCGGCGTGAACCGGGCCAGCAATTGATCCAGCAGCGGTCCGGGCGCGACGCCCTGCCGCGCCATGCCGGTGTCAATCTCCACATGAACGGCAACGGACCGAGGCCTTAAACCCCGCCGCCGCGCCGCATTCTCCAGCGGGTCCAGGTGGTACGGCTCCCACACCACGGGAGTAAGGCCCTTGTCGATGCACGCGTCCTCTTCGCCAGGCCAGATGCCACACAGTACCAGCAGGCGCGGACTCATACCTTGCGGCAGAATGCCCAGCGAGCCGCGTACCGCAATCCCTTCTTCGACCGACGTAACTCCCAGCCAACCCGCACCAGCGCCCGCCAGCACCGGTGCGCATTCCGTTGCGCCGTGGCCGTATGCATCAGCCTTAATGACTGCGAGAACATCGACATCTGGCCCTGCCGTCCGGCGCAGCGCATGAAAGTTGTCACGGAGGCGTCCCGCCGAAATTTCAGCCCAGACGGGACGTGTGTGATGCCGCGGAACAGAGCGCATGAAAGCCTTCTTCTCATGCTACCCGCGCAGGAGCGGAAAGCAATCCTCAAGCACGCGCAACCGCCTGCACTGGTAAAGCGTCGATGTGCCATGCCGCCCGGCGCGCCACTGTTTTAAACAGACATTTGCATCGTGCAAGGTACGCAGCCGTGTCTGTGCGTAAAGCTTCGCGTCCCTTTACGGATCTACGCACAGTGGCAACGAGGTTACTGATGGGGTAAGTTGCCGCGGCTGTTCGCCTGGTTGCTGACGATCTCTTTGCCGCCGTCCTCGGCAATCACAAATGCTTTGGACGGCAGCGCAGGCAGCTTCACCGGGTTCGTCCACAGAAAGACACGGCCCGGGCCGGCCCACATCTGCTGCATGGAAGCGTTCGTTTCGAAAATGCGCGGCGCGTCCGCAAAGAACGACCCGTACCAGAGATTCGCGGAGTGACCGTGCAGAATGTGGATGTCTCGCCGGCCGAGATAAAAGCCCAGCGTCGATCCAGCCTCATACTCGTCATTGATCACGAGAGTGTCGGAGGGCCGCAGCACGGGCGCGATGGCGGCGGCCAGCCGTTCCGACGACAGCACCGGCGCAAACCGTGTCAGCGCAACGTGTGACGCGGTCAGGAAGACAAGCGACGCCGCGGCAAGTGCAATGTTGCCAACGTGCGGCCGGAACCGTCTGCGCGCGTGCCAGTTCACCAGCGTTCCCGCAAACCACGCCGCTCCTGTAAGAAACAGCGGCCCGCGAAATACACCCAGCGCAGGCCCGGTCAAGTCCAGAAAGTGACCAAAGGAGAGCGCGTACTCGCCGGGATTCTGCCGCAGCAGCAACGAGAGATCGATGTTGGGCGCAGGCGGCTTCGTGTGCACCAGAAAGTAGCCGCACGCCGACGCTATCAACGCTCCAAGGATAAGCAGCACGGAACTGATCCGCTGCCCGGCCTGCGCCAGCGTCGCGGGAATGGAGAGGCTCTCCGCTTCCAGAGCTTCGCGGTCCAGCCAGCGTCCAATCAGCAGCAAAAGGAAGGGCAGCGACGGCAGCACGTAGTACTCCTGCCGCGTTGAAAACGAGAAGAACAGGAGGGGCAGCAGAGCCGCAATGCCAAGCAGAAGCAACGTCCTTTGCTCCTGGCTCAGCGAGCGTCCGCGCAGCGCCCTGAGCAGCGGAACCGTTCCGAGCCCCTTGAACAGAAACGCACTCCACGGCATCAGCCACACCAGCAGCAACAGCCAGAACAGCAGCAGCGGAACGGTGTCATAATCACGCGGCACCCGCAGATTCAGATAGCGCAGGAGATGTTCGTTCACAAAGTAGAACCACGCCCAACCGTGTACATTTCCCGGAGTTGGCGAGCCGGCCTGCCATCCGCGCCAGAACCACGGCAACAGCGGTCCGGCGTGCGTCAGGCCGGCGGGATGTCCCTCCGTGGGGTTGGCGCGCGCGGCCAGCACGTGCCAGGGCGCGGCAAGGACCAGGAACACCACCATCCCGCTGAAGGGGCGCAACTGCCACAGTCTTCGCGCGCCATCCCGCAACCCGCGCGTGGTGAAGAGGTACAGCAGCAGCGTCCCCAGCGGAAACACCAGACCGATCAGGCCTTTCGTCAGAACACCCAGCGCGCACGCCGCGGCAAAGCCCAGGCACGGCAGCAGCGGCGCATCGCCGCTGTACTCCTGCGGCGCGTTCTCCGCCAGCCACACGCAATACACAGCAGCGGTGAGCCACAGACACACAATGGCGTCCGGAATCAGGATGCGCGTAAAGATAAACAGGCCGAAGCTGAGCAGGCATGCAACCGCCGCATACAGTCCGGCGCGCTCGCTCGCGAACACACGCCGCCCAAAGCGCCACACCAGTAGAAAAAGCAGCAGCGCGTACACCGCCAGCGGAAACCGCGCCTGCGCTGTGCCCACGCCAAAGGCACGCATACTGGCGGCCATCGACCAGTACAGCAGGGGTGCCTTTTCCAGGTAGCGGATACCGTTTGCGTAGAGCGTGACAGGGTCGCCGCGCACCAGCATCTCCCGCGCAACCTCGGCGTGGACGGAGTCCGCGTCATCCAGCAGCGGTGGCGAAAGCAGAGCAAAGGAGGCATACAGAACGAGCCAGAGCGCTCCGATGACAAGGACGCAGCGACCCTGGGTGATGCCGGTTACTCCGCGCCGTCGCGAAAGCTGCCGAACAGGGTGTTCAGCGCTTCGGCCCGGGTGGGGTGCGCAAACACGCCATCGCGCAACGCCGTATAGGGCAGTTTGCCCATCATGGCTACCTCAATCAGCGCGGCAAATTCGCCGCCATCCACGCCCAGCACCGTCGCACCCAGAATCTGCTTGGTCTCCGGATCGACCAACGCCTTGATCATGCCGCGTGGTTCCGCCATCTGGTTGGCGCGGGCCATCTGCTTCATGGCGATGTGCGCCACGCGAACTGTCCGGCCCTGCTTTGCGGCGTCTGCCTCGCTCAGGCCGATGCGGCCTAGTTCCGGATCGGTGAACATGACATAGTTCACCAACCTGTCCTTCGTGCTCGCATCGCCGCCCTCCAGCAGGTTTGCCCGCAGCACGCGGAAGTCGTCATACGAAATGTGAGTAAAGGCCGGTCCGCCCTTCACATCGCCAAGCGCCCAGATGCCTGGCACACTGGTCTCCAGCCGGCTGTTCACCGCGACGTATCCGCGCTTGTCCTGCGTGACGCCCACGCGCTCCAGATGGAGCGCTTCCACGTTGGGCGTGCGCCCCGTGGCCACCAGCAGGTGCGTGCCTGTAACCGTCTCCGGGCCATCGTCCGTGGTCACCGCAAGCGTGACCCCGCCGCCGCTGCCGCTCACCTTCTCAACCGCGGTGCAGGTGACGATCCGCATCCCATCCTCTTGCAGGATGCCGCGCAGGCACTCCGCCACATCGGCGTCCTCATGTGCCGCGATCCGCTCGCCTCGCTCCAGCACCGTAACCTTCGCGCCGAAGCGCAGAAACATCTGCGCAAACTCCAGCGCGATGTACCCCGCGCCCAGCACAACCAGGTGGCCGGGCACGGTCTGCAGTTCCATGATGCTGGTGCTGTCCAGGAACGGCACCGTGTCCAGGCCGTCCACACTGGGCGGATGCGGGCGCTCACCCGTATTCAGGAAAACCCGCGGCGTGATGAGCTGCCGCACTGTGCCGTCCTGCATGGCAACGTCCACGGCGTGTTCCGCCCCGCCGGGCTGCTCCGGTGCAAAGCAGGCCTCGCCCATCAGCAGCGTGCTGTGCTCACCCTGTAAGCCTTCGCCGTTCTTTTTGCGCGATGCCAGCACCAGCTTCTGCTTGCGCTCGTACACCGCCCGCATGTCGATGGCGATGCCGCCCGTGCCGGCACCGAAGTCCGCGCCCCGGCGCGCCAGGTATGCCACCCGTGCGCTCGCGTCGATGGTCTTCGAGGGGGTGCAGCCGTCATTGACACAGGTGCCGCCAGGGTAGCGGCGCTCCACCACCGCAACGTTCCAGCCGTGCTTTGCCATGGCCGCCGCCAGAGGATTGCCGCCCTGCCCGGAGCCAATCACGACTGCATCAAACCGTTCTGCTTGCACGCTCATGGATATCATTGCCCGTTTCGTGGTCCGTGTCCGTGGTCCGTGAGCTTTGTGGACAGACTGATGACTCTCTGTGCTCGTTGATCGCTGCCCGGAACCGATCGTTGTTCACGGTGCACGCATGATCGTGAGAACACTCTTCGTGACGCATGGCTTCCGTACGGGCCACTGACCACGGGCAACGGACAACGGATTCTCACACCGTCATCAGTTCCTTTTCTTTCACCTTGAACATCTCTTCCAGCGTTTTGATCTGCGCGTCGGTCATCTGCTGAACCTCTTCGGAGGCGCGCTTCTCGTCGTCCGCGCTGATGAGTTTGTCCTTGGTCGCCTTTTTGATGACGTCATTGCCGTCACGGCGGATGTTGCGGACGCTTGTTTTATGGTCTTCCAGGATGCCGGAGAGCTGCTTGACGGCATCGCGGCGGCGCTCCTCCGTCATAGGCGGAATGGGCACGCGGATGACCTTGCCATCATGCATGGGATTGAAGCCCTGTCCGCTGGTGCGGATCGCCTTCTCAATCAGGCCGACCACGCCCACGTCAAACGGCTGCACCACGATCTGATTCGGCTCCGGCGCGCTGATCTGGGCCAACTGGTTGATGGGCATCTCCGAACCGTAGTAGTCCACGCGGATGTTGTCCAGCATGTGCACGCTGGCGCGCCCCGTTCGCACCGCCAGCAGGCTCGCGCGAAAGTCTTCGACCGCGCCCTTCATTTTGGTGGTCAGCTGCCCCTGCAGTTCCTTCAGCGCGGGGATGTTTGCCATCTGCGAAGCCATGTGTCTCGTCCTTCTTCAGGCGCGTTTGCGCAACGTGTCGATTCTACCGGATTGCACAGCGTGACATCGCTGAACGGTCAACTCCAGACTCGCTTCCCATTCAGCTGAACCTCGAAGATTCGTGGCAATACATCGATGGATTTATAGCCGGTGGAAACCCACTTGAACGCTCGCGGCTCGCGCTTCGCAGCGTCCTCGTATGTCTGTGACACTTCAGAGTAATAAGCCGTTTTGGATTTTTCATCTCCAAAGGTCATCAGCATCCGTTCACGGTCAATCACCGTTGAGTTCACCACGAAGCAGGTGAAGCCGTCATCATCCGTGATGCCATGGTGAACTCGCACGAACTCCACCATTGCGAGATAATTACTCCCGGCAATGGTCCGTGTAGCCAGTTCAGGGTACCCTTTGTCCGGTCCGTTTTTCACTTCCTGCATCTGTTTGGTGTCAAAGTACATGCCGTCAAGTACGATAAGCGCAACCTTACTGGAAGTAACAAGGCATGTCTGCTTCTTACCGTCGATCCGGGCAATGCCGATGAACTCGGGATACGACTTAGCCAGAGCTTCGAGAGTTTCTCCACCCTGAACCTTCTTCTGAATCTCCAGTAACTTTGGCGTTTGCGCAATTTTCGGAAAGCAAACCGCGGCTTTCCATGTGGTGGCGACGCTGATAGCGGAGTACAGGCAGTTATCGTTTTGGTTCTTGCGGTACCAGAGTCTGCCGCGAAGCGTCACATCGTAAAAAGGATGCCAAACCTTATCGGTGTTGATGGTTTTCGAGCGGTTGGCGTCTGACGCCTGTGTCTTTGCACCCTTGGCTCGAAGTTCCTGGAACGAACGGTAGTTCTCTCCGCGCCAGACAAGTTGGTAGTGCACCGCTCCCTTGGGCGGAAAATGAGTGTGGGCGACCATGAGATCGGTACTTGCTTCGGGGTTGCCACTGGTTCCCTGAGACGTGAACTCGAAGCCCACGCGAAGAATCGTGGCCAGATGTTCACGCAATTCGTTCTCCGAAAAGAGGCGAGGGTTTGCGGTAGTAAAGCCGCCGCGAGGCAACACAAAAGTGTTATTGCGAAAGTTCGGTGGGCGAATAAATGCTTTGTTAAAGAAAGCTAAGATATCCGCAATGTCAGAGGCTGAAGCTTTGTCAAATTGTGGAACTGCTTCCATCCAGAAGTAGGTAAACCACCACTCCGGCGTGAAGTCCGTTTTAACGGCATTTAGATCGAAGTCTGAAATGGGTTTGCTAATCCCATCGAGGACGATTGTTCCTTTTGCGGCGATCGCGTCTTTACAGGTTGAGGGAAGCAGTAAATCGCCCGACGCTATGTTCTTAATCAGTTGGAGATCATCCGCGGTAAATGGCTGTGGCTTGGTGTCTGCCGCTGCTGTGGCAGTTGTGGTCCGGGCGCCGGCAGGCCTTAACCGGCCAAGTCCGCCCGCGAAAGGGTTGGTAGCCACGCGTGACTCCTTCTAACCAAATTTAAGTCGTCCCATGCTGCCGGATTTCAACGCCGTGGTCAAGCAGTACGGGTGTCCCTTCGGGCGAGCTCTCAAGAACGATGCAGCGTCATGCCGGTGTCGTCACCGCTTGCACGTGGCGGAACACGACTTGCCCGCGCACCACGCTAAGGTGGACGCGGCCCAGCATGGGGGCGTTGTGAAAAGGTGTATTGCGCGACAGCGAGCGGCTTTGCGCGGCATCATAGGTCCAGCGTTCGCCGGGATCGAAGACGACGAAATCGGCGGATGCTCCCGGAGCGATGCGCCCCGCATCGTGGCCTCGTTCTCGCAGCCTGAGCACGTCAGCGGGACTGGAAGTGAACAACGCCAGCGCTTCATTCAACCGCATGCCGTATTCGCCATGCAGGATGCGCAGCGCTACACCGAGTGCCGTTTCCAGCCCGGTGATACCGTTGGACGCACGCTCAAACTCCACGTTCTTCTCATGCGCGGCGTGCGGTGCGTGGTCGGTGGCAATCACGTCCACGGTACCGTCCAGCACGGCGGCGATGCACGCGTCACGGTCCTCGCGCGAACGCAAGGGCGGGTTCATCTTGAAGCGCGTGTCATACCGGTGCGAGCCCTGCGATGCGTCACCCGCGATCGCTTCATCGGTGAAGGCAAGGTGATGCGGACTTACTTCGCACGTGACATGCAGGCCGCGCTGCTTTGCCGAGCGGATAGCCCGGAGCGCCTTGCCCGTGGACACATGCTGCACATGCAGGTGCGGCCTCAGCTTTTCCGTGCGCTCGATGGCTTCCAGCAGGGCAATGTCGCGCTCCACGATGCTCGATTCCGCCTTCACTGGCATCCCGCGCAGCCCAAGGCGGAAGGCTACCGGGCCGAAGTTCATGCTGGCACCCTGTGTCATCCGCGTGTCCTCGGCGTGCTGTGAGATGGGCAGACCAACGCGCGCCGAGGCAATCAGCGCCTCCCGCATCACGCCATCGGCCAGCACCGGCTTGCCATCATCGGTAAAGCCCACCGCGCCCGCCTCGGCCAGCGCGGCATAGTCCGTCAGCTCCCCGCCCAAGCTGCCCACCGTTGCGGCAGGCATGGCCAGCACGCGCGCGGAGGGGCTGCGCTCTGGTGACATCACGTAGCGCAGCCACTTGACCGAATCCGTCACCGGCGTAGTATTCGGCATGGCAACGACCGTGGTCACGCCGCCCGCGACCGCCGCGCCCGTTCCACTCGCAATCGTTTCCTTATGCGTCTGCCCCGGCTCGCGCAGGTGCACATGCATGTCGATCAGACCCGGCGCGACGGCCATGCCCGTGCAGTCGATCACCTCGGCCCCCGGCACTGCTCCGATGCCATGGCTCACCTGCCGGATGATCCCGTTCTCGACAAGCAAGTCGGCCACGGCATCGAACCCGCTCGCTGGATCGATCACGCGCCCGTGTTGCAGCAGGAGATTGCTCACGACCCACTCTCCATCGAAAGCGCACGCACCAGCAGCGCCATCCGAACCGCCAGCCCATGCCGCACCTGCTCCTCAATGGCGGACTGTGGCCCATCCGCGACGGCCGAGTCGATCTCCAGACCGCGCACCATGGGCCCCGGATGCATCACCAACGCGCCCGGCGCATACGCCGCCAGCCGCGCGGCATTCAGTTGATATCCAGCAATATATGTATCGAGATTCAAGTCAAGGCCAGCCAGCCGTTCCCGTTGGATGCGCAGCATCATGGCCACATCGGCCTGCTGCAGGGCGCGGTTGAAGTCACGCTCAATCTCGACGCCGGGAGCAACGTGCAGCGCCTCCACCGGGCAAAGTTCCGGCGGACCGCACAGGACCACGCGCGCACCCAGCCGCGGCAGCAGCATCGCATTTGACCGCGCCACCCGTGAGTGCCGCACGTCCCCGGTAATGGCAACCGTCACGCCGCGCAACGTGTGTTCCGTCAACCGTTGCGGCAAGCCGAGGCGCACCAGCATGGTGCGCAGGTCCAGCAGCGCTTGCGAAGGATGCTCATGCATGCCATCGCCCGCGTTCAGCACTGGCAACCCGGTCGAACGCGCCAGCAGCTCCGGCGCGCCGCTGTAATTCGATCGCAGAATGATGCACTCCGCGCCCAGCGCCCGCAGCGTCACGCCCGTGTCGTGCAGGCTCTCACCCTTCTCGATGGACGACGACTTATCGCTCACCAGCGTCGTCAAGGCTCCCAGCGACTTGGCCGCAAGCTCAAAACTCGTCCGCGTCCGCGTGGACGCCTCATAAAACAGCAGCGCCACCGTGCGGCCCTCAAGCCGCTGCACGCGCTCCTGGTGCGGCTCGCGCTCCAGACCGGCCGCCGTCGCAAGGATTTGAGTCATCTCGTCCAGCGACAGGTCGTCAATGGAGAGCAGCGAACCAGGATGCGTCGTCGATGGGACAACCGGGATGCTCATGCGCTCTGAGGATGGTAGCAGGCAAGCCGCGCCAGCACTGTCTCTCCGCGCCAGCCTCTGCCCGTCCGGCCACCTCGTTGCGGCCTTCGCGCAAACCTTGGCGTCCATTGCGTTCCGCTCTTCCCGCGCCGGTCAAGCCCCCGGCCTAAGCCGTTCAGGAGCGTGCGGCAGCGAACTGAAGCACGTCGGCATAGTACTGCTCATACAGCGGGATAATGCGTGTGGTGCAGAACTTATCCTGCGCCGTCTGCCGCGCGGCCTCTGCCATGCTCTTCAGCCGCGGCGCATCGGCCAGCATCGCAATCGCTCCCGCGGCCATGCCTTCCACATCGCCCACCGGGTACAGCAGGCCGTTCACGCCGTCGTCCACCAGTTCCGGCACGCCGCCCACGCGGGTCGCAATGCATGGCACGCCGCACGCCATGCCCTCCAGCGCCGCCAGCCCGAAGCTTTCCATCTCCGACGGCATCAGGAGCAGATCGGCCAACGGCAGCAACTCCTGCACGCTGTCCTGCTTGCCCAGGAAGTGGATGCGGTCCCCTATGCCGTGCTGCAGCGCAAGATGCTCGGCAATGCTCCGGTCCGGGCCGTCACCAATCAGCATCAGCCGCGACGGCACCGCCCGTGCCACGCGCGCAAACACCTCCACCACGTCGCTGACACGCTTGACCCGCCGGAAGTTCGACAGGTGCACGATGAGCTTTTCGTCCGGCACGGCGTAGCGGGGACGCCGCTCGCGGCGCAACGGCTCATCCGGCTTGTACACATCGCAGTTCACAAAGTTCCGGATGACCTCGATGGGCCCGTGCAGACCGCCGGTCACACCAAAGCTTTCTGCGGTCGCGTCGCGCAGATGTGCCGATATCGATGTCACACCGTCGCTCTGCTCAATGCCGAACTTCGTAATCGGCAGGTACCCCGGATCCTGGCCCACCAGGGTGATATCCGTGCCATGCAGCGTGGTGATAAACGGCAGCCGCAGACCGCGCGCGGCCATCATCTGCCGCGCCAGCAAAGCGCAGACGGAGTGCGGAATCGCATAGTGCACATGCAGCAGATCCAGCTGATAGAACTCCGCCACCTCCGCCATGCGCGACGCCAGCGCCAGGTCATACGGCGGGTACTGGAACAGCGGGTACGTGGTGACGGCGACCTCGTGGAAGTGAATACCGACCTCGCGCCCGGTCAGGCGAAACGGCTGCTGATAGGTAATGAAGTGAACCTGATGCCCGCGCGCGGCCAGTTCAATGCCCAACTCCGTCGCCACCACGCCGCTGCCGCCATACGTCGGATAGCACGTAATGCCGATCTTCATCTACTCCGCCAGTTCCACCAGCAGCACCTGGTCGCTGCCGTCCACCTCGTTCAGCTTCACCTCGATGATTTCGCGGGAACTGGTGGGCACCACGCGCCCCACGAACTGTGCCTCGATCGGCAACTCGCGATGCCCGCGGTCAATCAGCACCAGCAGGCGCACGGACCGCGGCCGGCCATGGTCGAACAGGGCATCCAGCGCCGCCCGGATGGTGCGGCCCGTGTACAGCACATCGTCCAGCAGGACGATGTCACGCCCGGCAATGTCAAAGCCAATCTCGCCCGGCTGCACAGTGGGCCGGGGTCCGCTCGTGGACAGGTCGTCGCGGTAGAACGAGATATCCAGCGTCCCGGTTTGCACTGGTTGCCGCTCGATCCCCTCAATGATCTTCGCGATCCGCTGCGCCAAGGGCACGCCTCGCCGCTTGATGCCGACCAGGCCCAGGTTGCCGCTGCCCTCGTGCTTCTCGACAACCTGGTGCGCCAGCCGCACCAGCGTCCGCTCAATCTCTGAGGCGGACATCAGCCGCCCCTTCTCGCGAATGCGTGCGGCCGGACTGCCTTCGAGCATGGGAACTGTGCTCATCGTGATGCTGATGATACGGTCCGGCCCGGGGCACCGCAACCCATCGTCAGGCTTTCCCGATGGCGCGCTGCCGCCGTTGCCGCAACACCGTTCCACCGGCCCAGCCGCACAGGCTCCCCACCGCGATCAGCAGCAGCATGGAAAACACATGGCTCAGAATAAAGGTCCCCGCACGAAATTCCGGCGACTGCACCAGGCCCAGCACGTCCGCGGGCACCGCGCCGGCTGCGCTCAGCTGCGCGGGCAACTGGGCCGCCGCCTGCCCGATGCGGTCATCCATGGCGTGCGAATGCCGGATGTAGCGCAGCACAAACCCGGTCACGCCCGTGACAAAGGCCAGCAGAAATCCCATCATCGCGCCAAGCAGCGCACCCAGCGTTCCGCCCTCAGTGGGTGCCAGCGTTCGTGGCGGACGGCTCCGGCTGTAGCCAAAAACGGCAAGCATCGCCAGCACCGGCATCAGCAGCAGATCGATACCGGCCACCACGCCGCTCACCACCGCGCCCGGCAGCAGCGACGGCAATCCCACGCCCGTTACCGCAAGCACTGCCACGATCCATAGCGCCCGCCCCCACTCCGCAGCTAGGTTCTCAGTGCCTGCTTCAGTTGCGGAGGACGGGCTCGCCAGCGCCTCCGGCGAGATGCGTAACTGCGGCAAACCGCAATGCGGACAGAAGCCTGGCGTCGCGTTTTCAATGGCCTGCAGCGATTCACCGCAGCGGGGACAGCTCAAGGACATGCAGAACTAAGGCTATCGCACCTGGCCGTGGCCTGCTTCACGCACCTTTGCCGTCATCGTGCGGCAACTCCAGCCGGACCAGTCCAAAGTGCGTCCCGCCGCCCTCGACCTTGTAGGAGACAATGTGCTGCCGTGAGGGCGAGCCGGCCTTCAACTCCGTCTCATCGCCGGTGATCCTCACCCCGCCCTTGCCGCTCACCTCGGCGCTGGCGTGGTTATCGTCCGCGCAGGTCAGCCCAAGGCCCGTCTTGACCGGCTGCCCCACGGGACGCTTGCCCTGGCACTCGATCACATCACTGTATTGCGCCAACGCCTTCCGGTAAAAGGCGCTGATCTTCTCCGGCGCATCCGCGGACGTGAAGCCCATGGCCAGCACCCGGAGGTGAAACGAGCCAAAATTCATGTCGACATCAGCCGATCCATTGTCGTTATCCTTTTTCTTGTCCGGCGTCGCGCCAGGGTACAGCGGCAGGCCGATCTTATCCTGCACCGACGCACTGTCCGTCTTGACGGTCATGCCGCCCAGCGGCGTGGAGATGTCGACATTATCGTCACCATTTGCGCCCTTTTTCGACCGCACCATGCAGCCGGCGAGCGGCAGCAGCAAGGTGAATGCAACCAAGGTCCTGAAATATGCGTGCACTTCGAGCCTCCTGACGGATGGTGCCATGAAGCATACGCCTGCAGCCACCCGTTCGTTCCATTACGGCCCGTTGCTGGATTTCCACATGCGTCGCCGTAGAGATTCCCGTTGACAATCCTGCATCGCTACCACAACATAGTGTGTGAGTGGCGGTTGCCACGCCATGCGTAGCGTTGACAAAGTAGTTTCAGGGCTGTTCCAGGGAGCAGGCCCGGCGGAGGCAGTCAACGTGACCCACGGCAACGCACCACGCCGCTGTTCCCTGTCATGAGCAAGGCCCCGCGTCCTTCGCGGGGCCTCTTTTTCGCAGAGACGACGCAGGAAAACCGGGACAGGGGCGCTACACTAGCCGCAAGCCGCACCACACGGGGAGGTGTCAGCTGGCGCGACCGGAAAAGAAGCGCGGAAAGCCTGCCGGACTCCCAGCCCCGGCCATCCCGGACAAGCTCTACTTCCGCATCGGCGAGGCCGCACGTCTGCTCGGCGTCCAGCCCTTCGTCCTGCGCTTCTGGGAGAGCGAGTTCCCGCAGCTCAAGCCCGGCAAGGGCGGCACCGGCCAGCGGCTTTACCGCCGCCGCGACGTGGAAACCGCACTCGAGATCCGCCGCCTGCTCTACGACGAGGGCTACACCATTCCCGGTGCCCGCCAGCTTCTCCAGGCCGGCACACGCACGCGAGGGTTACAACCCGGACACGCGCCATCTACGGG
>CAXUBG010000042.1:13507-18326 GCA_964249285.1 uncultured Terriglobus sp. | reverse complement strand
GCGCTCATGGCCGGGAACAATCTTGAGCAGCCGCAGATTCTTCTTCGCCGCGAAAAGCGCCAGGGCTTCCGGCGTAAAGTCCGGCGCAACAATGGCTTCTACAAAGAGCTTGGAAATTTCGGCGGCGGCGGGTCCGTCCACCGTGCGATTGATCCCAATTACACCGCCAAACGCGGACAAAGGATCCGAGGCAAGCGCGCTGAGGTAGGCGTCAAGGATCGTAGCGCCCGTCGCGGCACCGCATGGGTTGGTGTGCTTGATGATGGCGGCCGCGGGCAGATCGAACTCGCTCACCAGATCCCAGCAGGCATCGAGATCAACCAGGTTGTTGAACGACAGTTCCTTGCCCTGCAGCTGGGCGGCATTGGCAATGCCTGTGGGTGAGCCGGCGGTGTAGAGCGCTGCGGACTGGTGCGGGTTCTCGCCGTAGCGCAGGGTCGCCTTAAGCGGGAGGTTCAAACGGAGCGCTGCTGGCATTGTGGAAGCTGGTGCCGCTGCATCCGACGGCTCCCGCATGGTCTCCAACGCGTTCGCAATGGCGGTGTCATAGGCGGCTGTCAAGGCAAACGCGGATTTGGCCAGCCGCCAGCGCGTGGCCTGCGACAGCGCGCCTCCGTTGGCTTCCATCTCGGCCGCGATGGATTCATAGTCCGCCGCGCTGGTTACGACTGCGACATCGTTGAAATTTTTGGCGGCCGAGCGAATCATGCCCGGACCGCCGATGTCGATGTTTTCGATGACTTCGGCAAACTGGACACCAGGCCGGCTTGCTGTCTGCTCAAAGGCGTAAAGGTTGACCACGACCATGTCGATGGCCTCGATCGCGTGCCCGCGCACCGCCGCGACGTGCTCCGGGTTGGAGCGGACGTGCAGGATGCCGCCATGCACTTTGGGGTGCAGCGTTTTTACGCGTCCGTCGAGCATCTCCGGAAAGCCGGTCAGGTCGCTGATGTCGCGGACCGGCAAGTCACCGTCGCGCAGCGCCCTGGCGGTGCCGCCTGTGGACACAAGCTCCACGCCAAGGGCGTGAAGCCGCCGCGCAAAGGGCAAGAGGCCGGACTTGTCCGTTACGCTGAGAAGGACGCGGCTTATCTTACTCATCATTCCTAACTTCTAACTTGGCCAGAACCGCTGCCAATAACGCCGGCAGTTCCTGCGAAACCGATTGCCAAATCAGTGTGTCATCCACTTGGCCGTACTCATGAATCAGGAAGTTTCGCAGACCGATAACCTTCTCATAACCAGGTAAGTCAGCCAAAACTGGTTCGTTTCTGCGCCGCAAGTTCGCCAGCGCTTCTCCGGCGATCTCCAGGCAGCGCTCAACGGCACGGCGGGTGCGGCTGTCCTGTAGATAAGTCTCCAGGCTCTCCGCAGCGGTGTAGCTTAGTACTTCTTCACAAGCCCTTGCAACGTCTTGTAAGAAAACCTGCTCGTCACGCAACATACAGCAACTCTTTTTCGCGGTTTACATACTTTAGCAAGATTGGGTTTTGCAGACCGCGTTCCGCGAGAACATCCACTTTCCTTTCAAAGAGGGCTTCAAAAGCCATTCTGACTTCCGTGTACTCCCACATCCATCCCTTGTGACCTTCCGGCTTGAACTCCACGAGGAAGTCGATGTCACTCGTCTCCGGATTGAAGTCGTCGCGCAGTACGGACCCAAACACAAGCAGGCGAGCCACCTTGTGCTGACGGCAGATGGCCGCGATCTGGTCGAGCCTGGACTCAATCTCATGCCGCCCGTTCATGCACACAGTTTAGCCCAGCGCTGGCGGTGGTCACAGGCGCAACGTACCCTTCAAATCGCGGACCGATTGCACGCTGTGCCCGGCGCACCACTTTTCCAACCCCCTGGCAATCTTCTCCGGCGCGCGGGGATCGGCGTAGCTTGCGGTGCCGACCTGCACCGCCGTGGCACCGGCCAGCAGGAACTCCACCGCGTCCTCAGGCTTGACGATGCCCCCCAAGCCGACCACGGGAATGCGGACGGCTTTCGCTGCTTCCCAGACCATGCGAACCGCGATGGGCTTGATTGCCGGGCCGCTGAGGCCTCCGGTCACGTTGGCAATGCGCGGCCTGCGGGTCTCCACGTCAATGGCCAGCGACAGAAACGTATTGACCAGTGACACAGCATCCGCGCCAGCCGCCTCTGCTACGCGCGCCATGCCTGCGATATTGGTCACGTTGGGCGAGAGCTTCACCATCAACGTGCGTTTCGCGACGAACTTACAAGCCTGCACCAGGTCGCCGAGCGATTCAGGATCGGTGCCAAACACCATCCCGCCATGCTTCGTATTCGGACAGCTCGCGTTCAGCTCATACATCGCGATGCCGCCGGCTGCGTTGAGTTCCTCGATCACGGCAACGCAATCCTCGATGGTGAAGCCGAAGACGTTCGCGATGCACACAACGCCGCCCATGCGCCGGATGCCGGGCAGCTTGTCGCGGACGAATGCCTTAACGCCAACGTTCTGAAGGCCGATGGCGTTGATCATGCCGCTGGCCGTTTCGATGATGCGTGGCGCGGGGTTGCCGGCCATCGGCTCGCGCGACAAACCTTTGGTGATGAAGGCTCCGATGCGATCGACGGAGAGGATCTCCTCGAACTCTATGCCGTATCCGAAGGTGCCGCTGGCAGCGATCACTGGCGAGCGCAGAGATACGCCCGCAATCTCGACGCTCATGGCGGGCGCGGCGCTCATCAGGGTACGTCCGCAAAGACGGTGCGCGAGACCTCCGGCTGCAGCGCCTCCGTGAGAACCCGGCCCACCGCAGCCGACGGCCGGTTGATGCGCAGCATGGAGGCAAGCGTCGCGGCGATGTCCACTGGCGCCACCACACCGTGATACGTTCCCGGATGAATGCCGGGACCAGCGATGTCCAACGGCACATGCCGGTCGTAAGAATTGGCGGAGTAGTGTGTCGCGCCCGTCTCGTACCCGCCGTACTGGTACGCACCCAGATTGAGGTGCACGGCCCACCCCATGCGCGGCGAATAGCTGTGCAGCTCACGCCGTCCATAGTCCGTGTCCGGCACGGTGCCAGTGCGCATTTGGAGTGCGGTATAGACAAACTGGGCGCGCACCGGCGCGGGCAGACGGCCTCCCGGCGCGCCTGCCGCGGGTGTGTCACCCGGTGTCAGCGTTTGCAGGTAGGCGTAGACAGCACTGGCGGCGACGCCTTCTGCGTCCGCTTCGCTTATACCGCTGGCGCTGAAGACAGCCGCATCCAGCTGAATCCACGGGTAGTCCACGCCCAAAACGTACTTGCCTGCCGCGGACGGTTTGAAGTGAGCCTCCAGCGCGGTCTCCAGCGCGTCCTGAAAAGGCTTGGTTGGCATGCTTCGCGCGGGCATACCGTACGACGTGGCCGCTGCAATGGTGGGAGCGACGCCATGGTCGCCGGTGAACGTAATGACAACATTGCGCAGTCCTACAGTACTGTCCAGCCATGTAAAGAAGCTGTCCAGCTGCGTATCCGCGGTGTCAATCATGGCCCGCAGTGCCGGATCGTCCGGTCCGACGGCGTGCCCGAGCAGATCCGTTGACGAGATGGAAAGCGTTAGCAGATCCGTAACACCCGCGGTGTTCTGCCCCAGGCGTTCATGCTCGATGAGCGCCCTGGCGAAGTCCAACTGGTAGCTGACCGATGCCGGCGTACGGCCCACCTTGTCATAGAAGCTGCCGCTTGCCACGCCCGCTTCCCTGCGTGCCTGCGCGATGCGTTCGCCGCGGTTGAAGGCTGAAACCCAGTCCGGGAGCGCCTTGACCCAGTACGTGGATGTAATCCATTGCCCGGTGTCGTGATCTGTCCAGTAGGCCGCCTGCTGCGCGTGGCCCGATGTCAGGATGGAAGCCCGGTCCTTGAAGGAAATCCCAAAGACGCGCGCCTTGCCCTGGGTGGCCAGCACCAGTTCGTCCCCCAGGGTTGAAGCCAACTCGTTCTTTGGCGACGCGCCGGGTGCATCCGCTGTTCCCTTCGGCACGCCGACGAGATGGTAGCGGTCATCCTCGACGGAGGTCACCTGGTGCGGCTTGCCGTCACGCCCTGTCTCGTACCACTCATTGAGCGGAACGCCATGCCCGTCGGTGTAAGCGCCCGTGCCGATGGTGGAATGCCCTGCCGCTGTGACGAGATTGGCATAGTCGTAATAGCAGTCCGTGAAGTGCGCGCCACGCTGGAGAAACAGATTCCATCCATTGCGAGCCTTGAAGTCCGCACGGTACCGGTCCAGATAGTCGCCGCGAAACTGGTCAAAGACAAGCTCGATCACCAGCTTGGGCGAGCCGTCGTACGCGGACGCGTGAGCAGCCGGATGCACGAGGGACAGGAATCCGAGAAGAACAGCCGCACAGCGCACCAGCATGTGCTCTATGCTACCCGCTGTGCACAGGCACGGCCTAGCGCGGGATATGTGCGCCGTCCGATACCATGGGACTGATGCTCGACCTCGTACATATCCGCGCGCACCTGCCGGAGGTCAAAGCCGCTCTGGCGCGGCGCTCTGGCGATCCCGCCGCTATCCTGGGCGGATTTGAGTCACTTGACACCAGACGCCGTGAACTCATTACCGCTTTGGAGACGTTGAAGGCCCGCCGCAACCGGCTATCAGAGGAGATTGGCAAGCTCAAGCGCACTGGCGCGGACACATCGGGCTTGACGGAGGAGGTCCGCGACCTTCGCGAACGAGGGGAGGACCTGCAAGCCGCGGCGGACACGCTGGACACCGACCTTCGCGACATTCTAATCGCGCTGCCGAATCTGCCGGATGCCTCTGTGCCGGATGGGAAGGATGAGCAGAGCAACAGGGTGGAGAGAA
>CAXUBG010000042.1:7588-13497 GCA_964249285.1 uncultured Terriglobus sp. | reverse complement strand
ACGTGCCCTGGCCAACTTTATGCTGGATCGGCATACGCGCGAGCACGGCTACACGGAAGTGCTGCCGCCCTACAGGGTGAATGCGGCCTCGCTCTTCGGCACCGGCCAGCTGCCGAAATTCGAGCAGGACCTGTTTTACTGCGTGGACAAGACGGCAATCACGGGTGTGCTGGAGGACGAGACAGCGGGCAACGCCATGGCGGGAGTGGACCGCCTGCAGGTTGAACGGAACACCTTTGAGGCGTTTGACCATTTCCTGATTCCGACGGCGGAAGTCCCGGTGACCAATCTTTTCCGTGGCGAGACGCTGGAGGAGAAGCAGTTGACCACCAGCCTGTGCGCGTACAGCCCCTGCTTTCGCAGCGAGGCCGGCAGCTACGGGCGCGACGTGCGCGGGATGATACGCCAGCACCAGTTCCAGAAGGTTGAACTGGTGAAGTTCACCGTGCCAGAGAAGAGCGAGGGGGAGCACGAAGCGCTGACCCGCCACGCGGAGACGGTGCTGGAGCGGCTCGGCCTGCCGTACCGCCGGATGTTGCTGTGCGCCGGGGACATGGGTTTCGCGGCGCAGAAGACGTACGATCTGGAAGTCTGGCTGCCGGGTCAGGCGTTGTACCGCGAAATCTCCTCCTGCTCAAACTTCGGCAGCTTTCAAGCCCGGCGCGCGGAGATCCGCTACCGGCCCGCTGGCGCAAAGAAGGCGGAGTTCCTGCACACGATCAACGGGTCCGGCCTGGCGGTTGGCAGAACGTATCTCGCGATCCTGGAGAATTATCAGCAGGCTGACGGGACGGTGCGCATTCCGGAGGCGCTGCAGCCCTACATGGGCGGCGACACTGTTATTGGCAAGCAGGCGGCTCTCTGATGCTCAAAATATTGCGCAGCTATCTTTTCTGGACCTACGAGCGTGGTTCGTTTCACTACGACATCATGGTGACGCTGATCCTGCTCTTCATTTTTGTGTCGCCGCACCTGATCAACTTTCGTGACCGGCCGGTGTATCAGCTGCCCTCGCAGATCATGGTGGAGAACAACGGAGAAGGCGAACTGGTGTACCAGGTGAAGCAGACCGATGTGGGCCAAAGCCTGGCGCACGTCAAGGGAACCGACCCCGACCTGCGCACCCGCCGGGCGCTGCGCCGGCTCATCGAGCCCATCGCGGGCGACGTTCTCATCGAGCGCTACCAGCCGCTGACGGACGACTCCGGCCGCGTGAACGCGTACCGTGTCTGGGCGCATCGCTGACACCCAAACCGTGTCTCATCAGCAGGAGCATTATGCAACGCTTTCTTGTCTTCGCACTTTTACTCTCCGCATGTGCCTTGCGACCGGCCTACGCGGCGAACGATCCCGCGCTGGACAAGGTGCTGCGCGAGATGGACGCGGCGTCGTTGAAGTTCCAGTCGGCCCAGGCTTCGGTGCGCAAGGTGCAATTTGAGAAGGTGGTGCGCGAGGAGAGTGCGCAAAGCGGCATCGTGTACTTCCGGCAGACAAAGAATGGCACGGAGATGGGCGCCGTTCTGGGATCGAAGTACGTGCACTTCAACAACGGCAAAGGTGAGATTTACGACGCTGTCGGGAAGAAGACGACCCCGTTCAGCGCGGGACAGGACCGTGCCCGGGTCGAGAGTTTTCTGACGCTGGGTTTTGGCGGCAGCGGTAAGGATTTGGAGCGGTCCTGGACGATCAAACTGCTCGGCAACGAGACCGTCGATGGAATCGCGGCGGCAAAGCTTGATCTCACACCGAAGGAGGCGTCCGTTGCAGGCAACGTCTCACACATCGTGATCTGGGTGGATGTGACGCGGAGCATCTCCTTGAAGCAGGAGTACTTTCTGCCGGAAGGTGATACGCAGACTTCCTATTACACGAACATCGAGTACAACAGGCCTGTCGATCTGAAGAAGTACGCGTTTCCTAAACACTGATACAGTGGCGTCGATTGATGCCGAGCTTACTGCACCTTGCCCAGCGGACGGAGGCGTGTCAGCTCGAGGGCGCACGCGACGGCAGTGCGGGCACGCAGCTTGAGATTGTCAGCAGCAAGCCAAAGCGCCGCACCCTTGCCCTGCACAGCCGTGATTTGCAGCAGCACTTGCCCCTGTCCGGCAGAACTAAGATTGCTGGGCGGGTCACCTTCTTCGCTGACCAGATCGAGCAGATCAGACTGGAGACCCACAGCCAAGACTTCAGGCGGAAGCGGCTCCGCGAAGTCGACAAAGAGCGACACGGTGAAGCCGTGAAAGACCGGTGCCTGGACGACCTGGAGAACCGGAACGGGCAGTCTGCCGCCAGTTATTGTGTGCAGGTCGGCTTGAATTCTTCGACCGACGGCGTCCAATGCGTTCCTGGCGGACTCGCCCAGGGCAGGCAAGAGATTGAATGCGACCTGCGCATCGAACTGATCGCGCGGCACGGGTTGAAATGACAGGAGATTGACTGCCTGCTGCTGCATCTCGTCGACGCCCGCGCGTCCGTTCTCGCTGGCAGGCTGCAATACGGTTGCCGCTACGGACCGTATGGCAGCAGACTTGTCCAGGGCGGAGAGGACCGCAGCGAGCATGGTGGCGGCGGGGTGCGCGCACCGGACATAGGCGTCCTCGAGACCGAGCGGTGCACCATCGCGAAGCAGCGGTGAGCGGACAGGAGCGATGCCGCTGTCCTGAATGCTTGCGGCCGCATCCACGACCGCCACGCCCATCTGCTGGGCGGTCGTGCCATATTCGCGCAACATGGCCGCGTCCGAAAAGATGGCAACATCGAGGTTTTCAAACGCGGCAGTTTCCAGCGGCTGGACGAAGGACGCTTCGTCTCCCATCGCTTCCAGCGTGCCGCTCTCTTCTTCCGTGTCCAGCAGGATGGCGGTGGCCGCGGCCAGGGGGCTTTCGGCGATCTCATCACCGATTTCCTTGCCTAGCAGGGTTGTGGCACCCACCACGGCGATGCGGTACTGATTCTTACTCATAGGCCTCTTCTGATGCTTTGCTGAAGCAGGGGACTGCACGGGTCATGGCTGGCTGGGCACGGCCATGCCCAGCCGGCGGGCCCGCCTGCTGCGCGCCGCATAAATGAAGCGCGCCCACATGCCGCTGACCATGTACGCCAACGACATTGTGATCAGCAGGTAGCCGGAGAACTTGGCCAGAAACACGCAAAAGGCCATGACGACCAGGAAAATGCGGACGGACTGCCTGCTGCCAAGGTCCATCTCCTTGCCGCTCCAAAAACGCCAGCGGCTTACCATGAGAAATCCCGTGAACAGCAGCAGGCCCAGCCACACCAGCGCAATCCATGGATTGTCCACTGGCGACCCGTCAAAGCAGTGCACGACGCTGGCGATCACGCCGGCGGCCGCCGGAATGGGCATTCCCACGAAGTAGCGGCGGCCAGGCCGGCCAGGATTACTTGGCTTGGGGTTGACGGTCACGTTGAACCGCGCCAGACGGCAGGCACCCGCGATCAGGAACAGAAACGCGGTCACCAGGCCGAAATCGGCCACATTGTGCAACAGCCGCGGGGAGAACCCGGCGGCGGGGATCATCCGGAAGCCCCAGGTATAGGCCAGGATGCTGGGCGCGACCCCAAAGGTAATGACATCGGCGAGGGAATCCAGCTCGCGCCCGAAGTCGCTTTCCGTGTTGGTCATGCGTGCGATGCGGCCGTCAAGCGCGTCGAATGGCAGCGCAAACGCGATGGCCAGCGCCGCCCGGTCAAAGTAGCTGTGGTCCGCTGGCGTTGCCTGCAGGCTTTGCGTGATGGCGTAAAAGCCGAGCGCGATGTTACCCGCCGTGAACAGGGACGGCAGCACAAACAAACCGCGCTGCGGCCGCTGCCTTCGCCGATCCAATCCCCCGGCCAAGTTAGACTTCCACCGCCGGAAGATTTGCGGGTTCGACTCCCGCGGCCGTTTTGCGGGGCACCACGGCCAAGATGGTGCTGCCACCCTTCACGTGATCTCCGGTGCGCACCTTCAGGTTGCAGTCGGCGGGCATGAGAACGTCCACCCGCGAACCGAACTTGATGAGCCCGATCCGCTGTCCGCGCCGTACCGTGTCGCCCGTCTTGACTTTGCAGACGATGCGCCGCGCCAGCAGACCCGCGATCTGCTTGACCTGCACGGAGTATTCCGGGCCTTCAATGACGACGACGTTCTGCTCGTTCAATACATTGCTGTCCGCGCGCATGGCATTGAGGAACAGACCGCGTTTGTAGTTCACCTGCTTGACCGTTCCATCGATAGGCGAGCGGTTGACGTGGACGTCGAAGACGTTCAGGAAGATACTCAGGCGAAGGCGGCTACCGTCCGGCGTCTCAATCCATTCCGCCTCTGTGATTTTGCCGTCGGCCGGGGACACCAGCGCGCCCGCTGCCGCCGGGATGCGCCGCGAGGGATCGCGAAAGAACCAGAGAAAGAAGGCAGCCAGGAGCAGCGGCAGAATTGCCAGACCCAAGGATCCGGTGAGCAGCCACAGAAGCGCTGCCACCCCACCCAAACCCAGCGCGTAGAAGTATCCGTCACGAACCATACACAGCCATGATACGGCGCGCCGCCAGCCCGCACCACCACGGCGGCAGGGACACTTAGTCCACCGGCTTGCGTTCCATCAACACGGCATCCTCGACCGGATGCGTGTAGTAGCGGTGTCGAACCCCAGTCCGCACAAAGCCGCAGCGTGCGTAAAGCGCCCGGGCCGCCGCGTTGCTCTCCCGCACTTCCAGCCGCATCGAGAGTGCGCCCTCTTGCGCAGCCCACCGCAACACCGCATCCAGCAGCGCGCGCCCGACGCCACACCGCACATGCGCGCGGGCGACTGCGATGCTCTCCAGTTCCGCCTCTGCGTGGCCGGAAAGTGACAGAACCGACGCTGCGGCGAAGCCGACGAGGGGGCCATCTGCGTCCGAAACCAGGACGGCTCGCTTCACCGGGCCACGCCCGCGCGCAACCATCTCATGGAGTTGATCAAATGTCCATTGCGGAGCATTGGCGTTCTCCCGCATGATCTCCAACATTGCCGGTAGATCCGCCTCCACCGCGCCGCGAATCGATCCAGCCGCAGGGGTCACGCCTGAACTCCGGTGATCTCCGCCTGACGCTGCGCCTCCGCGGCGCGGCGTGCGAGCTCCGCATCCGGGACACGCAGATAGTTCGCATCCAGCAGCGCAACGTCGGCGAAGTCTCCGGCAGCGGCTTTGCTCCACGCCAGCGGCAGCGCTTCTCGCACGCCAACAGATGCGACCCTTGCCGCGGCGGGGTAGAGGGACGCAAGCCGCTCCTCTGTCACAACGACGCGGTCTCCGTGCTTGATGAGGAGAGCGGCATCGTGGCCACGCAGCATCTGCTCGCCCAGGCAGAGCCCATCGCGGTACCGGCCTACGAACACGTCTCCGCGCCCCGCATCGATCCACGCCTGTACCGGGCCGGCTTGTCCGGCCTGCGCCGCAAGCACCTGCAACCGGGACAGCGCGACGGCAGGCTTCCCGAGCGCTTCCGCCAATCCTTTGATCGCCGCCAGACCGATGCGAACACCGGTGAAGGAGCCTGGACCGGTTATGGCAGCGAGAACATCCAGATCACTCAGGTGGATTCCTGAGTCCGCAAGGACATCGGCAATCGCGGTCATCAGACGTTCCTGCGTCTCGCGGCCCGGCAGCACCCGCTCCGCCCGCAGTTCGGGCGAACCCTCCAGGCACGCAGCACCCACGCTGCCCTGCGCGCCACACGTGTCCACCAGCAGCATCCATCGCATGTCTTTATGCTAAGCTGCGGCGCGGCTTGACAACTCACGGTTTGGAGTGGGATAAGTAGTTCGCCCGGCGGCGGCACCGGTTGGTTTCCGTACCGGGTGAGACGTCTCAGAGCGCGCCGCGAGTTCGAGTGTGATGGGGGAATGCTAGGCATGATGCGAAAG